>DATIUW010000300.1:0-78792 GCA_035466435.1 Polyangiales bacterium | reverse complement strand
GTCGCGGTCACTGAAGCTGACGCTGGATCGAGAATCCAGGATCGGGGTGCGTGAGCCGGGCGCCGTGGTCCGCGGTCCGGGTGTGGTGACGTCTACGCAGGAGGACGGGGCGGGATGGGCAGCACAGCGAACGGGCCGTCGCCTAGCCGGAGGTGGACTTGAGGCGTTGGGGGCGACGGGGCGCCCGAGCGCGAGCACGCCCGTCGCGACCCGTCCTCCGGGGAACGCTGTCGCTGGCCCTGTAGCTGACGCTGCCGCCGTCGCTGTCACTGAAGCTGACGCTAGATCGGGGATCGGGGTGCGTGAGCCGGGCGCCGTGGTCCGGGGATCGAGTGCCGCGGCCCGGGTGTGTTGACGTCTACGAAGGAGGACGGGTCGGGATGGGCAGCACAGCGAACGGGCCGTCGCCTAGTCGTAGGTGGACTTGAGGGGTTGGGGGCGACAGGGCGCCCGAGCGCGCTGCGTTGCTGTTCCGGGGCTTGCGCTCTAGAACTGTCGCGCCGTGCTGCTCCCGTTCTACAAATACGAAGGTCTAGGCAACGACTTCCTGCTCATCGAGACGGAGGCGCTTCGGGGTCTACAGCTCAGCACCGACCGAGCGGTCGCGCTCTGCGACCGGCACCGCGGGGTGGGTGGCGATGGAGTGCTGTTGCTCGACGTCGCTGCGCCTTCGATGGGCGTCATCAACTCCGATGGCTCGGTGCCCGAGATGTGCGGCAACGGCATTCGATGCGTGGCTCTTCATTTGGCGAGGCGCGCCGGTGAGTCGACGCTCGACGTGACGATCGATACCCCGGCCGGCCCTCACTCCTGCCTGGTCGTGAATCGCCCCGGCGCAGAATCGGTGGCAGTGCAGATGGCACCGCCTTCTCTCGTTCCCTCCGACCTTCCGTTGCGTGCCGATGCGCCATGGCTCGATCACGCCCTCGCGGTGGACGACCGCACCATTCATCTCACCGGGGTGTCTTTCGGAAACCCGCACGCGGTGACGTTCGATCCCGTCGGCGACGCCCGCTTCGAGATCGGACCGGTCGTCCAGAGGGACTTCCACTTCCCCAAAGGCGTCAACGTAGGCTTCGTCTCCGAGTACGACGGTTCCAGCATGCGGCTCGACGTGCTCGAGCGCGGGGCGGGGTGGACGCTGGCGTGCGGGACCGGGGCGTGCGCAGCCGCCGTCGCAGCCGTGGAGACCGGTCGGGCAGAACGCGAGCGACAACTCAGCATTCGGCTTCCTGGCGGCACGCTGATGGTGACCGTCGGGGCACCCGGCGACACCGTCCTCATGCAGGGGCCGGCGCGTTTCGTTTTTCGCGGTGAGGTCGAGGTCTAGCTCGTTGCAAATTCACGCGGTTCCGTTACGGTTGCGCAATGTCCCGTACCTGGATCGCGTGCCTCGCCGCATGTGTGATCTGCGCTGCGCCTGCGTGCGGCGGAGATGATGGAGGCTTCACGGACGAGCTCGGACGCTGCGCCGATTTCGACGAGCTTCGCCAGGTGTATTGGGGAGACACCCACATCCACACCGAGCTGTCGTTCGACGCCAACATGCAAGGCACCCGTACCAACCAGCAGGACGCGTATGCTTTTGCAAGAGGGGAGACCATACCGCTCCAACCCTACGACGCCGATGGCAACCCCACCCGAATGGCCACGATCGATCGGCCGCTCGACTTCGTGATGTTGAGCGACCACGCAGAGTTTCTGAGCACGATCCAGCTTTGTAACGATCCTGGCTCGCCCGTTTCCGAAGACCCGCAGTGCGTCCAGTATCGGGCGGCCAACAAGTTCGATTCCGATCCGATCGACGCCGCGCTGGTGTTCGTCCAGATCAACGGCCTGACTGCCGCGCCCCAGAGCAGCGCCAAGTATCCCGCGCTTTGCGGGGCGGGCGATCAGTACTGCTTGGAAGCCGGAATGAACGTGTGGCGCGACGTCGTCGATGCCGCCGAGGGTGCATATGATCGCAGCAATAGCTGCCAATTCACGACCTTTCCGGGCTACGAATGGAGCGGGGGCCCAGCATCGAAGAACCTCCACCGCAACGTCATGTTCAAGGACGCCAACGTGACGCCGCTGCCTTACAACTATTTCGACGAGCCCTACCCCGAGGGGCTTTGGGCGCGCCTCGAGGAAGAGTGTCTCGATGCGGGCAACGGCTGTGACGTGATCGCGATCCCGCACAACACCAATCTCTCCGAGGGCATCTACTTCGAGAATCGGATGGCGAACGGCGAGCCCTTCACCCCCGAGTACGCGCAAACGAGCAATGCGCTCGAGCCGGTCATCGAGATCTACCAGCACAAGGGCACGTCCGAGTGCCTTCCCGGAGAGACGCTTTCCGACGAGCTCTGCGGCTTCGAGGTGCTTCCGTTTACGAGCCTCGCGGCGACCAATCTCGAGCAGACCGGCGAGCCGGACCCGAAGGGCTTCTTGCGGTTCGCGTATGGCGAGGGCATGAAGCTCGAGTCCAGTCTCGGCGTGAATCCATTTCAGTATGGGATCACGGCCGCAACCGACACGCACATCTCCGCGGCTGGTTTCGTCGCCGAAAACGACTTCAAGGGTCACGGAGGCGCCGGTCAGCCCAACCGTTTTCTGCCGGTCCCCGAGGGTTTCCCCGACATCGAGTACCTGAGCCCAGGCGGACTGACGGCCGTATGGGCCGAAGAGAATGCGCGGGACGCGATCTTCTCCGCGTTTCGTCGCAAGGAAACGTTCGGGACGAGCGGTCCCCGCATCGTCGTCCGCATGTTTGGCGGCTGGGATTACCCGAGCGATCTATGCAGCGCTGCGGATCTGGCCGCCCAGGGTTACGCCGCCGGGGTTCCGATGGGCGGAACGCTCCCGCCTCGCTCCGGCTCCGCTGCGCCGAAGCTGGTGGTTTCAGCCAAGCAAGACGCCATGGGGGCGCCGCTTCAGCGCATCCAGATCGTGAAGGGCTGGCTCGATGGCGAGGAACACCGGGTGCAGGTGTACGAGATCGCCGGCAATCCCGAAAACGGCGCCAGCGTCGACATGGCGACCTGCGAGAGACAGGGAGAGGGCTTCGGTGACCTCTGCCGCGTCTGGGAGGATCCTGATTTCGACCCCGCCCAGCAGGCCTATTACTACGCCCGCGTCATCGAGAACCCCACCTGCCGTTGGACCACCTGGCAGTGCGTGCAGGCCGGCTACGACTGTAACGAGCCCACACGGCAGATCGATCTCGACTGTTGCGATCCCGTCGCCGGTCTCAACGTCGATTGGTGCGACAGCATCGATTGCAGCGATCCGGACACCCTTCCGCCCGCGGAGGCGCGATGCTGCCAGCCACGAGTGGAACCGGTCATCCAAGAGCGCGCGTGGACCTCGCCAATTTGGTACCGACCCGCTCCTTGATGCTCCGCACGCTGCTCCACTTCTTCCTGATCGGCGGCTTGCTCTTCGGGGCGAAAGTCGTCTTTCAAAGTGACCGGCAGGCCGGCCCCGAGATCACGGTTCGAGTTCGTTCGAATGCCACCGCGGGCGAGATCGAAAACGAGATCCGCGAGGCGATCCTGATCAACGAGGCGCGGCGCTACGGATGGGACCGCAGTGATCCCATCGTGTTCGATCATCTCGTACGAAACATGCGTTTCATCGAGCCCGAGTCGACGGACGACGATCTCACCCTGTACCTGAGAGCGCTCGAAATGGACATGCACGAGCACGACCCGATCGTGAGAGCACGCGTGCTGTATCGCGCGCGCGAGGCGCTCGGGTCGATTCCGAAGGACCGCATGCCGAGCCGCGAAGATTTGGAGGCTCATCTCGAGGCACATCGGGATCGATTCGAGCGGGAGGGGCGTGTTCGAATGCAACACGTCTTCTTGAGCCGCTCCAAGCGCGGTGAAGAGCTCTCTGCCGATGCGCGCGAGATGAGGGAGAAGCTCTCCGAGCTCGGTGCCGAGGCGCCCCGCGGGCTCGGTGACCCCTTGCCCGGCTTGCGCGCGGAGCAGCTCGTCAGGGCTTCCGAGGTTCGAGACGACTACGGGGAAGAGCTCGGCCGAGTCGTCGAAGAAGGAATCGTCGGCCCGTGGCGCGGCCCGATTTCGTCGGTGTACGGGCTTCATTTCGTGCGAGTCCTCTCCAAGAGGCCGGCGTACGTTCCCTCGCTCGACGTCATCGCCGCCGAGGTGCGCGCCGACCGATTGCAGGAGATTCGCGAAGAGCTTCGCGAGGAACGCATGGCGGCGCTTCGAGACGCCTACACCGTACACCTCATGAGGTCTCCATGATGCGCATCGCGATCACGCTGTGCTTGCTCGCAGCGAGCTGGTCATTTCCACGTGGCGCCTCGGCGCATCCGTTGGCGCCCTCGGTGCTTTCGTTCGAGCGAGGCGGGGACGGCACCGTCACCATGACTTGGCGAGCGCCCGCAAAGCGTCCCACCGGACAATCGCTCAGGCCTCGAATTCCCGAATCGTGCGAAGCGTTGGGCCCCGTCGAACAAAGCCGGAGCGACGACGGCCTCTCGGTCACCGAAACCGTGAGGCTCCGCTGCGAGCACGATGAGATGCTCGGAGCCGTCATCGGGGTCGATGGCTTCGAGGACTCGACGATGAACGTCGTGGTGCGCATCATCGGACCCGACGGCAGCGTTCATCACGCGATCCTCGATGCGGGAACGCCAGAGCTCGTGGTCACGGCACCCGAGCAACGGTCGCATTCATTCTTCGACTATCTGACGTTGGGGGTCGAGCATTTGCTGACGGGCTGGGATCACCTGACGTTCGTCGTCGGTTTGCTCCTGCTCTTCGGATGGCAACGGCGCCTCGTGGCGGCGGTCACGGCATTCACGATAGGCCACAGCCTCACCTTGGCTCTTTCGGTTTTGGGCATCGTCGAAGTGCCACAAATGGCGGTCGAGGCGCTCATCGCAGCGACCATCGTGGTTCTCGCGTTGGAGATACGATCCGGTGCGCATGGTCCCGTTTGGAGGCACCCATGGAGCCTTCCCGGATCGCTCGGTTTGCTGCACGGTCTCGGCTTCGCATCGGTCTTGTTCGACGCCGGCCTTCCGGCCGGAGAGATCCCGCTGGCCTTACTGGGTTTCAATCTGGGCCTCGAGGCGGGACAGTTGATGGTCATCGCCATGGCTTGGGCCGGTTACGCCGCCCTTCGCTCGGCGATTCCACCCAGTTGGCGATCTCAGCCGACCATTCCTGCCTATGTAATCGGCTCGCTGGCCGCATTTTGGGTGATCGAGCGCACTTTCGCAGCACTCGGGATTTTCAGCTAGCCGCTCTCGGTCCGTGCTGGATCCAGCAGCCCAAAGGCAGCCGCCGCGGCCCGCTCGGTCGCTTGGCGATGTTTGGCCGCGGTGAGATAGCTTCTCAGGCCGTTTGCGGCCGCGTGCTTGTCGAACGGCGTGAGGGGGGAGCGCGGCATCCGCTCGAGCATCGCGTCGAGGTGCTCCGCAAACGCCTCGCACTCCCGCATCGCGGCGCCTAGAGCTCGTGCGTCGATCGTTTCGTGCCTGCTCAGCAGGCTCATCGCGCCGATCAATGCCTCGCGGTCCGCGTAGTCGGTGGCGCGAATCAAGCGCGGGCCGAATAGGCGAAAGTGACGGACGAACTCGGGCACGAACTCGAGATTCTCGAGGTCGAGCCAGTCGTCTGCAGCCGTTGCCGCGACCGAAGCTTTGGCGATGAACGCCCTCAAGATGAACCGAAACCCCCAGATGTCCTGGTGCAAGTCCTTGGGCACCTGCTCGCTGACCCGCTTGGCCCGCTCGATCTGTGACGGATTTCCGATGCGGTGGAGCAGCCTGGCCGCTTCTTTGAGCGCAGCGCGAACGTCACCGATTCCGTTTCGCATCCGTTCGGCGACGAGCGACTGGCTGCCCACGGCCTCGGCCTCGGAGAGCGGGTGGTCGAGCGCATCACAGGCCTTGGCATGCACGCCGGCGGCCGCCGCCTCGACCATTTCCCTGAGACCTTGCAGCTCTCGGGATGCTCCGCTGATTTCTGCGCGTGATTCGTGGATGTAGTCCGCATCTACGGATAGCAGCCTGGCCTCCAGCTCGTCGGCAAACGTTTCGACCCCCTGAACCAGGACGAAGCGCGTCCAAACTTCCAACTCTCTTCGCACGGCCGCGACCACGATGTGCGCCCGGTGGAGATCCTCACCGAGCAAAATCTGTCGGTCGGCGATTCCCAGAAACCGGTGTGTGCGAAGCAGGGTGAGAAACGATACCAACAACGTAGTCTTCGCCGACTCGCTCTGCCACGCCGCAAGCTCCGGTGCGACGCTTTGCGCGGACACCAGGTCGGACACGTTCGAAAACTCGAGTGGCTCGGGTGGATGAAAGTACCTGTTGTGCTCGAGATCCCGTAGAAACAAGTCCGCGCTCGCCGCGAAAGACACGGCATCGACGGTGGGCAGGCTCAAGAGTCGTTCGCTCACCCGAAGCGCATCGGTGATGGAGCGTTCGAGCGAAAGAAGTGACGATTCGGGCGAGCCCGACGCATCGGGCCGAGGGTATGCGCCAAGCTCGTCGACCCGCCCGTCGCGAAGGTGCGCTACGAGCTCGAGCGCCCACCGGTGTCCGGCGACGACGGTGCGCAACTGGGGCCGAAAATCTTCATCCGTCTCGCCGAGCATTGCGGCTTCGCGCCGACGAAGGGCGACCAAACCCGTCAAGCTCGCTTGCAGTGGGAGCACGTCGGCGCGCTGCTCGGCCGTCAGCGAGCTCCGCCATCGATCCCAAAGCTCGGCCTCTTCGGGGGTCCACCGCTCCACCTGGCGCAGCAGACACTCCTCGGCGGTATGGGAGTCGGAAATCATGGGGGAATGTGACTCTAGCAGGGCCCTCCCGCGGAGGGCAGGCTCAAGAAAGCGACTCAGAACAGGCCGGTCTGCGCCCGAGCGGGCTGCTCCTTGCCGAGGTGCTCGAAGGCGTGACGGGTCGCCACACGTCCCCTCGCCGTGCGCGCCAAAAACCCCTTCTGAAGCAGATAGGGCTCGTACACGTCTTCGAGCGTATCGCGCGGCTCGCTCAGCGCAGCCGCCAACGTTTCGATGCCGACCGGGCCCCCATCGTAGTGATCGATGATGACGGTGAGATAACGGCGATCCATCTGGTCGAGCCCCGCGCCATCGACTTCGAGCCGTTCGAGCGCTTCGCGTGCGGTCTTCGCGTCCAGCTTTCCGTTCGACAACACTTGCGCAAAGTCACGCGATCTTCGGAGCAAGCGGTTTGCGATCCGCGGCGTGCCGCGGGACCGGCGTGCCAGCTCGTGCGCCGCCTCTTTGGTGACCGAGAGATCTAGCAGCCGAGCGCTGCGTTCGATGATCGATCGCAATGCGTCGTCGGGGTAGTAGTCGAGACGCGCCACGTAACCGAAGCGGGAGCGCATCGGATTGGTCAAGAGACCCGTTCGCGTCGTGGCGCCGATCAGCGTGAAAGGTCTCAATGGGAGTTGAAGTGTTTGTGCGTATGGACCGTCCCCGTTGACGATGTCGATTCGGAAGTCCTCGACCGCCGTGTAGAGATTTTCCTCCACCACTGCGTTGAGCCGATGGATCTCGTCGATGAAGAGCACGTCGTTCGGCTCGAGCTTGGTCAGAAGTGCCGCGAGTTGCCCTTTGTGCTCGATGGCTGGTCCGGCCGCGGAGTGCAGCGTGACGCCTCGCTCGGAAGCCAAGATGAGAGCCAGGGTCGTCTTCCCGAGGCCGGGCGGCCCGCAAAAAAGCGTGTGATCTACCGGGTCACCACGCCTCCGGGCGGCTTCGACGAAGACCCGCAGGTTGTCCTTGATCCGCTCCTGGCCGACGAAGTCGTCGAATCGCGTCGGACGAAGGCTCCGATCGAAGACGCGATCTTCGGAGTGCTCGGCGACGCTGAGATTATCGTTCGATCTGGCTTCCATTTCGGTCATGACAACGCCGACAGTGCGGCACGCAACAGCCCCTCGAGGTCATCCTCCGAGGCGCCCACCGCGTTGCCGACTGCAGCCTCCGCTTCGCTGCGTTTGTATCCCATTTGCACCAGCGCACCAACGACCGTGTCACTCGCCGACGCCGAAGGGCTCGGAACCGCCCGAAGGCGGACTCCCGTCTTGCCCGTTGCAGCAAAATCGAGCTTGTCCCGCAGCTCGACCAGGATCCGCTCGACCGTCTTTTTACCGACGCCCGAGATGCCTCTGAAGGCGGTCTTGTCCTGTCTGTGGATCGCGTCCTGCAGCTCGCCCGCGCTCAACGCTCCGACGATGGCAAGCGCGAGCTTCGGCCCGATGCTGCTCACCTTCAGCAGTGCGCGAAACGCCGCCCGGTCCTCCGCGGTGGCAAAGCCAAACAGCGTGAGCACATCCTCTCGGACGTGGGTATGGATGAAGAGGGACACCGGCTGACCCGGCTCGGAGCCAACGCGGCCGGCCGCGCCCGGAGGAAGAAAAACCTCGTACCCGACGCCGTGCACGTCGACGATGACGGAGCCGTCCGCCTCCCACTGCGCGATGGCCCCTGTCAGCCTCCCAATCACTGGCTGGAGGGTAGCAGGTTACTGAACAGATGTATGCAATTCGGCCATGGGCGCCAGGTCCGGCCGAGTCAGCGGACGGACGAGCGGGCGGCCTGAATGTGGGTGATAGCGACCGCAAGCGCGTCCGCCGCATCCTCTTCGGGGGGCGTACCGAGGCCGAGGAGCGCCATGACCAGACGCCCCACCTGGGCTTTGTCGGCGGCGCCCCGCCCTACGATGGTGCGCTTCACGATTGCAGGCGGATACTCGTGCACCCCGATCTCGGACTGGGCTGCCACCAAAAGAGCCACGCCGCGTGCGTGCCCGAGCTTCAGAGCGGCGTTCGCATATTTGGCGAAGAAGATTTCCTCCACGGCCATCGTATCGGGACGATGCAGGGCGATGATTCCGGCAAGCTCCTCGTGGATCACGCGAAGACGGTTCGGAAGCGGGGTCTTGTCCGACAGCATGATCGTACCGGCCCCGATGTGGCGCAGACGCGTTCCTTCGAGCTGCACGACCCCCCACCCGGTACGCCGGCTCCCGGGGTCGATGCCGAGGACACGCATTACCCGTTCAGGCCATTTCGGCGAGCGCTTGATCGCTCAGCTCGAAGTCGGAGAAAACGCTTTGGATGTCGTCGTGATCTTCGAGGGCCTCGTAGAGCTGGATGAGCTGCCCCGCTACTTCGCCTTCGACGATCTTCGGAGTGTTCGGGATGTATTCCAGGCGGGCTTCGTCGACCTCGATTCCGGCGCTGGTGATGGCATCCCGCACGACGTCCAGATCATTTCGCGCGGTGGTGACCACCCACTGGTCGCCGACCAGCTCGAGGTTCTCGGCGCCCGCGCCGACCGCGAGCTCGAAAAGCTGCTCTTCAGTGGCCGCCTGTTTCTCCATTCGCAAGATGCCCTTCTGGTCGAATGCCCACATCGCAGAACCGCTGCTGCCGATCTGGCCATGGTTCTTGTCGAAGATCTTGCGAACCTCCGCGATGGTGCGATTCCGGTTGTCGGTCACCACCTCGCACACGAATAGGGTGCCATCCGGCCCGATTCCCTCGTACACGAGCTCTTCGTATTGCACCCCCTCGAGCTCGCCGGTGCCCTTCTTGATCGCGCGGCTCACGTTGTCCGCCGGCATGTTCACGCTGCGCGCGAGATCGACCGCCCGTCGCAGCCGCGGGTTTCCGTCCGGATCGCCGCCGCCGGAACGCGCTGCAATCGTGATCTCTTTGATCACTTTCGTGAACAATTTCCCACGCTTGGCGTCCTGCGCGCCCTTGCGCCGTTTGATTGTCGACCATTTGCTGTGGCCACTCATATGGGCTCTGTTATTCAACGGAATTGTTCGGTTTTCAAGGCCGGGTCGTCGATGAATAGACGGTTGCCACGCGCGTCGAACCGCTCATGAGACGCTTCGGCATTCTGTTCATCGCGCTATTCGGGGTCGCCGGCTGCAACGACGACGCCCGCTACGTCTGCATCACCGACGGGCCTCTCGACGAGCGGGGCTGCTTTTTCTGCGAGGGGAACGAGTGCGATCCTCAGCCCGCGCCCGACCGCACGACCTGTCTTGCGGAAGCGGACTGCGCGCTCGGCGAGGTCTGCACGACGATCGGCTGCGTGGCCGAGTGTCAGGATGCAAACGAGTGCCCCATTGGGACCACCTGCGCCGACAACGGCTTGTGTCTGAATCCGCTCGAAGGAGAGTCAGAAGAAACGGAGCCGCCGCCTTTTCGATGCCAGTTCAACTTCGAATGTGGCGACTCGCGCATCTGCATCGACGGTCAGTGCCTCTCGACGTGCCTCGATGCGCCTTGCCCCGACGACCAGGAGTGCATCGATGGAGCATGCCGGCCCTGCACCGACGAAACCTGTCTCACTAGTTGCGCCGAAGACACCGATTGCGCCGAACACGAATACTGCAGCTCCTTCACCTGCATACCCGACACCCGACCCGAGCAGTTTTGCCCCGAGAACGAGTGCCAGCCAGGCCGCGTCTGTGTCCGCGGTCAGTGCCGCACGCCGTGTGAAACGGACGACCAATGTGCCCGGATCGACGCGACCATCCGCTTTTGCGCCCCCGTGGAGGAGCAGAACCTCTGCGTGCGAAGCAGCGAAGTGCTGGCGGAGTGTCAGCTCAACATCGATTGCGGACTGGGCGAAGAGTGTGTCGACGGGGCTTGCTCCGCGAGCTCGGCCACGTTTTGACCTGGTCTGAGCTGGAGGCCTTCGTAGAGGCTGGTTGCTCCGACGTATAGGAAGCCCGCCGAGAACAAGAGGACGAACGGGATGCTGGCCCAGCTCTGCGTCGCGATCGCGGTCAGTAGGGTCACGACGCAGTAGAGCGCGAAGGCGAGCTCGATCGTGTTGTGCCAGGACCATCGGCCCCGGTAGCGAGCGAGCGGCGCGCCTCCGTTTTCACTTGCATCTCCTCGCTTCGGCGTCCGCACGAACTCCACGTCGCCTCCAAAGAGGCCCGTCAACACGGCCCGCCCATTGTTGACGGCGAGTCCGATTCCCAACGCCATCATGGCGGGAAGCCATTTGATCGCCTTCGTCCACCCACCGCGAAGATCTCGATGTGCGATGAGATAGAAAGCCGCCACCGACCCGCAAGTCGCGAGGAACAGCGGCACATCGAGCAAGAGAAGCGCGGGGTGCTCCATGTGGCGCCGGATCAGCATGTTTGGAAGCTGGAGCATCGCCAGCACCAACAAGAACACGTACGCGAGATTGTTGGTGAGGTGAAAGCACGCTTCGCGCTTCACCTCCGAGGGCACTGGTGCGCGCATGATGCGTCCGAGGAGCTTTCGCGCAGTCTGCGCCGATCCCTTCGCCCAACGGTGCTGCTGGCTCTTGAAGCTGCTCATGTCGGAAGGCAACTCCGCCGGAACGCTGATGCTGGGTGCATAGACGAACTTCCACCCCGCCAGCTGTGCCCGGTAGCTGAGGTCCATGTCTTCGGTGATCGTGTCGTGCTGCCAGCCGCCTGCCCCCATGATGGCGGTCTTGCGCCACATGCCGGCCGTTCCGTTGAAGTTGAAGAAGCGACCAGAGCGGTTGCGCGCTGTGTGCTCGATCGCGAAGTGACCGTCGAGAAGCATCGCTTGGCATCGGGTCAGGAGGGACTGATCCGGATTCAAGTGATCCCAGCGCGCTTGCACCATGCCTACCGACGGATCGGTGAAGAAGTGCACCAACTCGCGGATGACTCCCGGCCCCGGCACGAAGTCGGCATCGAAGATGACGATTAGCTCTCCGGTGGCATGCTCCAGGCCCGCCTCCAGCGCGCCGGCCTTGTAGCCCGTCCGGTCCTTCCGATGAAAATACGTGATGTCGATGCCCTGGCGACGAAGGGTGTCGCATCGGGTGCGCGCGATGTGGGTCGTAGCGTCCGTGGAGTCGTCGAGCACCTGAATCTCGAGCCTATCCCTGGGGTAGTCGATTCGCGCTGCAGCATCGATCAATCGTCGCGCGACGCACATCTCGTTGAACATCGGCAACTGCACCGTGACTCGCGGCAGCTCCGCCTCGGGGTACTGTGACCTGGGTCTTGGGCGCTCGTTCCGGTGGCGCAGGTAGAGCACCAGGAGCGCGGTTCGGTGGGCGCCGAACACGGCGAGCACCCCCAGTGTCAGCAAATAAACGACGATGACGAATGTCTGCACGATCGGTTCCATTACTCGAAAGACGCGGCCAAGTTACGCCGTCGTTCGTTCCGTAGATGCTGCGATCTCCGCACCGGCGCGCAAACGCCGGACGGTCTCGTGCTTGCCGAGGACTTCCATCACCTCGAAAAGTCCCGGGCTCTGTGTGCGTCCCGTCATCGCGACACGCGCCGGCTGCGCCACGCTCTTCATGGGCAGGTCGTTCTCTTCGAGCCATGTCTTGACTCGCTCTTCGAGGACGTCCTGGTCGAACGGCTCGATTGCCTCGATCAGGTCCGCCAGACGAACGAGGTTCTCGGCATTGTCGGGCACGAGGAACTTGCGCCGGGCCTTGTCGTCGGGCTCGGGGTATCGAAAGAAGTAGTCCAGCGCCTCGGCGACGTCCACGAGCGTCGCTGCCCTCGGTTTGACGTAGGGGATCGCTTTCGAGAGAACGGGATCGTCGGCGCCGACGTCGATTCCGCGTTCGGCGAGGAATGGAACCGTGCGGATGGCAATTTCGGCGTCGGACAACATGCGAAGATGCTCCGCCTGCACGTGAAGAAATTTCTTCGAATCATAGCGCCCCGCCGTCGATCCGACGCGATCCCAGCTGAACTTCTCGATGAGCTCCTGCCGCGTGAAGATCTCCTGATCACCGTGCGACCATCCGAGGCGCGCCAGATAGTTCAAGACCGCATCGGGAAGGTAGCCCATGTCCCTGTACTCGAGGACGCCGACTGCGGCGTGACGCTTGGAGAGCTTCTCTCCATTCGGTGCGAGAACCATCGGCATGTGCGCGAACGTCGGCACCGGCGCGTCGAGCGCATGGTAGAGAAGAATCTGAGGCGCCGTGTTGATCATGTGGTCATCGCCACGCGCTACGAGCGTGACGTTCATGGTGAGGTCGTCGATGACGCAGCCGAAGTTGTAGAGCGGCATTCCGTCGGGACGTAAGAGGATGAAGTCTTGCAGGGTCGAGTTCAAAATGTCGATCCTTCCCTTCACCTCGTCGTCCCAGCCCGTGCTCCCCTCCTCTGGTGCGCGGAACCTGATGACGAACGGCGTGTTGGGATCTGCAGGCGGCTCGGTGCGATCGCGCCACGGGCTCTGGAAGCGAAAGCCCTCCTTGGTGCCAGTGCTTCTGTGCGCTTCGCGTGCCGCTGCGATCTCTTCCTTGGTGGCGTAGCAACGGTACGCGTGGCCCGATTGGATCAGCTGCTCGGCATATGAGGCATAGATTTCTAGCCGCTCGCTTTGCACGTAGGGGCCGTGATCGCCCCCCACTTCGGGGCCTTCGTCCCAGTCGAGACCGAGCCATCGCATCGATTCGAGCACGATCTGGATGCTCTCGGCGGTGCTGCGCTCGCGGTCCGTGTCCTCGATGCGAAGGATGAACGTGCCGTCATGCTGGCGCGCCCAGAGCCAACTGTAGAGGGCGGTTCGCACGCCGCCGATGTGCAAGTACCCCGTGGGCGACGGCGCGAAACGAACGCGAACTTCCGGCATGGCGGAAGGGCTACCCGCCCCCCGTACCGCGGTCAAGCAAAGGTGGGGCCCGCATCGGCTTGACCCTCGAGGCCTGGATGCGCAAGGTCGGGCCTTCATGGTGGCGCCTGATGTCTTGGTCGAGCGGCTCAACCGCGGCGTTCGAAAGCGCAATGCACGCTGGACGTTCGTCAGCGAGCAGGCGTTTGGAGAAGCCCTCAGTTTGAGGCGTTTTCGCTTGGGCAATGGGCTGACCGTGTTGACGCTCGTCGACCGCTCCGCGCCGACGGTCAGCTACCACACTTGGTTTCGCGTCGGGTCCCGGGATGAGCGGCCCGGAAAGACGGGGCTCGCACACTTGTTCGAGCACTTGATGTTCAACGAAACGCGCACCCACGCACTGGGAGAATTCGATCGATTGATGGAGCGCGCTGGCGCGGAAGCCAATGCGGCGACTTGGACCGATTGGACCTTCTTTTACGAAAACGCGCCCCGCGGCACCTTGCCGCTCTTGATCGAGCTCGAAGCGGACCGCATGTCGAATCTCGTCCTTCGCATTCCACAGGTCACCTCGGAAAAAGAGGTCGTTGCCAACGAACGAAAGCTTCGCGTGGAAGACGACGTCGAAGGCCGGGCGCTCGAGCTGCTCTACGCGAACGCTTTTCGCCGGCATCCTTATCGCTGGCCGACGATCGGTTGGATGGAAGACATTCGTGGGTTCACCGTGCGTGATTGCCGCGCCTTCTATCGATCACATTACGCCCCGAACAACGCCACCGTGGTCATGGCAGGCGACTTCGAAGAGCGAAAGGCGCTGGCTTTGGTCCAACGGCACTACGGGCGTCTGTCTGGAACCCGATTGCCGCAAAAAAGGATCGTGAAGGAACCATCGCAACGCGCCGAGCGCATCGTGCGCTTTCCCGCACCGACCCCCACGCCGAAGCTCCTCATCGGCTATCGGGCGCCTGCTTTTTCCGATCCAGACACGGCTGCATTGGTCGTCGCCAACGAGATGTTGTTCGGCGGGAGAAGCTCCCGCTTGCACCGACTCATGTGCGTCGATGAAGAGGTGGCGCTGTCGGTGCGAGGATCGATCTCGCCGTTCGTCGACCCAGGCTTGTATGAAATGTGGTTTGCGATTCGCGAAGGAAGCAAGGTCCAATCCGTGCTCGCTTTGCTCGACGAGGAGCTGGGACGGCTCGGATCCGATGGGCCGACCACGACCGAGCTCGAAAAGGCCATCAACCAGCTCGAGCTGTCGTTCCTCCACACCATGGAGACGGCTGGCGGCAAGGCAGAGCAGATTGGGTTTCACGAGACGGTGGTGAACGACGGAGCCGCCGTGTTCGAGCGATTGGCTTCGTATCGGCGAGTCACCGCCGCCGACGTTCGGCGTGCGGTCTCCAAGTATCTTCGTCCCCTTCGTCGCACGCGTGTCGAGATCACGCCGAAGTCGCCATGAAAGTCTTCGTCGAATCGAGCGACGTATTGCCCCTCGTCGACGTCGAGATCGCGCTGCCCGTAGGTAGCCTGAGAGACCCGGCTGGTCGCGAGGGACTGGCGCAGCTCACGGGTCAACTGATGCGGTTCGGTCCGCGCGGCATTTCCCGGGATCGTTTCGAGGAGCAGTTGGCCCACCTCGGAGCCCGTTTGTCGGTCGAGGTGTCCATGCGCACCACCCGCATCCGCGCCACCGTATTACGTCGGAACCTAGAGCCGATGCTCGCACTGTTGGCTCGTATGGTGTGGGAGCCCGCTCTTCGTGGGGCGGACTTCGCGAAGCTCAAGCGTCGAGCATTGGCATCGCTCGTCGCCCGGGTGGACGACGATCAGACCTTGGGCGCCCTATGTTTTCGCCAAGCGCTCTTCGGCACCCATCCCTACAGCCGTCCGTTGAGCGGCCATCCGGAAAGCATCGCTCGCATCGGCGTCGGTCAGGTCGAAAGCTTCTACGCGCGGCACGTGGCCACTGGGGCATTCTTCGTCGGAATTGCGGGAGACGTGATCGATGCCGAAGCCCGCGCGATGATCGCCGCAGTTTTCCCTTCCGTCGCGCGCAAGAAGAGCCGCAGCGCGGAGGTTCCGCCGACTCGATTGCGGCCCGGTCGCCACGTGGTCATCGTGGACAAGCCGGAGCGTGCGCAGACGCAGCTATTCATCGGGACCCTCGGAGCGCGGACCCGCGATCGAAACCTGTTTCCACTCGTCGTCTCGAACACCGCGTTCGGGGGCATGTTCAGCAGCCCTCTCATGCAGCAGGTCCGTGCGGTGCGTGGATGGAGCTACGGTGCCTACAGTAGGCTTCTTCACTCCACCCAGAGAGATGCTTGGTACATGTGGAGCGCGCCTGCAGCCGAGTACTCGGCCGACTGCGCGGCGTTGCAGCTCGATCTCTTCGAGCGTTGGGTCGAACGCGGCATCACACGCGCCGAGCTCGGCTTCGCGCAGCGTTATCTCATCAACAGCCACTGCTTCGATCGGGATACGCCCGCAAAGCGTCTCGAAGCCAAGCTCGACATCGAGCTTCTAGGCATACCCCGGAGCTACGTCGAAAAGCACGATGAGCTGGTCGCCGGAGTCGACCGGCAACGGGCCAACGAGGCGACCCGGGCGCGCATTTCGACGCGCGACCTCATCATCGTCGTGGTGGCATCCGCAGACGACGTGGCTGGTGCTTTCGAAGCGCTCCCAGACGTGCAATCCCTGGAAATCCTGCCCTTCGATCAGGTTTAGTGGGTCAGGGCGCGACGCAGCTCGGCCCGACTCCAGACGTGTGGGACCCGGACCTGTGGAAGCCTCGCCAGGCGCTCGGCTCGCTCGCACAGAGCCCCATCTGGATCGGGGAGAATGATCGTCGTCAGGTCTTCGGAACGCGTGAAAAACTCGATGACCTCCATGGCACGCGAGTCGTGCGTGACGGAGTGGATCACCAAGCCACCGTACACGGTCTCTTCGTCTTCCAGCTCTCGCACGGCATCCTCTAGGCAATCGACGCTCACCATGGGAATGCCGAAGCTGCGGATCTCGCACTCGATCTCTTCGCGGACTCGTCGACGTGGCTCGAAGACCAAGAGCGGTGGTCGCTGGGCGTGCGGGTTCCGTCGCAGGAGCGCACGCAAGACGGCATCTTGGATGGCGTCCTCCTGGTCTGCAGACAAAGACGGAAAGGCAATTGCAACTCCAAGGGTGCCATCACCGTCCCGTACGCGTCGGACCGAGCCGGTGAGGCTCATCGTCTGCTCGCCCGTTGCTAAGTCGATCAGCACGTGTACGAGATGGCCCGGCCGCAAATCACCTTCGCCCGATACCAGCACGCCTCCTGCGGACAGATTCTCGACGGCATACTGGCCGATGCGATCGCCACGCTGGAACAGGAGCGCACGTCCGTCGAGATCCACCCTGTGGTGATCACGTCGATCGCGCTGTGCCCTGACGTGTCCCATTGCGTCTTCAGCTTGCCCAGCCCCGATGCCGAAAGCTAGTCCGCAGCGAGGGATACCTCACGGATTGTGCCCAATTTCATGGGGCGACTTTGGGCTTCTCAAATCATTGGATGATTGTATAATCAGCGAAAGGAGTCACTCGGCACGTCATGATCAGCAAGCGAATACGAGACATCCTGCGCAACAAGGGCGACGACGTATTCACCGTCGGCCCGCTTGGAACGGTGATCGATGCCGTCAACGTCATGAACGATCACCACGTTGGCGCGGTCTTGGTAGTCGAAGGACCATACCCAGTCGGGATCTTCTCGGAGCGAGACGTTCTGGTTCGCGTGGTCGCCGCACACAGGGACCCCCGCCAGACTCTGGTCCGTGACGTGATGACCACCCGAATCTACACGGCGTCGCCCGATGACTCGCTGCTCGATGTCATGCACCTCATGACGGAGCGCCGATGCCGGCACGTTCCCGTCATGGAAGGCGATACCCTGACTGGCCTAGTTTCGATCGGTGATCTAACCAAGGCGATTCAGCGCAATCTCCGCCACGAGGTTCGTGAGCTATCCAGCTACATCGGCGGCCCCTACCTCGGCTGACCAGGGTCCCGTGTTCCAGTGACACCTCGACCGGCAGTCTGTTAGAGTGCCCCACCGATGCCCAGCCTCAAGTGGATGGTGCCTCAAGGACCGCCGCGGGTCTTTGGGATCTACAAGCGCGTGACTTCGATCGGGCGCGCCGGGGCGAACGACGTGTCCATCGATTCGGACTCCCTCGCGGCCCACCACGCCCAGATCGTGTTTGACGGTCGCGATTTCGGCGTCGCCGCGGTCGATCCGGATGCCGTCCTATACGTCAATGGAAAGAAGAAGAAGAAGTCGAAGGTCTTTCATCACGACAAGCTGATGCTCGGTGACGTCGAGCTCACGTTCTCGCTCTATGACGAGAGCGCCGCCCGAGATGCCGCCGCGCGAGTGGAGCCTGCGGACGGGGCCGAGATCCAGGGCATGATGAAGCTCAGTGACTTCAATCGGCGGCTCCTCGAGATCCGGTCGATCCCCGACCAGATCGAGGCGCTGCTCGACGCGGTGATCGAGGTAGTTCACGCGAACAAGGGGTTCGTCATCCTTCTCCGCGACGGCGAGCCGGAGATTGCGGCAGCGCGCAACGTCGATCGGCAGACGATTCCAGATGCGGTCACGCAGCTCTCGGACAGCATCCTGCGCCGCTGCATCGATACCCGTCAGCCGCTCATCGTGAGCGACGCGGTCCACGACACCATGTTCAACTCGAGCGAGAGCGTGCTCAACCTCCAGTTGAGCTCGGTCATGGTGGCGCCTCTCATCGCGCAGGGCCAGCTTCTCGGATTGATCTACGTCGGCAACGACAACGTGGTGAATCTGTTCGAGCAATCCAGCCTGCAGATTCTGACTGTCTTCGCCGGACAGGCGTCGCTCATCATGCAAAACGCGATCCTGCTGAACCAGCTCACCACCGACCGGGACCGTATGGCCGGTGAGCTCGAAGCGCAGCGCTTCGGCGACATCATCGGAAGCTGTCCGAGCCTGCAACAGGTTTTCCGGCGCGTGGAGAAGGTAGCTGCCACGGACGTAAACGTCCTGATTACCGGCGAAACCGGAACGGGGAAAGAGCTCTTCGCCCGTGAGCTCCACCGCCGTTCCAACCGGTCGGAGGGTCCTTTCATCGTCGTCAATTGCGGTGCGATTCCAGAGAACCTCATGGAGTCCGAGCTGTTCGGTCACGTTCGGGGAGCGTTCACCGGAGCGGTCTCCACGCGACAGGGCAGCTTCCAAGCCGCCGACGGCGGAACGCTCTTCCTCGATGAGATCGGCGAGATGCCGCCCGCTCTCCAGGTGAAGCTCTTGCGTGCATTGCAGGAGCGTGTGGTGGTCAAGATTGGCGATACCAAGCCCGAGGCAGTCGACATCCGGGTGCTCGCGGCGACCAACCGCGATCTCGAGACCGCGATCAAGGAAGGCTCCTTTCGCGAGGACCTCTACTATCGGCTCAACGTCGTGAACCTTCACTTGCCTCCGCTCAGGGAGCGGGGTGAGGACATCACCATTCTCGCCAAGCTTCTGCTCAACAAGTACGCGGCCGAGTTCGGCGCTCCGGTCAACGGGTTCACGCCCAAGGCCATCGAAGCGATGCGGAGCTACGAATGGCCGGGCAACGTGCGGCAGCTCGAAAACCGAATCAAAAAAGCCATCGTGCTCGCTGACAAGACCTTGATCGGAGCCGAAGACCTCGACCTGGGCGAGGACAGGCAGCGCGCCGTAGTTCCGCTGTCCCAAGCCCGCGAAGACTTCACGCGCCGCTACATTTTGGAGGTCCTCGAACGCAACGGCGGCAATCGGACGCGCACCGCGCGCGATCTCGGGGTCGATCCGCGCACGATCTTCCGATATCTCGAGCGCGAGCCGGAGGCGCCCGAGCCCGGCAACGTGACCGAAGGCTGACATTCATGTCATAGCGATGCCCCGATTTTCGTGGAACACTCGGAAAAACCATAGTGTTTTCGGGCCTGACGTAGCGGCATGAGCTTTGCTTTCCACGTTTTGAGAATGCTTTTCTTCGCTTCAGGTGCGGCGTTGTCGGCTTGCGCCCTCGTGGGCGGATGCATTGCCACGGACACGATCGAGTTCCAGCCCGACGAAAACTTCCCTCCATCGATCGTCAGTCAGCCGAATGCCGACTTTCCGCTGAACGCGATTGGACAGATCAATCTCGACGACCCCGTGGAGCGAATGGAAATGCCGCTCCAAGTGATCGTGCGGGACCCGAACTTCGACCAGACCCTGGAGTATCGAATCTTCCTCGACTCTCCGCCCCCGCCCGCGTCGGAGTTTCCCATCTTCTCCGGAGACATCGATGCGAGCGGCTCGCTGGAGCGCGACTCCGAGTTCGCGATTCCCCATGAGCTCCTTTCTCCTGGTATCTGCCACAAGATCGAGCTGGTGGTCGTGGGGCAGTTCGCGAACTTCGTGGAGCCGAGGCGACCGGTAGAGCCGGGCGACCTCGATGAAGCCACCTGGTGGGTCGAAGTCGTCGATGACAACGATCCAGTGATCGTGCAGGAGTGTCGATGACTAGGCTCTCGGCTCTCCTCTCGTTCGTCATCGCCGGCTGTAGCTTCAGCTCCTCAGAGATGGCGTTGGTCATCGACAACTCGTGCGCCGGCGATAGCGATTGCGAGCAGGGCGTCTGCAGTGATCGGATCTGCATCGACGATTCGGGCGCGTCCGTCGACGTTGCAATCGAGGTCTTGCGTAGCTCGTCTGACGTCTGGGGCCTGACGCCGGCGAGTTGGGCGTTCGCGGCCGAGCCCGCCTCCGGCGCCACGGTGCGAGATCTCGATTTGCCGCCAACCCGGCAGGTTCGGGGCTCGGTGCGTTGGAACGACTTGCGCATTCCTGCCACCCTGCGCTTCGTCCGACGCATGGATGGGCCCGTGCAGTCACTCACCCCCGTCCCGGTCGAAGCACGAACGTTGAGACAAGAGGGGGGTGTGGACGGCCTGACCAGCTTCGATTTCAGCGCCGTTCTGGTGGCTCACGAAACGTACGACGTCGTCGTGCTGCCGAGCACGGACATGGTGATGGAGGACACGGGAGAGGCCTCCGCTCCTGCGCTTCGAAGCTTGCCGCCTCTCTATCTGCAGCTCGCGATCGACGATGCGGATCCCGGCGAGCCCTTCCGCTTCGACATCGAGTTTCCGAGCGATCTCGCGAGCCCGTGCACGACCGCACAGGACACGGGATGCACGCTCGAGGCCCAGGTGCTCAGCGTCGACGGTCTCGCAGCGATTCCCGAAGCAGGGCTTCAGGTTCGGGCCATCGAGATGGAGACGGGACGGGTCGTCTCGTCGATCGGGGAAACCGACGAAAGCGGTCGAGTGGCGATTCGCATCAGCGACACAGCGACCGACTATTGGATTCGCATCACCTCGAGCGTGGGTCGTGCGCCCTTCCCCGCCGTGTCCATCGATCCCGAGGTGGTGTTCGCAAATCAATCCGAGACCAAGTTCATCTACATTCCTCGCCTCCCTCCCGTCCGGTTCACAGGGAGGGTGCGGGATGCGAACGATGCCGCAGTGCCCGGAGCGACCGTGCGGTTCTTGTCGACTGGAATCTTCGGTGGAAGCCAACTCGGGCTCGAGGGCTCGTTCAGTGGTTCGGCAACCACGAACGAGGACGGCAACTTCGACGTCGAGCTCCTGCCGGGCTACTACACGATCAGCGTGACTCCGCCGGTCGACGTCGAGAACAACTGGGGAGTCTTGGTCACGGAGGCGCCCTTGGTCGGTGACCAGGTCACCGCCACCGAAGCCTTGATCGTGCCTCCACAAGTCGGGCTCCGAGGTTGGGTGACCACGTTTCGGGACGAAACCGCACCCGGCGTGACCATCGTCGCCCGCGCCCGGTCGGATGGCGACTCGATCGCGATGCATCGATCGCAGGAAGTGGTGTCGAATTCGATCGGCGCCTTCGCCATGACCGTCGACGAAGGAATCTACGACATGCAGGTCAGGGTGCCTTCCGAAACCGGGTTTGCCTGGTTGATCGAGAGGAATCTGTCCATCGACGTCGACCGCGGGGATCTGACACGCTCCTACCGGCTCGTACCGCCGATTCCTCTGCGGGGATTCGTCCGGGCCAGCGATGGCACCCCGGCCGCCGGTGCGTTGATTCGTGGCTACGTGGTGATCGACGACGGTGGCGAGTCGCGCCGCATTCAGATTGCGGAAGCCACTTCGCGCGAAGATGGGAGCTACGAGTTGCTCATCGCTCCCGGCCTCGACGAGTGATGACCATCAAGGCGATCATCAAGAGGCTCAGCCAGCCGGGCCAGTCTCCGAGCATGGTGTAGACGGTGTCCTCGTCTAGCATGTGCACCTCGTAGTGGAGGTTCTCGCGGGTGAGCAGACCGGTTCTGGCAACCACGCGCCCTACTGGATCGACCACCGCGCTGATCCCGCTGTTGGTCGAACGCACCAAGTACCGGCGATGCTCGATGGCCCGGTACTTGGCCAGCACCAAGTGGATCCAGGGTTCTTGCGTGTCGCCGAACCAAGCGTCGTTGGTCAGGTTGATCAGCACGTGCGGATCGGCCTCGCGCACCATCCTACGTGTGAAGCGAGCGAGCACGTCTTCGTAGCAAACCGGTGTCGAGATGCGCCACGATCCGAGGACCAACGGCCTCACGTGGCTTCCCGCCGTGAACCGACTGCTGTTGGGGGAGAGCTCGTAGAGGATCGGAAAGAGGTCACCGAAGGGAAGGTACTCGCCGAACATCAGCAAGTAGGTCTTGTCGTAGCTCGACCGAATGAACCCCTCTTCGGTCACGAGGAAGACGGTGTTGTAAACCTCGCGCTTACCATCGACCATCTCGGTGGATATCCCACCAAACAAGAGCGGCGTCTCCAGGTCCCGCCGTACTCGCTCTGCGTACGAAGGAAGCTGGCGCGGAAGCCCATCTACGTAGGCCGACTCCGGCCACACGATCAGGTCCAGGTCGCCGCCTTCTTCGAGCTCACGGCTCTGCTCGAGGTGCCGTCGATGCCCCTCGACTGCTTCGGCGCGCTTTTCGAAGATGCCCATGTTGACCTGCACGATGCCGATTCGGAGCACCGGCGCGCCTTCCATTTTGGCTTCGAGCTGGTGAATGCGTACGGTGCCGTAGACCGCCGCCAAGGCGATCAGGGTTGCGCTGATGCCGACCAGACGTACGGGTGCGCTCCGCTGCCGGCGCCACCAACGCCAACTCTCGAATAACGAGAGATTGACGAGCGCAGCCAAGAGCGTGACCAGCAAGACTCCCCCCAGATCGGCGACCTGCACCAGCGTCGTCCACGTGTGGAGGCTGTTGCCTAGGTACGTCGGAAACAGAGCGGGATAGAGCCATTCGATCAGCAGCAAAGGCGGGATCGCGGCGGCGACCGAAGGCCAACCGCGCCGACGGAGCGCCCAGTACATCCCGCCATAGAGCGCATAGTTGAAGCCGAGATATACGGCGAAGAGAAACCAAAACAGGATGCAGGCCGCCATGCCGTATCCCGAGAACACCCTCAGGAATTCGACCAGCCAGTGGTACCCGCCGGCGTAGGCGACGGTTCCGTAGAGCCAGCCCAGGGCGAGACTGTGCCACCACCTGCGCTCGAGGCTCAGCTCGAGCGCGCCCCAAAGCGGAACGAGGCAAAGCAGCGCCAGCGGCCAAATGCCAAACCCAGCCCAGCCGAGAAAGTAAAACACCCCGCCCAGGATCGCGAGACCGTACGCTTCGTTGCGCGGATCTCGAGGGGCGGAGCTCTGGTTGCTCGCCGCGTGGCTCGGGCTGCTCACGGGGTGGTTCGTAGCACGCGTTCGGTGGATTCGCGTACGACCTGGAGCAGCCGTTCGAGGTCGGCATCCTCGATGTTGAGCGGAGGCACGAGATAAACCGTGTTCCCGAGCGGACGCAGATGTGCGCCCAAGTCCAGAGCCACATCCGAGATTCTCCAGCCGAGCGTGCCCATGTAGCCGGCCGCGCCGACCTCGAAGGCCGCACACATCCCGAGCGCGCGCGGCGCAGTGACGCCCGCCACCTCGGTCATCGCGGCGATCCCGGCTGCCAGCTTGCGAGCCTTGGGCGCTGCCGATTCGAGGATGCGTTCTTCACGATAGATCGCCAGAACCTCGCGCGCGACTGCGGCGCCCAAGGGATTGGCGCAGAAAGTGTGTCCGTGCATCAGCGCCCGGCTCTTGTCGCCGCGAAAACCCTCGTAGATGCGATCGGTGGCCAGCGTCGCGGCGAAAGGCAGCATGCCGCCTGATAGCCCCTTGGCGGTACAGAGTAGGTCCGGTGCAACTCGCGCATGCTCGCTCGCCCACATGGGGCCCGTCCTTCCGAAGCCCGTGAACACCTCGTCGGCGATCAAGAAGATATCCGCTCGCTGCGTCTCTTCACGCACGGCGGCCAGAAGCTCGGGAGGGTACATGCGCATTCCGGCTGCGCCTTGGACCACGGGCTCGACGATGACACCAGCCAGCTCCTCGGCGCCCGTTCGAATCATCTCGAGTAGACGGTCGAACACCGGTTCCCACTGGCCGTCGACCGGTTCCGGCGGGCGTTCTACCTCGAACAGGAGCGGTCGGAACACGCTGCTGAATGCGTCCACTCGACCAGCGCTCATCGCGCCCAAGGTGTCGCCGTGATAGGCGCCCGGCAGTGAAAGGAAGCGCTTGCGTCTCGGACGTCCGTTTTGCTGCCAGTATTGAAAGGCCATCTTCAGCGCGACCTCGACGGAGGTCGAGCCGTTGTCGCTGAAGAAGACGCGGCGCAGGCCGTCTGGCGCGACGTCGACGAGCTCGGCCGCCAAACGAACGGCCGGCTCGTGAGTAGCCGCGGCGAACGTGCAATGCATGAGTTGCTCGGCTTGACGATTGATGGCCTTCCGAAGCCGCGGATGACCGTGGCCGAGGTTGTTGCACCACCACGACCCACTCGCATCGAGGACCCGGCGCCCATCGGGCGTGATCAACCACGGTCCGCGAGCCCGCTCGACCACGAGCAAGCGACGGTTCTCGTGGTCCTCGCTCGACGTGTAAGGGCGCCAAACGTACGCGCGATCCAGCGCGATCAGCTCATCTTCGGGCGTCACCAAGCAACTGTGCTGCACCGAGGCCCAGCTTGCAAAACGCGAACGATCACCGGTTGCAAGGATTCAACCGAGCTCGATGCTCCGCTTGGTTGCGACGAAGGTGGCGGCGAGCATGACGGCGAATGCGATGAAGGTACCCCAGGCGGCGCCTAGCTCACCCATGGAAGGAACGAGTAGCGCATCGGCAGCCAAGTTCGTCAGCGCAGCGCCCACGGCGATGACCGACACGGTCCTGGCCTTTCCGCGAGCGAGCAGAGGGGTCTGCCACAGGAACGAGATGCCCAAGAAGCCGAGCCCCATGGACAGAATCGGAATCGACCAAAGCACCTCGCGCGAGCTGCGATACGACTCCTCCAGGATCGGCGTGTAGAACACGAGACCCGGGAGCAGGACCACCAGCGCTGCGACCAGCAAACCAACCCGCAGGCTCGTCTTTCGTAGTAATGCGAGGGCACCATCCCGGTCGCCGGCGCCGAATGCGGAGTAGAAGAGAGGCGTGAACGACTTGAGGGTCACCAGGTTGACCGTGTTCACGATCAACGCGACCCGATAGGCCGCCTCGTATCGCCCCGCGGCTTCGATCCCTTTCCAGAGCGCGACGTAGAGCCGGTCTGCGCTCTGATAGCCGACGTACGCGAGCATGGCGAAGATCATCGGCAACGAGAAACGGAGCGGTTCCTCGAGCGTCGACCACGACGGAGGACGCCGAAGCCAGCCTTGGCGCGACAACATCCAGATCGCAGCAAGGCCCGCGCCGCCCTGTGCGACGACGAGCCCACCCCATCTCGCCTCCCAAGTCCAACCGAGCACGAAGAACAGCGTCAGAGCGATGAACGGACGGGTGCCATCGACGAAATCCGACCACATCGCGGCCCGCGCGGGGCGGCTCAGCGTTTCGTTGAGCGACTGCGCCATCATCCGACCGGTCGCGAGGGACGCTGCCACGATGACACCGGCAATCGACCAACGAGGAAGTCCCTCCGACCGAAAGACGGACATCGAATCTGGTGCGACCCATACCGCGAGCGCGGTCGAGGCGCCGACGAGCAGCGCCAGCATCAAGAGACCGCCGAGCTCTTGGCCCAGCTCGGATTGCGGCTTCTTGTGAACGTGCACCAGGATGTATTGCTGCGGCGCCAACGTCACCGTAGACGCAGCGAAGCCGAAGACGACGCCTTCGAGGATGGCGAATCGACCGTAGTCCGCTTGATCGAGCAAGTGGGTCCACAGCAAGTGCGCCAAGTGAACGAGGCTTCCCATCCCGCTCGCCACCGTGTAGACGATGAGGTTGCGGCGGAAAGTGCGGTCTTTGGATGCGGCGTCCAGACGGGGGAGGTAGTCCAGGTCACGCGCCGGTGCCACCGTCTACATCGGGCCGACCAAGACCTCGCGCCGTCCGCCAGCTTTGGAGCTCGGCGGTCCCACGACGCCCTCTTGCTCCATGCGCTCGACGAGCTTGGCAGCCTTGTTGTACCCCACGCTGAGCTGACGCTGTACGTGACTGATCGAGCAATACCCGGCGTTCGCCACCACGGCCACGGCCTGGTCATAGAGCGGGTCGTCGCTTTCACTGCCCATGCCGTCGTCGTCACGCGGCTTGAGAATCTCCTCGCGGTACTCGGGGTCGCCCTGCTCGCGCAGATAGTCGCAGACGGCTCTCACTTCATCCTCGCTCACGAAAGCCGCGTGGACGCGTTGCAGATCGCTCGCGCCGGGCGGGATCATCAGCATGTCTCCCATGCCGAGGAGGTGCTCCGCACCGGAGCGGCCGAGAATGGTCATCGAGTCCTGCCGCTGCGACACCTTGAACGCGACTCGCGCAGGGAAGTTCGCTTTGATCATTCCCGTGATCACGTCGACGCTCGGGCGCTGTGTCGCCAAGATGACGTGGATGCCAGCGGCACGTGCTTTTTGCGCCAGCCGGGCGATGCAAGTCTCGACGTCTTTCGCGGCGACCATCATCAGGTCTGCGAACTCGTCGACGACGGCCACGACGTACGGCAGCTTCTCGGGCGTGAAGCTTTCCGCGTCGGCCATCTCGCCCTCGACCGGATCGAGCAGGATCTCCTGGCCGTTTTCGTCCTGCGCGCTGACCTTGCCCTTTCGTTTGGGCATGAATTTCTCGACCGACATGTCGCCCCGAAGCACGCGATCCACCCGCCGGTTGTAGGTGTCGATGCTCCGCGTCCCCGCATCTGCGAAAAGCTGATAGCGCCGTTCCATCTCGTCGACGGCCCAACGAAGCGCGAGCGCCGCTTTCTTCATGTCGGTCACGACCGGCAGCAGCATGTGAGGGATTCCGTCGAACACCTGGAGCTCGACCACTTTCGGGTCGATCATGAGCATCCGAACCTCTTCGGGGGTCTTTTTCGCGAGGATCGACGTCAGCATCACGTTGAGCGCAACGCTCTTGCCCGACCCCGTGGCGCCCGCGACGAGTAGATGCGGCATCCGCGAAAGGTCGGCGTAGACCGGTTGCCCTGCGATGTCCTTGCCGAGCGCAATGGGTAGCGCACCCGCGTGCTTTTCCCATCGCCGGTCTTCGAGGATCTCGCGAAGGTGGACCGTTTGTCGGGTTTCGTTGGGCAGCTCGAATCCAACACGGGCCTTACCGGCAATCGGTGCGACGATACGAACCTTCTGCGCAGCCAATGCCATGGCGAGGTCATCGGCCAGCCCTGCGATTTTCGATACTTTGGTACCGCTCTGCGGCTCGAACTCGTACATCGTGACGACCGGCCCCGGATGAATCTCGTCCACCCGGCCGCGGACGCCGTACGCCGCGAGCTTTTCGGTCAGAAGCTCGGCGTTTTCCCGCAGCGCGTCCGCATCGACGTGGATGACGGACGCATCGGGCTCGTCCAAGAGCTCCGTCGATGGAAGGTGGAAGTCGCGATGGCCGCGCTTCGAGCGCGTCGAAATGGCGAGCGGCTTCTGCTTCGTTTCCTTCGGCGCCACGATGGTGGGACCCTGCGAAAGGGAAGGAGCTTTGGTTTTTCGCGAGGTCAGAGAGCCGAAGGCGCGCGCAATGGCGTTCGGTTCCTCTCCTTCGTCGACGTCGTCCCAGTCTCCGTCCTCCTCTTCGTCCCCGTCGTCGTCTTCGTCTAGACGCACGCCCATGATGCGGGGCTGACTCGTGCGGATCTCCTCTTCATGGATCTCGCGCGCCTCGGCCCAGGCCTCTCGCAGCGCCACCACCAGGCCGCGCGCCTTCGCCCATACCGCGTGCGCCGCGCGGGTGAAGGCCTGCACGACTTCCTCGAGCGTCCAGGGCGTACGCAGAATCACCGCGGTTCCCACGACCGCGAATCCGATGATCACGGTTCCGTAGAAGCCCAAAAGGGAACGGAGCACCTCGCCCAGCAGCTCCCCGACCGCGCCCCCCGGGGAGGCGCCCCAGACGGCGCGCGGCTCGATCAACAAGTGGGCGAGCGCCGCGCCGATGACCACCAGCACGAGAGTCGAAGCGATCGTCGCCAGTCCGAGCAACGCCGAGCGGCGGCGAAAGAGGCGGACGGTCAGCAGAGCCCCCTCGAGCGGCAAGAACCACGCGACCAGCCCAAAGGCCATCATGACCGCTTTGGCCAAGCGATGGCCGACCGGCCCCACCAAATTGGCGCCGCCATTGCGAGCGTCGTATGAGATGAGGGCAAGCGTCAGCAGCACGGTTGCGGTCAGGGTCAGGATCGCAAGCACGTCCTGCCGCCGACCCTCCGGCGCCGCCAGGTCGCCCGAAGAGGTGGTTTCATGTGCGCCCAAGTAAGCGGCCTCCTACACAGCGGAGGCTATGCGCGGGGCGCGCCATTGGTCAAGAAAGCACGGCCTTGGGGCGTTCTTGATCAGGCCGCGGAATCCTCTATTATCTTGACGGGTTGCAGACCCGGGGGAATGGACTCGACGAGTCGGATGGGTTGGACGACGAAGATCATGGTCCTTTGCGCGGCGGTCGTGGTGTCGACGGCGGGGTGCAAGGTCGACAGCGACGACGTGGAGGAGTGGAAGGGCACCGTCAAGGGGCCCGCGCGGCTCGGCGCCGTCATCCGTAGCGATCGCTACAGCCCGGAGCTGCGAACCGAAGCCGCGATCGCCATGGTCGAGATGGATCGCAGCGACGTCGACGGTGTGGCGCTTCTCAAGAAGTCGCTCGCCGACCTGCAGGCGGAGGACCCGCAGGCCAGTCAGACGATCGTCACCGGCATGGTCCCGCGTCTGAAGGCATTGCTGGCGGCGAAGCCTGAGCCGGAGGCCGAGAGTGCCGCTCTGGATCCCGTGCAGGTTCGCGCGAAGGATGCGGCGTACATGGTGATTCCGTACGCACGCCCGGACGACAGAGATCCGCTGGTGCGCTCGGTCGTCGGCTGGTACTCGGTCGATTTCGAAGGACGAAGTCTCGCCGGTGATTACAGCGCCGAGCAGGTTACGCGTGCCTTGGGTGCCGAGGCCGCAGAGATGCTGGTCGACACGCTCGACGAGAAAATGGCGCCGCAGGCGATGATCAAGATCGCCGAGATCATCGGAGAAGACGGCAGCGAGGCGACCAAGAAACGAGCCGCCGATCGTCTCGTCGAGATCGAGCGACAGATGGAGAAGCCGGCATTCGTTTCCTGGCTCGGGGAGCAGATTCGCGCGTCGATGAAGGCATCGGGCGAGGAGCTCGACCCGCAGCGGATCGACGCTCTCGCAGTCTACAACCGGGAGAACTACCTGAACCAGGGAGCGCTTGCGGCGATGCACCATCTAGGCGATCAGGAAGCCGTCGCGACTCGCTTGCTCCGCATCGCGGACACCAAGCCCGGGCCGAACGATCCGGAGGCATGGGTCGAACGGCTGAGCACCCGGCGCGCCACGGCGCTCAAGGCGCTCGAAGGCCACGTGGGCCGCGTGCACCTGAACCGGTTGTTGTCGATCGCCCTCGAACCGAGCAACCCGATCGAAGTGCGCGACTACGCATTTGATCGTGTGGGCGACATCCAGAGCGCCGACGCGATCTCCCGGCTCTGGCCGCTCGTCGAGCGCGCCGGCTGCGTAGGAAGCACGTGCTCGCAGGCGCAAAAGCTCGACAAGCGCCTCCGCTGGCGTGCAGGCGAGCTCGTCCTCTCGCTGGGAGGACCTTCGACAATCGACTCGTTTTCACAACGATTACCAGCGGTTCCGGGAATCCAGTACGAGCCGGAGGAGCTCGAGGGGTACGCCACCCGGATGAGTCAGATGACTCCTCCTCCTACATCCGTGGTGCTCGGGCTGCTCGATTCGCCACAGTGGTGGAATCGTGTGGTCGCATTGCGCTATCTTGAACGCAGGGGTGGGGAGGCCGAAGTCCCCGCGATGAAACGACTGGTGTCGGATGAGACCCGAGTATCGGGACAGGGATGGACGGAGCTGAATCCACCGGTGACGAAGGTGGGCCAAGTCGCAGAAGCGGCGATCGAAGCGCTTCGGACGCGAGAGCAGGACGAACGGAGAGGTGAGTAATCGACGAGATGGGTGATCAGGGCGACAGAAAAACGGTGCGTGCCTTTCAGTGCCGCGACTATCTCTTCGAGATCTTCGACCGCATGGGCTCCGAGCTCGGCTGCTCGGTCGACTATCTGATCAACGAGGCGATGCGCGAGTATGCGCGTGCCCGCGAGCAGACCGTTGCCGCCATCGACGCACAGCAGGTCGCGAGCTCGGCCGTCGCAGGTGCCTCACGCAGGGCGCCAGCGCACGTCGAGTCGAGGCCGGCGCCGCTGCTCACGCCGATGCCCACCCGAAGGCCGACGGCGCAGCCGCGTATGACCGCGCCGCCGCCGCTTCCCGGACAACGACCTTCCGAGAGCGCATCGCGCCGCGTCTTGATGCTCCAATTCAACGATGAAATCGTGCCCATCGACAAGGATGAGTTCATCATCGGACGCGGGGCGCGGACTGCAGATCTCGCCATTCGGGATGGGAACATTTCACGGCGACACGCCGCGATCGTGTTTCACGATGGCGCATACTTCATGAAGGATCTGGGCAGCACGAATGGAATCGAATTTGCGGGTCAACGCGTCGAATCCAAGCGGATCGAAGAAGGCGACGTCTATCGCATCTGCGACTACGAGCTCCACTTCAGCTATCAGTGACCAAAGAGCGGCGCGCCTGCTTCGCGTGAGCTTACTTGGATTGGTGCTGTGGTGCGCGGCCGGTTCTACGCGTGCCGAAGATGGGCAAGACCGGGTCGCGTTGGATGCGCTTCAGGCCCGCTTGGAGGAGCTCGAGACGCGCGACGAGGCGAATCACGCCAGGGGTGCGATCGAGCAGGCGCGTGAAGCCCTACGCGTCGCTTCGGACCCGACGGAGGACCCCGCCGCGGCTTCGAGGGCGCAGGACATTGCTCGGGCTGCGGTGGTGTTGGCCGGCCGGCAGCTCGACCGCCAGCATTCGCAGGCCGAGCTCTTTGCGGCGCGACGCCGCTTGGACGCGACTCGAGCGCGTGCCGAAGCGCAGCGACGGGCGCTCGAGGCATTGCTGAGAGAGCGGGCTTCGATTGCCCGGGCCAGAGAGCAACGATGACTTGGCGCCTCTTGGTGATCATGAGCGTGCTCGCGTTGGGCTGCGGAGCGCGACAGAGCATGCGGACGTCGGAGTCGATGTTTTCCTCGCCAGCGGCCGAGGTCGCGCAGGAGCTCGCGCCCGACTTGTACGAGGAGGCGAAGGTCGCCGCATCCATGGCCGAAGAGGCGGAGCGCCGAAAGGACGACGCCGCTGCAAAGGACTACCACACCGAGTCTCGTTTATGGTTTGCCGCGGCCGTCGTAGAGGCCGAGCGAATCCAGCTCGATCGCCATCGCGAGGAAATCGAGCGGGAGGAGGAGCGCTGGGCCAAGCAGCTCGCACGCGATCAAGAGGCCTCGGCGGCCGTGGCCGATGACATCTCCCGATACCAGGCCCAGGCGGTGGCGCTGCGTGAAGCGGACCGCGTGTCGGCCCTCGCACCGGGAGCCCCCGCCAGTGGCGCGGCCCTCGACGCGATCGTGACCCGGGCCCGTCTCAACCTGGCGCTCGCCGAGGCTCTCGGCGCAAGCGACGCGGAGATCGAATCCCTGCGCTCGCGCGTCGACACCATGGCGAAGCAAGGAGCCGCGCGAGACGCCGAATCCTTGCTCCACGAGACCGAGGCTCTCATCGGGGCCATGCGCGCGGAGTGGCCGGCGCCGCGTCCGGGCGCCTCGATCGCGCTGGTGGAGACCGCGACGACCTCCGGGTTCGCCGCCGATCGGACGGCCACGGGCGTGGTCGTGCGTTCCGAGCGCTTCTTTGGATCCGACGGGAAGGTGTCCACGGGCACGTTGAACCGGTTTCGCGCGCTGGTTACCGCCTTTCCCCATGGTCCCATCGGTTGCCAGGTGGCCGTGCCGAACGACGAAAGCCGGCTGTGGACGCGCCGAGTCGCAGAGTTGGCGACCGAGCTGAGCCGATCCGACGGCGGCGGGCGCATCGCGACGAGCATGGTTGGCACCCGGTCGCTCGATCCGGGCACCGTACAGTGCACCTTCGCCGCCTATCGCGAGCCGTGACCGTCCGCTAGTCGAGCGTGCGCCAGGTTTCGCGCGCCGCGGCCTTCGTCTGTTCGCTTCTCGGGATGTACGTGGGCGGCGGCGGAAGCTCGGTGATCGAGATTCGCGTCATGCTGCTTCCCACTTCGAGAATCGATACGTCGAGCTTCGTCGGGCTCACCTCCGCGCCACGGACACTCGCGCGTTTGTAGATGGCGCCCTTTCCGCGGCGCTCGACGTTGCCGGTGATCATCATGGGCCCGAAGTACGCCAGCACCTTGTCGATGGGCGCGCGAATTCGGTAGACGTGGCGGAGGTCGCTTTCGAGGAAGATCTCGGCGCCTCGTGGCATGCGAACGCCCGCTACGTATTCGTCGGACGGCAGGAGGCGGCCCTGGGGGTCGTAGTTGCGCGTGAAAGAGCTCTGCTTGGCGGCTTCGGGCTCGTCGGCCTGTTTTGCATCGGCGCCCGTCGATCCGCGGGAATCCGTCTTGGGCTCGGAGGTGCAGCCCGTCGAAGCCGAAAGGAAAATCAGTGAAGCCACGATGGGGCCATGCACGGCGCGCGCGATCTCGGCCTTGCCCGTCATTCGAGCGTCTCCGCCATCCCCGAAATCACGGTGAAGCCCTCAGGTGCGGCGATCGTCTCTTCGAGCAGCTCGATCGACAAACCCCCAGACACCGAGGCCGAGCCGCTGAGATGGGCCATCAGCTTGAACTGGCGTCCGCTCGACGCGACAGGCATTGCCAGGGTCGCGGTTCCTCCGAAGGGATCGGTCACCGTGACGTTTTGCGTCGTGGTGCAGACCGGCGCCTGCGCGACTTGTAGGCCGACCAGAAGAGTGTTCTCCAGCTCTGGAATGTCGCCCGAATCGAGGCTCTCCGCCGGGCTGCCGAGGGCGTTTTCGAGCAACGGCACGAGGCTGCCCGGGCTGGCGGGATCATCGAGGAAGCGAACACCGAAGATTCGGCTGCCACCGAAGGGACAAGCGTCGATCGCCGTGCCTCCGCCCGCCTGGAAGCTGCCGAAGAATACCTGGCCGCCAAATAGCTCGATCGCGCCGGTCATTTGCTCGCCGGGATCCAGCTCGATCTCCCAGTTGAGCCGGCCTTCCAACGCATCGACGAAGCCATTGCTGTCGAAGGTGAGCTTTTCGGTGATCGAGACGACCCGGTTCTCGGCCGAGGCGTCGTCCAGCACGTCCAAGTTCCCCGTGCCCGCCAGGATCACGACCTCGCCTGCAGCGTTGATGGTGAGAGCAGGCGGGAAATAGGTGGGCTCCGCGTCGTTGTAGCCCTCGCCGTGGTAGAGGTCGTGAAGCGCCTCGGCATCCCAGTCCTCGGGATCGCTCGACGACATGTCGATGCGCCACAAAATGCCATCGGCGTCGGCGGTATAGGCCACGCTTCCCACCGTTCCCGTGTCGCCTCGAAAGACCGACACAGCGCCGTTGAGTGGAGCCGGGAACCTGCTCTCGCCGATCTTTCGGATGGTCGTGCCCGTGATCAGATCGATGAAGTACAGCGCGCGGCCGTGTTGCACCGCAGCCGGAACCGAGCTTTCCCCCCGCCAACAACGCCGGTCGGCGCGGGGGGAGATCGGCGTGCCGGTCGCCGTGTCCATTCCTTCCGGAAGATCGGGGCCGGATGCAAACGTGCACGGGCTGGCACCCGCGTCCTCCACACCCTGTCCGCCCGGTAGAATGATGACCCCGCGCGACTGTCTCGGGCTGAACACGACCGGTCCTCCGGAGTTGCCCCGGGGCGTCGGATCCTTGTCCTCGACGAAAATCTGCGCGGCCGTCGGCTGCCCGTAGGTGTCGCCGAGATTGCGATCGGTGAACTGCCAGAGGAACTCGGGCTTGCAAGGGTTCGTGACATCCAAGGCGATGAGGCCGTTCCCCCCGTTTCGGAAGCTCAGGAAGAGGACCGTCCGCCAGACGTTGGTTCGGCCCGAGGGTGAACCGGTGACGCCGCCGCCGCCGTCGTCCTCGGAGAACGAGCGCACGTCGTAGAGGTCACGCACGACGATGCTGCCATCGGCAAACCACTGCTTGCTTCCGCCGGAGAGCAAATCGTCGAGGTCGTCCAAAAACATGGGCGGAATGAAGCCCCAGAGCTCCGTGCCGGCGGCCTTGTTGTTCGCGCAGGCGAACTCGTCGAGGTTGTTTCCGAGGGTGAACTCGCCCGAGGCATAGTCGTCGGCCAAGAACGCGTGGATGACCCCATCGTTCGACGCGGCGTAGATGATGCGCGGGCGGCGATTGAGCTGCCAGCCGTTTGGGGGGGTCAGATCTTCGAGCGGGTCGGGGCTCTGCTGGTGCGCGAGGCCGAGACGCCAGTCGTTGAAAGAACGATCCTCGAGATCGTCGACCAAGGGAGGCACGATGGCCGGCGTCGAGTGATAGATGTCTCCGAGGCGCTCGTTCTCGCGCCCGCTGCCCGCTACCCCGTGGATCCAATCGACCACGGTGTCGCGCTGGGCGGAGTCCGTGCTGCCGGGGCCGAAGAGGTACTCGGGCGAGATCGCCCTGCTGAACTCGCCCACCGGAACGTTACGAATCTCGTTGCCGGTGAAGTCGTTCGGCACGTCGATTCCGCCATCCGAAAGCGCGGTCAGCTTGTCTTTGCCATTTCCGATCAAATGGCCGTTCACGTTCGCCGGATCGGAGGGGAGGACCGTCCAGAGGTTGCGCGAGAAGCCACCGGTGAAGCTGACCGGGGCGTCGGAGCCCCATGGCTGGACGTCGGTGGGAGCGACGGACTGCGCGTTGAGCACGAGGTGGAAACGATCCGAATCCTCGACGGGTTGGGTTTCGGGAGCGCCGTTCACGCACTCGATCCGTCGGCGCTCGAGGATGCCGTCCCAAGGGTCGTCCGCGTCGAACGAGGCGTTGAAGCCCGAGATGAACTCGGCCTGCACCAGCCCGGGCGAGAGGCCGGTGACGACCGGCGCCGTTCGGCTGGTGGCACCTCGGTTCTGCTCGTTGAGGATCGTGCTCAAGGCCGTCACGAGGTCCGCGCGGTCCGCGACGAAGAAGGCCTCGTCCGTGTCGCCCACCGATGCGATGTCGTTCAAGAGCGCCTCGACCGAGGCGACCTGGGCCGGGTCTCCGTCGAGTGCGAAGCCGATGACGTAGAACTTGTCGAGCTCGCCCGAAGAGATCATCGACGATACGGTATTGGCCACCTCGTCGTATGGGCACCCGGTGGCGCCGACGGGCTGCCCCAGATTCTGGCAGTTCACTGGCTCGCCGCGCATGTCGCCGTTCGGAAAGCCGTCGGTGATCAACACCGCGCTCCGGCCGCGGCAGCCGTAGTATGGGTCGCCCGGGCCGGGGTCGAACGTCTTTTGCGTGATGTCGGCATCGTTTTGCAGAAAGAACTGAAGATCATCGACCAGGGCGGCCGTCGGCGTGGCGCCGAACGGGCGAAGGGGGTTCTTGCCGAGGCCGCTGTCGCCGAGAATCGTCGCTTGGATGGCGGCATTGGTTGCCGTGGTCGCAGCGGTGCTATCGGCGCCGACGCTGACCAGGCCCCCCTCGGGCGCCGAAGCGGAGCGGGCCCCGTTGTTGAGCATGTATGGGGTTCCGGGCGGCGCGCCCAGGAACGAAAAAGGTTTGTTGTCTCCGTACGAGTACATGCCCTTGGTCCCTAGGGACTCGACCGGAAAGGGAGCCATTTCGAAGGTTGCCTGCGTCACCAGTGGGGGTTGGTCGCTCAGCGTGCCGATGGCATCGAAGGTCATCAGGCCGAACTTGATGCGCTCGAGATAGATGTCGAGAATGCCGTTGCCGCTCTGCGAGCCGGTATAGGTGCCGATCTCCTGCGGGAGCTGAATGTGCGGCAAGAAATACCCTTCGTCGTACTGGCCTGCGTAGATGCCGCCGATCCGGGTGTCGGGGTTGCACTCGAAGGGGCTGAACTCGCCGGTCAACGCTTGGGCGACGACGGACCACCGGTTCTGCTCGTAGTTGCCGGGGCTGCACACCGGAAGGCACTCGAGACAGGCAGGCGTCGTGCAGATGCAGTTCGGCTTTCGCTCCATGGAACCCGAGGTGTCGACCAAGAGGACCACGTGCGGGCGGATGTTTCGAATGTCGGGTTGCGCCGAGGCGCGGCCGGCGGCGCCCAGCGACGCCACCAAGCAAAGGGCCCATGCGATGTGAAGTCGAAGTCTCATCATGATCCCGTGATGAACGGCCCGCTCACGATGTACGCACGCATGTCCGCGGCGGCCTCGTTTTGCTCGCGGCCGAGGTCTTCGCTCTCGGCGTGGTCGCTGCTCACTTGCGCGCGGCCCCGTGCCGTGAGCGTGCTCCGCATGTACTTGAACTTCGTGCCGCCCTGGGCCGCGGCTCCGGGGGCGAGCTTGCTGACCACGTGCTCGTCGTAGATGTCGACGACGACCACCGGAGTATGGGCCGAGGTCGGGCCGAACGAGGAGGAAGGCTCGTAGGGCATGTTCTCGATCAGACCCGGCGTAATGCCGCCGTCCTGCGAGAGTAACGCGTCATAGTGCTGTGGGTAGAGCCGGTAGGCACGCCGGTTGTTGGCGAGCGGCGGCTCGGGGTAGCACCCGCTGCCGCTCACGCAGCTGAACTCCACGCCTTCGGTGCTTCCCGGCGCCAGCATGATGTTGCGCACCGTCTCCGGTCCGAAGATGTCGAACCACTCGAGCCCGCCGATCAGCCCCGCACGCGCGGCGTAGCGGGTCTGCATTTGTTGCCGCGCGAATCCGGCGCCGCGGACCTCGTACGAGACCGTGCTGGCGGAAAACACGGCGCTTGCCGTGCCCACCATGATGATCATCAAGACGACGAACAGCGCGGCGCCTTCGTTCTTGCGTGTGCGGCTCGTCATAGATTTCTCCTTGCCACGTCCATGACCGGGATCTCGATGCGCATGTGGCGTACGCGCGCCGACCCGGTCTGATCCTTGTTCACCTCGAAGCGCGTTCCGCCGTCGGCCTGGAAGGGGATGTCCGGATCTTCCAAGGGATTGCGGATGCCGAGCTCGATGATCACCGTTCGAACCTGCTGAGGGTCGGCGTTGACGGCCGTTTCAGCCGTCGCGCCGGTGATGGGCTCACTCGAAAGCGCCGGCGGCAGGGTGGTTCCGGAATTCGTATCCAACAAGAAGCTCACCTGGAAGTTGCTCACGAACTCCGCCAGCACTTGCGTCGAGCTAGGTCTGACGTTGCCCGTCCTCGAGTCGATGATCCGACGAACCAAGACGCGGTTCGGCGATTCGAGCAGGTCGCTCGCGCTGGTGTTTTGTAGTTGATACGAAGGGCTCGAGGTGTCCGAAAGGTCGATGTAGAACATCCCGTCGAAATCCATGAAGTCGGCGCCCACCGCGGCGGCATCGAAGGGATCGACGATCGCGTATTCGACCCACTGAAGCGGAGCTACCGTAGAGCTTTCCGCCGCCCCGGGCAGGCACGCCGTGCCCATAGGCAACACGGGGTCGATCTGGATGCGCACCTCGTTCTGCGTGTTGCCGGCTTTGCCGAACACGGATCGAAAGAAGTGACGCCCTTCGGGGGTCTCGATGTGCAGGACCGAGCCGGTTTGAAACGCCCGTGCTCCCTTTTGCGCGATGCCCTTCCAGCTCTCCGTCTCGGCGGCCCACGCGCCATCCCAATCGAGGGCGCCGTCGAGGTAGGTCGGCGCCGTACCGCTGGTGAAAGGACCCGCCGTCTGCCCCCAGGCAAACGTGCGGCGGTATGCCTGGTTGCCGCTCTGCAGCACGATGACGCTGCCGTCGGCGCTGGCCGACTGGACGAGCAACTGATCGGTGAGATACAGGCTCGTGAGCACGCGGAGCCGGTCCGCATGAACGTCGGGGTTGACCCCGTCCGGATCGAGCACGGCCAAATCCTCGTCCGCGTAGTACTGAAACGCGCCCATCGGACCGTTGCCGCCGCCGAGGAGAGGAAGCTCCGCGGGCGTGGCGTCGCAGGTGGGCTCGAGGCTCCCATTCGGAGAGCCGAACAGGCCGGCGCGCGAGATGTCCCGGCGAAGCTCCAGGATCGCGGTGCGGGACGTGCCCTGTGACGTGGCGACGCGCTGCTCTTCGTAGAACTGCTTGCTCATCGCCGCGCCCAGTGTGTAGACCGACGTGATCGCGGTGAGCCCGACGACCATGGCCACCATCAGCTCGATGAGGGTGAACCCGCTCTTGCTCACGGTTCCCTCCGGAGCCAGGTCACCACCGTCGAAGCGAAGACCACGTTGACGTTGGGGGGGGCCGGCGCTTGGTCGAGGCCCCAGCCGGTGGCGGTCGCGGCATCGCAACCAGCGCCGCGGAAGTCGGAACCCGCGACCCACTTCGGGTGGGTGGCGTTCCCCGAAAGGTAGCCCTCGCGGAACCAAAAGGTGCGAATGTCGACGCGGGCCGAGCTCCCTTGCCGTATCCAGCTCATCCGCAGATTGACGCAGTACTTGATGTCGCTCGTGGTGTCTCTTCCGAAGTAGTCGAACGCGTAGGACTCATCGGTATCGGCCGGGCTCGGCGTGAACCAGTCGGTGCCGGACCCCTGGCCCGCGAGCTGCGACAAATAGGCCGTCGAGGCCAACGACGAGCTGTTGATTCCCTGCTCCGACCACAAGAGCGAATCGCGCTCCACGCGCTCCACCCAACGCTCCGTGATCGCGATCGCGGTATTCATCTCGTGGGCTGCCCGGTTTGCGCCGCTCACGGCTTGGTGCATCGACAGAATGCCGAGCGATCCCACGGTCATGATGCCGATGGCGATCATCACCTCGACGAGGGTGAAGCCGTTCCGATTCGCGCGGATCGTGCGTGTCATCGCATCACCCGCGGCGATCCCGATCCCATCGGGACCAGGACCTTTCGAGCGACGCCAAAGGGCTCTCCGGCGACCTCGCGATAAACGAGGAAGCCGAATCCGGCCTGCGCGTTGGCGGTTTGCCAATTCGCAAACAAGACCGTGTCGACGAAGACCTGGTTGTTCGAGCCGGACTCGTAGCAGAACGTCGTGTCCTTCCAGCCGTCGACGCGAACCAGGTCGTCGTCGCTGGGGTCGGCGTCGTAGGTATTGGCGTAGAGATGATCGACGCAGCGCCAGTTGTTGTCGCAGTCGAGATCGGTGAGCGCGATGCCACCCGCATTCTCGAACGTGGTGAGAGAGCAGGCGCCGCCGGTGCCGCGCAGGGTCTCGAAAGCCCAATCCTGGGTCAGCCCGGTGCCCGAGTCGTTCGTGTAGAGGACTTGGTGCGCGCGGCCGTAGGCGTTCGACATGTAGCGGGCGCGTGAGAAGAGAGAAACGACGTCCCGCGCCACCATGGCGACGCGGCGGTCCGCAAAGCCCTGGCTCATGCTCGGCAGCGCCGCACTGACCAGAACCCCCATCACGGCCAGCACCACCATCAGCTCGACCAGCGTCAGCCCCCGCTGCCGCTTGCTCTTCAATCCATGCACGCTCTAGCGCAGTGCAACACTCGTACCGAAATCATGATCCCGATAAGTAGCTGTAATTACTAAGAACCCATGAAGCGCACTCGCCGTCCGGCTGTGAACTCCCTGCGGCATCTACGAAAAAATTACAGAGTCGACGCACTCGGTGCGGACAGAGACGTAATCAGCCGTCACGACGCGCTCGGTGCGGAAGAGAGGACTCGAACCTCCACGTCCTTTCGGACACATGAACCTGAATCATGCGCGTCTGCCAATTCCGCCACTTCCGCAAAAGAGTGGGGCGAGATACCGGTTGCCGTTCACGCTGTCAAGGCAGGTCAAGCAGCGGCCAGGTGCCGGGCGAGCTTACAGGCTCCATCCATCGAGACCGCGAGCACGAGGCCCTGCATGGTCAAACGGCATCGCGCCTGATCGGCCAGACCCTGGGCATCCAGCCGAGCCAGAAGCTCCTGAACGTAGGCGCCGGGCACATCCAACCAGGCCGCGAGCGTCTCGGGGGTCGCCCCCATGTCCGCTCTGCCCATCTGGTAGATGGCCTCGAGCAGCCGCCAGGCCAGTTTTTCGTCGTCTTTTTCCATCAGAGGTAGAGGATCGCGCAGTACTGATAATCAGTCCAGTTTTTGGTGTTCAGTGCGTCCGAAACCTACAAGATCGGGTCGATCGTACACCTCTTTTTGATCAGATCTCAAGCGCCACCAGCAGGTACTTGTTGTTGTCGCGCTTGGTCGACAGCTCGCGGATCGGTCGTCCCGAGACGAGCTTCTTGAACCGGCCGAAGCGCTTGTGCTCCAGCACGAAGTACGCGGTTCGTCCCTCGTTTTGCTTCAGCCACTTCTTGATTCGCTCGTTGTTGGTTTCGGCGAAGACGTAGACGTGGTTGCCCGTGTAGAAGTTCTCGCCCTTCCAGTTCATCTGCCACGCGACCAACGGCTCCTCGCTGCCTTCGCGTTCGGCGTAGTAGCGGTCCGCCAGCTCTCGGATTCCCCAGTGCGGCGACAGATCGACCATGTAGACGTTGAGACCCCAGCCGCAGAAGAGGACCGCCGCCGCGGCGAGCGTCCGGGTCGCCGTCGCTCTCCACGGCCGAAGAGCGGCCGCAGCAGTCGTGATCCCTACGGCGGCGGCAAAACCGATCAAAATCGCCCGATAGTCGAGATGCTCGGGCCATGCCCGCCCGTAGTTGTAGACGAACAGGTGGATGAGGCGTTCGTAGCCTTGGGGCCTGGCCGAGGTCACCCAGCTCAAGTCTCGTCCGACGAATGCGACCACACATGCGCCGGCCACCAGCGCCACACCGAGCGAGACACCGAGCGGTCTCGGAAGCGACTGGATCTCCACCGTGGCGAGCTCCGAGCGCGCGAGCACCGAAAGCACGGCGCCGAGCGCCAGGAGGGCATAGGCTTTCACCGGCTCCCCCTGCTGCAAGATCCAATCCTCGGTGTGCATCGCCTCGACGGGAATCACTCCCCGTGGGTCCCCGGCCAACCAGGCAAATCCAGCGATCAAGCACGCACCGGCGGCTGCGGAAAGAAGCGTGGCGCGGGGGCTCTTGGGACCCCACCAGTAGGCCATCGCAATTCCGACGAGCATTCCCATCGGCACGATGGTGGGCAGGATGTAATGGTGGAACTTGGTGACCATCGCGCTGAAGAGCACGAATGACGAGACCAGCCACATCGCAACGAACAGCAGCGCGTCGCCGCGTGCATTGCGGGGGGAACGCGAGTGAATCCAAAAAGCGATGAGAAGCGCCGCAGGCACAAGGGCGACCCAGGGAAAGGTCGCGTAGCCGATCTGGGCGACGAAATACTCGATGGTGCCTTTGTCTCCATGGACGCCGCTTGCCAACCGGTTGATGTGATCATGAATCAGCAGGCGATTGGTGAAGGCGGGTCCGTGCCGCACGTACATCGCGAGATACCAGGGTAGGCTGACCGCGCCGACGATCAGCACCCCGCTCGAGACTCGAAGCTGGCCGCCGCCGAGCAAGCTCCAACGGCGCGAGGCGATCAAGTAGAAGAGCGCGGTGGCGCCTGGGATCGCAAGACCGGGCAGGCCTTTGGCCATGAAGGCGACCGCGCAGGACGAATAAAAGGCGGCCATCCAGAGGGCTCGGGCCCGCCTTTCCTCGCGAAAAAGGACAGCCAGCGCGGCGAGCACCCCGAGCCAAAGCGCTCCTTGGAGAAACGGCTGGCCGAGAAGGCCCGCCACACGCGGCGTTTGATCTCGTGGCGTCGGGTTTCCCGGGACGTCGGCATTGCCCGGCGAGCCGTAGATGAAGCGATCGGGATGCGCGACGAGCCCAGCGCCCTCGAGCCACGAAACGTTGCGTGAGATGAGATAGATCGCTTGCGGAAGGACCAGAACGAAAATCGCAAACAGGACGACGTGCTGAAAGGACACCCGCCAGGGCCCTAGCTGAAACACCGTCACCTCACGATCGGGGTCCTCCCGGATCGCGAGGAGCAGGCAACAGGAGGCGATGGTGATCGCGGCCACGAGGGGCAGGTCGGTAATCGCCTGGTGCGAAATGAAGAAGAACTGCGGCATCGTCGCGGTCACCAGAGCCGCGAGCGCGCCAGCACGGGCGTCGAAAAACCGCCGAACCGTCGCGTAGATCGTCGCGAGCGCCGCGAGCGCCATCGAGAGAGTCGGGAGCCGCACTGCCCACTCGGGGTGCGCAGGGTGGGCGTCGGGCGCGAAATCGACGCCCAATGCGCCCATGCTCGACGCCTCCATCCAGAACGAGAGGACCGGCTTCGACCAAAACCATTTGTCCTGGGCCCACCACAGGCTGATCCAATCGTTTCGGGAGAGGATCTCTCGCGCCACTTCCGCGTAGTGGGTCTCCCAAGGGTCCCACAGGCCGGTCGCGCCGAGCAAAGGGGCGTAGACGGCCGTGATCACGAGCATCACGGCGAGCCCCGGCCTGCGCAACGCGGCTGGCACGAGGCACGCGAGCGCGAGGAGGATGGTCAGCGGAAGCCACTCGTATCCGCCGATTGCCGCGCCTGCCACGAAGACCGTCAGCGAGAGGCCCGCCCATCCGAGTGGGGACCAAGGCTCGCCATGCTGCTTTCCGAACGTCGTCTGGCGCCAACCCCGTGCCGGGCCGTCGACGGGCGGTACGAGCCAGCCGACCCACAGAGCCGCCGCGAGCATGGCGATCAGCATTCCCCAGAGCGGGCCGAGCGAAAACGGGGTCCGGTTGGCCATCCAAAGGCCCAACGCGACCGTGGCCAGAATCGCCCCGATCAGCAGGATGCGCTTCTGACCGTGTCTTCGTTCGTCCCCCGGCACGCCTTCACTCGGATCGCGTCCCGAACCCTCGAAGATCGAATCGCGTGACGCCCTCGGTGGGAACGACGAGCACCCTGGCATCCTCGACCGCCGGCCCCGCCGATCCGTAGACGGTCATGTGAACCTCGTACTCGCCGGGCTGGAGCCTCACGGAATGCCGAAAGACGTTCGTTTTCGCATCTGACTGCGTGAAACGGGCGCTGGCGGCCGCTCCGTCGTCGAGAAGGTAGTCCACGTCGAGCTCGTTTACCTCGGGACCGACCTCGAATGCGATTTCGATCTCGCGGGGCCAATGGGACGCCAGTCGCTGACCGACGATCACGATGCCGACCACCGCAATCACGGCGGCCAGGCGGCGACGGGTGGACGACGGCCCTAGATTGGATCTTGAGCTCGACATGTCCGTTGTTTCTGGAAGAACACCCAATCTCCACAACCTTGGCACCAATTGGAGACGGTGTTAAATTGATTGTTACCCGTACTGTACGTCATGGTCCGCCTCACCAATATTCTTGAAAAGGTGAAGGGATACCATCCCCGAGCGGATACGGATCTGATCAACAAGGCCTACGTCTATTCCGCCCGGATGCACGAAGGGCAGAGGCGAAAGTCGGGGGATGCCTACTTCACACACCCCGTGAAGGTTGCCGACATCATCGCCGACATGCGTCTCGATGCATCGAGCGTATGCGCGGCCTTGCTCCACGACGTGGTCGAAGACTGTGGGATCGACGTCTCCGAGGTCGAGGCCGTGTTCGGCGAGGAAGTCGCCTTCTTGGTCGATGGAGTCACCAAGCTCGGAAAGGTCAACTTCGCCTCCCGTGAAGACCGGCAGGCGGAGAGCTTCCGCAAGATGGTGGTGGCCATGGCCCGCGACATTCGCGTGCTCCTGGTCAAGCTCGCCGATCGCCTCGACAACATGCGCACGCTCGAGCACATGTCGCCTTCGGCGCAGGAGCGGATCGCCCGCGAGACGATCGAGATCTACGCGCCGCTGGCGGGGCGCTTGGGAATCCAGTGGCTCAAGGCGGAGCTCGAGGATCTGAGCTTCAAGCACCTCGAGCCGGAGGCCTACGAGACACTGGCCGAGCAGGTGAAGGCCGTTTCCAAGAATACCGACAGCTACATGGGGGAGGTCACCACCAAGCTGAAGAAGATGTTGCTCAGTCGCGGATTCTCGGTTCAGGTCAGCGGGCGACGCAAGCATCTCTACTCGCTGCATCGGAAGATGAAGGCGAACAGCATCGGATTCGAGCAGGTGCACGACTTCGTCGCATTCCGCGTCATCACGGAAAGCGTCGCCGATTGCTACGCCACGCTCGGCGTGATCCACTCGGAGTGGACTCCGGTACCCGGGCGATTCAAGGATTACATCGCGCTTCCCAAGTCCAACATGTACCAGTCGCTTCACACGACGGTCATCGGGCCTGCGAATCGACGGGTCGAGATTCAAATTCGGACCCACGAAATGCACCGTACGGCCGAGTACGGGATCGCTGCGCACTGGCAGTACAAGGAGCACACCGGGGGCATCGACCCCAAGGACGCCGCGCGATTCGTTTGGCTCCGCCAACTCATGGAGTTCCAGAAAGAGGTCGCCGACCCCGAAGAGTTCTACGAAAGCGTTCGAGTCGACCTGTTCCCCGAGGACGTGTACGTCTTCACGCCAAAGGGCGACGTGAAGACGTTCCCGCGCGGCGCGACCCCGGTCGACTTTGCCTACGCGGTTCACTCCGAGGTGGGGCACCGTTGCTCCGGCGCCCGAGTCAACGGCGCCATCGTTCCGCTTCGGCACAAGCTTCAAAACGGTGACGTCGTGGAGATCATCACCAGCAAGAATCACCACCCCAGCAAAGACTGGCTGGAGTTCGTCATCACCAGCCGTGCACGGTCGCGCATTCGCACGTACTTGCGCACCGAGGAGAGGCGGCAGGCCGTGAAGCTCGGCAAGGAGCTGCTCGAGAAGGAAATGCGCAAGAAGGACATGTCCTTGTCGCGTTTCCTCAAGAGTAAGCGCGCCAAAGAGGTGTTCTCCAAGTTCCGCGCGGGCAACGAAGAGGACCTCTACGCGCGGATCGGCATCGGCAAGCTGGCGTTGCCGAACGTGATGGAAGCCATCGTTCCCACGGCCGAAGCCGATCGCGATAGCCTACGGCCTGGCATCATCGAGCGAACCGTTCAACGCGTGGCGGGCGAGCCCGACGGCGCGGGCATTCGTATCGAAGGCATGGACAACATGCTCGTCCGGTTCGCTCATTGCTGCAATCCAGTTCCCGGAGATGCCGTGACCGGATGGATTACGCGCGGCCGAGGCGTGTCGGTGCATCGTCGAGGTTGTCCGCGCGTGCTCGAGCTCGACCCGGAGCGGCGCGTGCAAGTCACTTGGGCGGACGACGTCGAGGTGGATTTGCCGGTGGCGCTACGCGTGATGACGGACGACCGCGCCGGAATACTCGCGTCGGTTTCCTCGGTATTCACTCAGAACGGTGTCAGCATCAGCGAAGCGTCTTGCCTCTCGAAGGACGGAAGGGCTGAGAATCTCTTCCATTTCAGGGTGGGCGACATCGACCGGCTGCGGGACATCATGCGCGGCGTCGCGAAGCTCAAGGGCGTCCTCGACGTGGAGCGGGTCTGATCGAGGTCGGCGTCACGGCTCGGCGTCCCGGGTCGCGCGCCAGACTAGCGCCAGCGAGAACGCGACGCCGCAGAGCGCCAGCGCCAGCAACCACCACGCGATGTGCTCGACTCGTTGGCTCAAGGTATTGAAGCCCTCGATTCGAATCACGCGCACCGGTAGGAGCAAGGGCAGCGCGTTGACTCCAGCGTGCATGGCGATGCTGCCGAGGGTCGAGCCCGTTCGAAGCGCGACGGCTCCCAAGACGAAGCCACCGAGCGTCGCATAGACGACGGCGGAAGCTTCCAGATGTGCGATGCCGAAGCACGAGGAGCTCCAGATCAACGCCGCCGTCGCGCCGTACCGCGTCTTCAAATCTTGCAGGATCCAGCCTCGGAACAGGAGCTCCTCGGTGACCGGTGCGACCATGACCAGCGCGATCAAGGCAGAGATTCCGCCCCACCACGTCGTCGGATTGATCAGGCGGTGGCGTCTGGCCAGCTCCTCGAAGCTGATCGGCCAGACTTCTTGCACTAGGTTTCCCACCTCGGCCAAGGGCAACTGTGCGAAGGCGCCCGCGAGGAAGCATAGGCCCACGACGCCGCCCGCCAAGGGTCGCACGTGCACCGCTTCGAGAAAGCTCGCCTGGCGGCGTCTGTGGGGAAACGCGACCACGAAGATGACGCCCACGCTCGCGGCTTGAACCAGCGCGTAGTTGAGCGGCGCCTGCGCTGCGGTGCGAATCGCCTCGCCCCACGGCACCGAGAGACTTCGCAGTTGGAGAAAGCCCGCCAGAGCCATGAATAGATGGTTGAGGATCGGGACCGCCAGAGCGATCGCCACGGCTCGGAGATACCCGCCCATGCGGCGAGTACCTTGCCATGGAGGGCCGGGTGGCCGCCAAGATATGCGCCTGCCGTATTCTGCCGACCCTGCTATAGCGGCTGGGGAGCATGAGAATTCGCCGTTTGTTCATTCTTGGCTTGCTGAGCCTCACTGCGTCTTGCGCGCACTCCGCGGCCACGCCACGTCGTCAGGCAGAGGCGGCCGAGCCCCTTCCTCAAACCGAGTATCCCGATGCCGAACGGCGGTTTCTGAGGATGTCGCCGGACGACCCGGCGCGTTCGGCCCTTCGAGACAGGTTGACCACCACGGTGCTCTCGCAGGCGCAGGCCCTGGCCGACGTCGGCGATTACGAGGGGGTCGTCGTCGAGGTCAGCCGTCTGACCACGTTCTTGTCTCCGTCCGACTATGCAGCCGGTGTCTTTCCTCGTCGGATCGAGCCCGTCGCACAGTACATCGCAAAGGAGGGAGGCCGGCTCGGCGACGAGGGATACGTGCTCGGGGCGTATTGGATCCTCCACACGTTGACGGGGGAGGAAACCTATCGAGCCCGCTACGATCGAGTCGCGACGTGGGGACGCGAGGCGCGATCGAACCTCGATACCGTGTCCGAGCAGTACGCGGGGCTCATCGACGTGTGGAGTGATCACGCGGACCTGACGCCTGCGCCCGAGGTGCTCGACACTCTGGCTGGTCTCTACATCGCCGGCCGAGATGCCGTTGCCGGAGAGACCGCGGAGAACCGGCACCGGTTGGGCATCGGTGGAGAACGGCAGCTACGCTTGGCTCCGCTCAACGTCGCCGCCGTCTACCTCACCCACGGAGACATCACGTCCGCGGTCGGAAAAGTCGAGTCCATGAGCGGCGGCGGCGAGCTTCAACTTCGGCTTCTCGACCTGTTGCGGACGGCCAAGAGCAACGACGAGACGGGCGCCGCCGCGACCTTCGAGCTCGTCGAGGGTTATCGGGTCGCTCGTCCCGACGTCGCAGCGGGTCTTTGCCGCTCCGCGCTCATCCGATTTCCGCGGGACTACCGGTTCCCCACCTGCATGGCGCGGGTGGCGGCCGATTCGGGTGAATTTGCCGACGCCACCGCTTGGTACGCGATCGCGATCGAGCTCGCCCCCGACATGATCGAGCTCTACGACGAAGCCCTCGGACAGCTCGACGAGTTCATCGAAGTCCGCCTGAGCGACCCCCACCCGGAACGTTCGGGCGCCCTTGCTCGCGGGGCGGAGAAGATTCTCGCCGAAAGGCAGAAGCGCTGGCCCGCTTCCGAGCCTCCCATCGCGCCGAACCGACTGGAGTTCCTGATCGGCATGTTGGAGATGAACGCCGGAAATCCCGAGGAAGCAAAGAAGCGGTTCGAAGCCAGCCTCGAGCAGGACGAGAATCCGGAAGCATTGCTGCAGCTCGGGCTGCTTCTCGAGCGGATCGGAAGGCCGGACGCCGCGGAGCAACGCTATCGTCGCGCGCTCGAGCTGACGCCCACCGGCTCACTTCCGGACGACCTTCGCCGGGCAGAGATCTTCGAGCATCTGGGCAACGTCGCGCGCGCGAGGGGCGACGTGAAGTCGATGACCAAAAACTACCGGGTTGCGCTCGAGGCCTGGTCGGCGGCGCGTGATCAGGTCGAAGGTCCGACCGGAGCCCTCGTGGAAATGCGGCGTGGCGTGCTCCTCGACCAGCTCGGGCGCCATGAAGACGCGGCCGACGCATTCGAAAACGCGATGATGTATGCGCCGCAGTGGAGAGACGTGTACGCGACGATCTTGTCGCACCTCGTGTCGGCGGAGCCCAACTACGAGCTCGCCCAGATGGTGTGGCGGAGGTCTCAGCTGCAGCTCAATCTACCGCCCGAGTGGAAGGTCTACTTCACGCTCTGGGTCCAGTTCATCGCCGCGCGCGCCGATCGGCCCCCTGCCGAAGAGCACAAGGACCTGTTGCGACGTCTCGGAGGAAGCTCGAGCTGGTGGGGAAAGCTCGCCAGCTTCGGCGCGGGGAAGCTCGACTATGCCGGGTTGATGAGCGTCGCTTCGAGCTTGGGGGAGAGGACCGAGGCCATCTACTACGAAGGCACGCGGCGCTTCATCGTCGGGGACGAGGCCGGCGCGTTCGAGCAATTTCGCAGTGTTTTGCAAACCAAGATGGTGAGCTTCTACGAGTATGAGATGGCCCGCAAGCTACTGCTCGACCATGAGCCGACGGAGTCGCAGGGTCCGTGATCGAGCTCGAGAAGCTCGGTAAGCTGTATCTGGGAAGAGTGTTCGATCCCGTGCGCGGGGAGCCGAACGACGTCCCGGTGCTCTACGATTCGAAGGACCTCACGACGCACGCGGTGTGCGTGGGCATGACGGGAAGCGGCAAGACCGGCTTGTGTCTCACGCTCCTCGAAGAAGCGGCGATCGATGGCATTCCGGCGCTGTGCATCGATCCCAAAGGGGATCTCGGAAATCTTTTGTTGACCTTCCCAGAGCTTCGCGCTGCGGATTTCGAGCCGTGGATCGATCCTGCGGAAGCGGAGCGGAAGGGACGCACGGTCGCTCAGCACGCCGAGGCCGTATCCGAGCTGTGGCGCGAGGGGCTCGCCGCGTGGGGCCAGGACGGCGCCCGAATCGCCCGCTTTCGGGATGCCGTCGACCTCGCGATCTACACGCCCGGAAGCTCGGCGGGCTCCCAGCTCCGGGTGCTGGCCTCCTTCGAGCCGCCCGGACCGGGCTCGGACCGTGACGCCGAGCGCGATCAGATCCTCGGGATCGTCTCGAGCCTCCTCACTTTGCTGGGGATCGATCCGGACCCCGTGAACAGCCGGGAGCACATTTTGCTCTCCAACTTGCTCACGCACGCTTGGTCCGAGGGCAAGTCGCTCGAGCTCGGCGCGCTGGTTCGTGCGATCGCCGATCCACCGTTGGACGAAATCGGCGTGTTCGATCTGGAGACGTTTTATCCGGCGTCCGAGAGGCAGAAGCTGGCCATGCGCGTCAACGGCTTGCTGGCGTCGCCAGGGTTTTCCGCCTGGCTCGAGGGCGAGCCGCTCGACGTGCAACGTTTGCTCTGGACCGATACGGGCAAGCCGAGGATCGCGATTCTCTCGATCGCCCATCTCAACGAAGCGGAGCGCATGTTCTTCGTCAGCCTTCTGCTGAACCGCGTGGTGTCGTGGATGCGTTCCCAGTCCGGCACTTCGAGCCTTCGGGCGATTCTGTACATGGACGAGGTCTTCGGTTTCTTGCCTCCCGTGGCCGAGCCGCCATCGAAACGCCCTCTGCTCACCCTCCTCAAGCAGGCGCGCGCATATGGCGTGGGCGTCGTGCTGGCCACACAGAACCCGGTCGACATCGACTACAAGGCTTTGTCGAACTGCGGCACCTGGTTCCTAGGCAGGCTGCAAACCGAGCGCGACGTCGCGCGCGTCGCGGAAGGTCTGGCAGGCGCAGCTTCCGCGGCCGGACAGAGACTCGACCGAAGCGCGGTCGAGCGATTGCTGGCCGGGCTGCAAGGCCGCGTCTTTCTCCTGAACAACGTGCACGAAAGCGGGCCGCTGCTCTTCCATACCCGCTGGGCGATGTCCTATCTTCGCGGGCCCCTCACTCGCCGCGAAATCAAGCTGTTGAGCCCCGCGCGTCCTGCGCCTGGGCCGATGGCGGAGGCGCCCACGGTCGAAGTCGAATCCCCCGTCCCCGTCTCGAACGCCAGGCCCGTCCTTCCTGCCGGAATTGACGAGGTCTTCCTCAGCGATCAGCCCGGGACCTACGAGCCGTACCTGATCGCCGAAGTGACGCTTCACTACGTGCTGGCATCGCAAGATCTCGATTCGTGGGAAGAGCACGTGATCATGGCGCCGCTCGGAGAGGACGCGCCGTGGGAATCCGCGCTGCTGCTCGGGCCGGGTGAGGTGACCCTGTTCGAGGCGGAGCCCGCCAAGGCCGAGTTCATCGCCCCCCCATCTGGCTCGGTGAGCCAAGCGCGCTTTCGAAGCTACGGGAAACAGATCAAGACCCACGTTTACCAGAGGCATCCGAAGACCCTGTGGCGTTGCAAGGACCTGAAGCTTCGGTCGAGGCCGGGCGAGAGCTTGGCCGACTTCACCGCCCGGGCGCAGCTCGCCAACCGTGAGAGACGAGACGCGGCGGTCGAAGCGCTGAGGAGCCGATTCGAAAAGAAGCTCGACCGCATCGACGACCGGATCGCTCGCGCACGAGCGCGTCTACAACGTGAGGAAAGTCAGTACGAGCAGCAGAAGCTGCAGACTGGAATTTCGGTGAGCGCGACGCTGCTGGGTGCGATCTTGGGTCGGCGCACGGTCGGTCGGGCCACGACGGCCGCCCGCAGCGCAGGCCGGGTGGCTAGTGAGCAGCAGGACGTGCAGCAAGCCGAGCAGGCGCTTCGAGCGCTCGAGGCCGAGCGCAGAGCCCTCGAGGTCGAGGCAGAGCAGGAGCTGAATGCGCTTCACGTCGACGTCGCGCTCGAGCTGCCGGAGATCGACGAGGTCCTCGTCCGACCCCGCAAGTCGGACATCGAGGTCACGAGCCTCAGGCTTGGCTGGAATCGCCGCTGAGCTTCGCGAAGGCATCTCGGACCTCCGCCGGAGCCTCGACGAGCTCGATCAGCACCCCTTCGCCTCCGATCGGAGAGGCCTCGTTCCCCTTGGGATGGATGAAACAAACGCGGTGGCCCGCGGCGCCGGAACGGATGCCACCCGGCGTGAATCGCACGCCTCGATCGCCGAGCCACTCCACGGCCGCCTCGATGTCGTCCACCCACAGCCCGATGTGGTTGAGCGGCGGTGTGTCGACCCGCGGTTTCTTTTCGGGATCGATCGGCTGCATCAGATCGACCTCGACCGTGAACGGCCCAGCGCCCATCGTCACGATGTCCTCGTCGACGTTTTCTTTCTCGCTCACGAAATGCCCGTGTGGGGTGAGGCCGAGGGTGTCGACCCAGAGCCGGCGCAGGGCCGCCTTGTCGGGCGCACCAACGGCGACTTGTTGGATTCCCAGAATCTTGAATGGACGAGCTGTCATGCCTTTTTCTTCCCGAATTGTCGAAGATACCCCGGTTGCCGGGTATGTCCACATGGGCCACTCTCCGCCTCGTGAAGACCTCGCTGACCGGCATCAAGCCCACGCACTTGCCTCATTTGGGCAACTACCTGGGAGCGATTCGGCCTGCCCTTTCGCTCGTCGATCGCTATCGGACCCTATATTTCATCGCCGACTATCACGCGCTGACCAGCGTCCGCGACGCGGACGCGCTTCGGAGCCACATCCGCGACGTCGCCGCCACCTGGCTTGCATGCGGGCTCGATCCGGATCGGACGCTGCTCTATCGGCAGTCCGACGTACCGGAGGTGTTCGAGCTCACTTGGGTGCTGAGCTGCCTTCTGGCGACGGGGCAGCTCGAGCGCGGCCACGCATACAAGGACGCCGTCGCACGAGGCGAGTCTCCCAACGCGGGTCTCTTCAACTATCCGATTCTCATGGCAGCCGACATCTTACTTTACGACACCGACGTCGTGCCCATCGGCAAAGACCAGAAGCAGCATCTGGAGCTCACTCGGGACGTCGCTGCCCGGCTCAACCACCTCTACGGCGAAGACACCTTGGTGGTGCCCGAGGCGCTGGTTACCGAAGCGCCGCTGGTTCCAGGCACCGATGGGGAGAAAATGAGCAAGAGCCGAGGCAACTCGATTCCCCTCTTCGAGTCGCCGAAGAGGCTGCGCAAGGTGATCATGAGCATCAAGACGACCTCCGAGTCTCTCGAAGAGCCGAAGAGCGTCGAAGGCTCGACGATTTACGAGCTTTACGAGCTCATCGTGCCCGAACGAGCCCTCGAGATGAAGCGCAAGCTAGAGGCCGGGGGATATGGCTGGGGCCACGCAAAGCAGGATCTCTTCGACGCCATCGAGGAAGAGCTGGGGCCGAAGCGGGACGCCTATCGAGAGATTCGTTCCGACGAAGATCGCCTCGACGCTCTTCTTCACGCAGGCGCCGGCAAGGCGCGCGAGATAGCAAGTCGCACGATGGAGCGTGTGCGACACGCCGTGGGCATCGACTGAATCAGTAGACGCTGCTCCATTGCGAGTCGTCGGTGAAGGTGTCTCGTTGCGAGGGCTCGGAGTCGGACTCGGAGGGCTGCGAGGGTTGCTCTTCGGGGATCATCAGGAGGCCGGGATGGCCGCTCTCGATGGACTCGTTCGTCAAGAGAAAGGTCTGCTTGTGCTTCTGCCAGGTTTGGCGGATGACCGTGCTCGCGAGCACCATCGTGCTCTCGTCGTACCAACGCACTGCCACGCGGGAAAACGCACCGACGCCCTCCTCGTCGGTCTCGGGGCTCATGCCGAGGATCTCCGTGTCGGCGATTTGGATGTCTCTTCCCCAGTGGATGTGCGAGAGCTTGAACTGGGGACGAAACTGCGGCGCGACGTGACCGCTTGCTACGTCCATACGTCCCCAGCGCGCGCCTTCGTTGAGCTCGATGACCGCGTCGCGCATGCGTGTTTCCGGGCTGAGGTTTTGCATCAAGCAGCCCGAAAGCCCGATCAGCGCCACCGCGCACCAGAATTGCTTGGCCATGCCCGACGCTAGGCACGAGGTGGCCCAAGGGGCAACTATTTGGCGGCCTGAGCGCTGGTGTCGGCGAGCCGCGCCTTCGCCTCGCGATTGCGTGGGTCGAGCGAGAGCGCTTTGGTCCACGCTTTTCGAGCCCCCGCGATGTCTCCCTGGAGCTGGAGCGCATCACCATGAATGACGTGGTATTGGGGTCGTCGCGACCGCTTGCGAACGGCCTTCTTGGCCCACTTCAGCGCACGACCACCGTCCCCGGCTGCGACGTATAGCGCAGCATATCCGGCCATGGCCTGCGGGTTTCTGGGATCGAGCTCCCAGGCGCGATCGAGGGTGGCCTCGGCGAGGCGTAGCTCACCGCTTCGAATCAAGGGCAGGGCGCGATGGACGAGCACGTCCGATGCGCGAGCGGGATCGCGCGGCAGATTCTGCGTCGGCACGGAAAGCGCGGGTGATGGCGCAGCGGCCTTCTCCGGCCCACTGGGCTCAGGCTCGGCAGGTTCGGGCTCGGAGGGCTCGGCCGCGGCCACTTCCTCTTGCCCCACTGGATTCGGTTCGGCAGTCCCATCGCCAGATTTCGCAAGCTCGGCCGTGGGCTCGTTTTCCGGCAACCGCTCGGGCTCCGCATTCGTCCCATCATCGGAAGCCTCGAGCCCGTTGACCGTTCCGGTAATGGGCCCCTTGGATCCTTCGACGTCGACTTCGGCAAAGGTTTGTACCGAAGCGGTGGTGGTCGCGCCTCGTCGCAACCAGAGCTGCCAGCCGAAGACTCCGACGCCTGCGATCAGGGTGACCAGCAGCAGCGCCTGGATCCACGCGGGCATTCCGCCCTCGCTTTCGGGCGCAACGAGCGTTGCTGGACCCTCCAACACTCGCGCCAGCTCGGGCTCGAAGTCGTCGTCTGCTCGGAACCTCGGCGCCGGGACGGGCTTGCGGCTGACGGGCGGGGGAGGCGGGGTGGGCCTTTGGGGAACGGGGATCGTCTTGTGCTCGTCGATCGCATCCGCCGCGTCCTGAGGCAATACCTCGAAGACCGGCGCGAGGCCCAGATGCGTGGACTTCACCGATCGTGCGACAGCATGGTCGGTATGGGCAGCCTCTTCGATGAGCTCCTGTGCGGCGCGCACTGCGGGAATCGGCCGTTGTTGCGTTTCGACGCGCCCGAGGAGCTGCGCCACTTTGTTCGTCGGCACCTCTTCCTCGGAAAAACCTCGCGGAGCGGCTTCGGCCCCGGCCGTGCGCAAGTGACGGAAGCGAGGGGGCGCCATGGTCCTTGCGTCGTCGAGCTTGGCGGGCTCCGTGGCGCCGGGAGGCACGGTCGCATGCTCTTCGATCTCGGGCTCGAGTGGAGGCATCGTGTGCGCGTCGACTTCGATCCCGCCGTTCCCGTCCACGAAGCCAAGTTGGTGTGATACGACGCCGAGCGCCTCGTCGACGGGCATCATGATGTTCGCCACCGAGGGCAGGTCTTGCTCGCGCACCGAAACCCGGCCGGAGTTGAGACCCCACAGCGACAGGAGCGCTGGCATTCCTTGAAGGCTCTGCGTAGTCCCTTCGTGGAGGGTGGCATACGCGCCGACCACGGAATTGTCGGCGATGTCGATTTCGATGCTGCGCTTGGCACCCGCGATGGCAACGTGCCGAACGCCGGGCATCGAGCCGAGCGTCCGCAACAGACGCCCGGGCCCCACGAGCTCGAGCCGCGTGTCGAAGTCGACTTCATCCTCGACGCGGCGGGCGATTTCGAGATCTTGCTCGATCAGGGGGACGATCCGGCCGGCGAGTTGCGCCAAGTCGGGCTCGGAATCCGAAGAAGAGCCCGGCCAGTAGTCGTCCCAGCGGACGACCAACATCGATGCCCAGCGGAGCTGCGGGTCCTTTCGGATGGCCCGCACGAGCTCGATGCCTCGTCCTCCCACGGCCGTCGAATCGAGGACGATGACTTGTGGGTCGATCTCGCGCACGCGAGGAATTACGGCAGTCGAAAAGTCCGCAGCAGCGACGCGCACGCCGCGCGTGCTGAGCACGGTGGCGAGCCGTTCCGCTCGAAGCTCGTCCGAGTCGAGGAGCACCACGCGCGCGTCTTGCAGATCACTGAGGTCGACCTCTTCGGTGCCCATGGCTGCGGGCAGGGTGGAAAGACGTCCGCCGCTGGTCTCGTGAAACTCGTATTGGAGCGACTTCGACTCGGCCATCGCTTCGCGGAGTCGGTCGAGGATGCGCTCCATGTTGTGGGCAGCCGGACGTTCCGTCTCGACGACCATGGGCATGCCCTCGAGCACGCCTTTCGGCGAGCGGATGCTCAAGATTCCCGTTCTGCCTTCGTTGGAGACGAGATCGACCACGTCTTGCAGGTTGCTCTCGTTGATCTCGCCAGTGAGCAACCCGGAGCGCTCCGGGACCTCTTCGGTGAGCTCCACCAGCCTGCGGGCGATCGCATCCGCGCCGGTCCCTCGCGGAACGATTGCGACTGCTCCGGTGCGAAGGTCGCGCCCTCGCTGCTTGAGCGCCGTATCGTTCGAGACGATTGCTATCGGCAATACGTCGGTCGAGCGATTGGCCGCCATGCGGCGAACGACGCCAGCGCCTCCACGGACCGCTGCATCTCCGATGAGGACCACCAAGTCCGGTGCGTAGACGCGGACTGCCTGTTCGAGCTCCGCCGTTGCACAACCCGCAACGGACATGCCCTGGCGCCGAAGCGCCTCCCCCAACGCCGTCTGCATCGGCTCGCCCTGACCCACCATCAAAATGGTGGACCGGTGCTCGTCTTCCGACATCGCCTAAATGGTGGCCGATTCTGACGGATTTCGCCAGCTTGGTGCAGACCGACTCGTTAGCTATGCTGCGCGCCGCATGACTGTTCTACCAATCGAGTTCCTCCGCGACAGCTTTCCGAAGCTCTTTGCGCGGGGGATGGAAGTCCTAGAAAACCGGGCTGCGGCGGGCGATGCGCGTGCCCAGCGCATCCTGGATGACGTGAAGGGCGTCACGGGTGCGGCCAGCCTCCAGATCGACGACGAGCCCCCGGTGATCTTGTCCGCTCAGCAGGGCTCGCTCAGCGCAGGCGATGCCCCGGCGGACCAGGTGCCGATCCGAATCATGGCCGCGCTCCCCGGCGACGCCCTTCAGTTGCTTCTCGGCGAAGTTGCCAAGGCCGGCGCGCTCGAGGACGAGGAAGTGGCCGTGGGTGCGGCGCAAACCGCGTCGAAACGCTTCGAGGACGCGCTTGCTGGGAGGCCGATGACCTGCCACATCACCATCGCCGACGTTCCGAGCCTCGGGAACATCGACGTTCGAGTCGGATTCAACGTTTCAACCCTGCCTGCCGAGCCCGGTTTCACCACCGAGCTCCGTTTTCCGGATCTGGAGAGTGTCCAGCGCGGTGAGCTCACGGTCCAGGACCTCTTCTTGGGAGGAAAGCTCAAGATGGAGGGCGACTATTCGCTCGCACTGCAGATCGCCATGCAGCTCCTGACCAATCCCCTCTGAACGGACGATCCCCTGCACGACGCCGCGGAAGTCAGGGGGTAACTTGCCCGTGACTCCCAGGGTTCGATACCCTGGCAGGTGTCCACGGGGGGTCATGTTTCGGGCAATCGCCAAGAGTCGCTATCTCGTTCCTGGCTTCTTGTGCTTTGCGCTCGCGTTCGTCGTGGGCCCAGTCGGAGTGAGCTCGGGCATCCTGGTGGGTGAGCAAGCGGCCTCCATCGCTGGCGTCGTCGCTTCGGTGCTGGGCGTTCTGGGGCTGCTGATCATCGCCTCGGGCCTGCCTCCATCGATCGAGGTGGAAGAGGTGGACGCTCAGATTCGCACGATCCACGCCCAGATCGAGGAGGCGGAGAGCGTGATCACCGACAATGCCAGGGCGCTGTCGAGCGGTCTCGCTGAGCAGATGGTCGCGGTCGAGGAGACCGCCCGAGCGCTGAAATCGATGGCGATCTCGCTTCAGGCGATCAGTGATCGCGTCGAGAATCTCTCGTCGAGCACCGAGGAAAGCTCGTCGAGCATCCTTCAAATGACCGCCACGAACCAAGAAGTGGCCGAGAACATGGGCAATCTCGGGTCGAGCGTCCGTGAGACGGCGTCCTCGATCGAGGAGATGACCTACAGCATCAAAGAGGTGGCGCGCAACGTCGATGCGTTGGCGCAAACCGCCGAGGAGACTTCGTCGTCGATGAACGAGATGGACGTCTCGATCGACCAAGTACAATCGAATGCGAACGAGACGGCGCGTCTCTCTGCGGAGGTTGCTTTAGACGCCGAAACGGGCGCAGAGTCGATTCAGAAGATCATCGGCGAGATCAACCGCATCAAGTCCTCGTCGTTGGAGGCGGTGAGCACGATCTCCAGCCTCGGAGACCGGATCGAAGCCATCGGCGACATTTTGAACGTCATCGACGACGTCGCGGAGCAGACCAACCTGCTCGCACTGAACGCGGCCATCATTGCGGCCCAGGCGGGTGAGCACGGCAAAGGCTTCGCAGTCGTGGCAGACGAGATCAAGGACTTGGCCGAGCGTGCCGGGTCCTCGACCAAGGAGATCGCAGAGCTGATCAAGACGATCCAACAAGAGACGAAAAACGCCATCGAAGCCGTGGAGCGGGGGGCGAGCACCGTCGACCGCGGCGTGACCGTGAGCGCCGAGGCCGAACGGGCGCTCAAGAAGATTCTGGAGTCTTCGCGGCAGTCGACCGCCATGGTTCGGGGCATTGCCCGGGCCACCGTCGAGCAAGCACAGGGCTCGAAGCAGGTCACGGACGCCATCGGTCGCATCGCGGAGACGGTTCAGCAGATCGCCGCGGCTACGGCCGAGCAGGCACGCGGCTCGGAGCTGATCATGAAGAGCGCGGACAACATGCGCTTGATCACGCAGCAGATGGAGCGGAGCAGCGAGGAGCAGGCGATCGGCGGACGCCAAATGACGGATGCCATCGGCAACATCTCGGACATGGTTCACCAGCTTCAGCAATCGCACCGAAAGCATGCCGAGGGCTCCGAGCAGACGCTCGCCGCGGCCAACCGCATTCAAGAGCTGACGCGCGAATACGAGCGGAAGGTTCGCGCAATGAATCGCGCAGCCGAGCTGCTCCGGGGGCTGCGCCACAAGGGGTGAAGCGCCGCCTGGCGGGCGGCCCCTCCGCGGCGGAAACTGCCGCTGGTTGCCTGGTTGGGGTGCAACGATTCATGTTAGGGGCGCATGTTTGGCATTGGTCCACTGGAGCTGGCTGTCTTTCTGGTGATCGTCCTGTTGGTGGTGGGTCCCGACAAGCTGCCGACTTTCATGCGTACGGTCGGCAAGGCGATGCGCCAGGTGCGCAATGCCAGCCGGGAGTTCAAGGACGCGATCGGGCTCGACGAGCTCCTGCGCGAAGGCGATCCTTTTCGGACGCCACCGATTCGACCCCCTCGGGCAAAGCCGGTGCCACTCGAAGACCAGACGGCGGTTGCTGCGGCCCTGGAGCGCGTGAACGCGTCGAGCCCGGAGTCGACCGAGCCGGCCGATGCGGCCCCGCCCGCCTCGGATGGCGGTGAGCCCGAGCCCGGCACCGAAGCCGATGCGGCGGCAGAGGTCAAACAGTCATGACGGCTGACCAGATCGAGGTTCAGGCCCCCGAGCCCTCGCGGGTTCCCGAAGAAGATCGAGAGATGACGTTCTTCGAGCACCTCACCGAGCTGCGCACGCGCCTGCTGCGCTCCATTCTCGGATTGATTCCGGCGATTGCGATCGCCTGGGTGTTCAAGAAAGAGATCAAAGACTTCTTGGTTGCGCCGCTCGAACCGGCCTGGGAGAAGCTCAATCTGCCCGGCGAGGCCGTCTTGCGCTTCGCCGGTCCGGCGGACGCCTTCATGATGTACATGAAGAACTCCGTCATCGCGGGTGTGCTCCTCGCGTCGCCATGGATCTTCTGGCAGCTCTGGATGTTCATCGCACCCGGGCTCTACAAAAAAGAGAAGGCGCTCGCGATTCCGTTCATCATCGCGTCGACCATATGCTTCGCCGGTGGCGCGATCTTCGGATACAAGTTGGTCTTCCCGGAAGCGTTTACCGTCTTGCTCGGCTTCAGCGATGAAACGCTGGTGGCCACGTTGTTCGTCAAAGACTACATGCCCTTCTTCCGGAGGATGCTGATCGCCTTCGGAGTCGTCTTCGAGGTGCCCGTCATCGTGGTGTTTTTGGCGGGGACCGGAATCGTCACCTGGCGCCAGCTCCTCAAGTTTTCACGCTGGTGGATCGTCTGCGCGTCGTTTTTGGCGATGATCCTCACGCCACAAGACGTGTACAGCATGATGATGATGCTGGTGCCGCTGGTGGTGCTCTACTACGTCGGCGTGGGCGCGGCGTATTTGATCAGCGTCTTTCAGAAGAAGCCCGAGACAGACACCTAGCCACGATTCGGGACCGGGTAGGGCGGATACTTCGGAACGTCCTCTGGAACGAGCCACTGGTCACCCCAGATGCTCGCGCCGCCATCGATGTAAAAGGTCTGCCCCGTGACGAAGTCCGCGTATCGCGAGGCCAAGTACGTGATCAGGTGAGAAACTTCCTCGGCCGTGCCTAGGCGGTGCAAAGGGTTGGCTTTCTCCGCCGTGTCCAGAAGCTCCGGGGGATACTGTTTGGTGCCGCTCGTCACGATGACGCCCGGCGCCACGGCGTTCACCCGTATGCCGTGCATCGCCCATTCGACTGCGAGGGTCTTCGTCATGTTGTCGACGCCGGCTCTCGCTGCTCCCGTGTGCACCATGCCCGGAAAACCGCGGATGATTTGCGCGATGATGTTGACGATGCGGCCGCGCTTTTGCGGAATCATCGCCTTGTTCGCGACCGCATGGGTCATGGTCCAGGTGCCGATCAGATTGTTGCGAATCACGGCTGCGAAGCCTTTGGGTGAAAGAGACTCGGCCCTCGTGGGGAACTGGCCGCCGGCATTGTTGACCAGGATGTCGATGCGCTCGAACCGATCGAGCACCGAATCCACGTACTCCGAAATCGCGTCCGCTTCCCGAATGTCGCAGGGAGCTCCATAAGCCTCGATGCCTTGCGATTCCAGGGCGGCGACGGCTTGGCGCAACGGCTCCGGACGGCGTCCGCAAATCGCCACTTTCGCACCCAGCAGACCCATCTCCGTTGCGGCTGCCAAGCCAATCCCCGTGCCACCGCCCGTGATCAGCGCCACTTCGTTCGAGAACAGTCCATCCGCATACAGTTGATCCATGCCGCCGCTCATACCACGGGATGCGCGACGGGACGATTGGAGTCAGCCCGCGGCCGCACTTCCGCTCGCTCCGACGTGCAGCGCCACGAGCTCGCGTAAATCTTCGGCGAAAAACGGCTTGGCGAGCGTGGCTTGCGCACCGAGGCGGCGTGCGATGTCGCTCCGCGCGGTGCTCGCGCTCAGTACGATCACCGGGACTTCCACATGTCGCCATCGACGACGAAACTCCCGCAGGAACATCTCGCCGTCTTCTATCGGAAGCATCAGATCCACGATCATCAAGTCGGGAAGCTCGACCTTGCATTGCGCCAACGCCGACCGAACGTCTCCCACGGCGACCGCCACGTGACCCTGCTGCTCGAGAAGAACCTGAAGCATGTGTCGAACGGACGGATCGTCATCGAGGACGAGGATCGTCTTTTTCGATTTCACCTCTCGCATCGTAACAGGATGTGCACCCATCGCGAATATGCGCGAGCTGCCTACATGAGAGCTGCTAGGATCACCTCGCATGACCCGCGCGCTGGGAATCGAGAGACGTTTTGGGGCGATTGTGTTCTGTCTAGCAACCGCCTGCGCAGCCCAAAACGCGGTCCCGCAGCAAGAGGGAGCGATCGATCCGCTGGATTTGTATCCGCTCAGCGAAGGCAACGCCTGGTCGTACGACGTCGATGTAGGAGACGGGACGACGACGCTCGCCGTCACGCGAGTCGATTCTTTCGATGGGCGCATCGCATTGGTTCGCAACGGCCGCACCGTCATTCGGTACGAGGTGTTGCCCGAGGGCATTCGAGTTCCGTCTGAAGACGTTTGGCTCATCCGCGGTCCGCTACGCGAGGGTGAGACTTGGCGTGCAAGAGGAGGGCGCACCGCTCGCTTGACGTCGATGCACACGCACGCCCGAGCTGCCGCCGGTAGCTTCGACGATTGTGTCGAGGTGTCGGAAACCGGAGGCAAGCTCGAGCTCGAGGTGCGCACCGTGTATTGCGCGGGCGTGGGTCCCGTATTCGTCGAATCGACGATGCGGTCGGCGGTGAGCGATCGATTCGTGACCGTATCCGCGCGCCTCCGCGGTTACGAGGTCACTCGTTCGCCTCGCCCTCGGCCTTAGGCGGCACTTCCACTTCGACGAAATGCGTCCGAAGCTCGACGACCAAGGTCACCGATCCACTCACGGTGAGCACCTGGCGCCAACTGCGGCCTTTGCCGTCTTCGACTTCGATGGCATGCCGGGTTCCAGGCGAGACCCCAAACACCGTGTTTTCGATGCGATGACCGTCCAACGACACCTCGGCGTCTTTGGGGACGCCGAGGAGCTCGACCGTGGCGAGCGGCTCGCCGGTCCTCGATGCCTCGATTTCGGAAGCCTGTGGGGCTTGCTCGAGCAGCGCCCAGGCGATGGCGACCAACACGGCCAATACCGCCAGAGCCATCATCCAGCGGCTATCGAGTACGCGTCCGACGTTGTTCACTGGTCTAGCCTCGTGGTTCTCTGGTTTACACCCGCACGATCGCGTTGCCATTGTAGGATCCTCCGCCATGTTTCGTCACCTTCCGGGGTCTAACGGCCATGACGGCGGCAATTCTCGAAGCACGGGGGCTCACCAAGAGATACGGGGATCGGGCGGTCGTCGATCGTCTGGACCTTTCGTGCCGCCGCGGCACCGTTCTCGGGCTCCTGGGCCCGAATGGGGCCGGCAAGACCACGACCCTTCGAATGTTGTACGGCTTCGTTCCGCCCGACGACGGTGCGATTTTTTATGCGGGAAAGAGCTTTTCGGACCATCGCAGCGAAGCCAAGCGATCGATCGGCGTGTGCACGCAGGACGATTCGCTCGACTACGACTTCACGGTGGCACAGAACCTCTTCATCTACGCGAGCTACTTTCGGCCTAGAGTGGAGAACCTCGGGCGCCGTGTCGCCGATCTTCTAGACCGTTTCGAGCTCACTCCGTACGCGAACGCTTCTCCTCACGTCTTGTCGGGCGGCTTCGTTCGCCGACTGCTGATCGCTCGTTCCATCGTGCATCAGCCTAGCGTCTTGTTTCTCGACGAGCCGACGACGGGGCTCGATCCGAGCGCTCGCCTGGACGTCTGGGAGTTGATCGACGGCATGCGTGCCGAGGGCTTGGCCATCGTCCTGACCACACACTACATGGATGAAGCAGAGCGTTTGAGCGACGAGCTGCTGGTCATCCACCAGGGAAGAGCGATCGTTCACGGCGAGCCGCATCGGGTGATCGACACCGCGCTCGGAGATCACGTCGTACTCGTTCCCCGCGGAGAGCCTGCTCGCGGGGACATCGAGGCATGGCTTCGCAGCAAGGGCGCACAGCCTGTCGCTACGGTGCTCGGCGAGCTGCGCGTCCCGGTCAGCAAGGAGATCCTCATCGAGCTCACCGCGCGCTTCAAAGACGCGACCTGGCAAGTTCGGCCGCCCAACTTGGACGACCTCTTCATCGCGTTGGCCCGTCAGAATGGCAGGTTTTCATGACCGCTTGGGCTACTCTGGCAGCCGTCTTCGACTGGCGATCCTGGGCCGTGCTTCGAAGGCATGCGCTCGTTTTCCTTCGTAATTGGCGGACTGCCGTGGTCCCGCCCGCCATGGAGCCCGTCATCTTCCTGGTCGCGTTCGGCATCGGTTTCAGCGGTTACGTGGAGGAGTTGAGCTACCGGGGAACGCATGTCGACTACGCGACCTACGTTTCCGCCGGGCTGATCGCCTACACGGGATTCGGGACGCCCTACTACGAAGCGCTGTATTCGGCGTACGTGCGGATGTTCTATCAGAAGACCTGGGACGGCATTCTGGCCACGCAGGTCGAGCTCCCAAGCGTAGTCTGGGGGGAGATCCTATGGGCCGCCCTGCGCGGCATGGTGAACATCTCGATCGTGTCGGTCGTGATCTTGCTCTTCGACGTCCTCGGGGTGGTGGAGGTGCGGGCGGGCTGGCTGATTCTCATGCCCTCGTTCGGATTCCTGGTCGGCGCTGCCGTGGCATCTTTTGCTTTGATCTTCACCGCGATCGTCCCGGCCATCGATCACATGAACTATCCGGTTTTCTTGATCGGTTGGCCGGTGAGCTTGGTGAGCAACACTTTCTTCCCCATCGAGCCGGAAAGCGAAGCGCTCTGGGCGCTCATGCAGATCAACCCGGTCTACCAGCTCGCGGAGTGCGCCCGAGGTCTCCTGGTGGTCGGAAACCCGGGGATTCACCTCGTGGGGCTGCTCGCGTCGAGCGCTCTTTTTCTCGTTCCATGCACCCTGCTGGCCGTTCGGCTCACCCGCCGGAGAGTGCTCGGGAGCTGAGCCGCTTGGAGCCGTAATTTCTAGTTTTAGATCAATGGTTTAGAGCGCACATCAGTCCTTGCATTACCCCCCCGTCAAGGCTAGAAAAGCTGCGTATGGCTGACCCGCAAGGCGCGGAACCGAGCCCGCCCCGGCGAGGCTACGATCAAGACGCAATCCAAGTGCTCGAGGGGCTCGAGGCCGTACGCAAGCGGCCGGGCATGTACATCGGAGATCCGCACGACGGAACCGGTCTGCACCATCTCGTCTGGGAAGTCGTCGACAACGCGGTAGACGAGCATCTCGCTGGTCATTGCGACCACGTCGAGGTGATCGTGCACTCGGCGGGCTCGATCTCGGTGATCGACAACGGCCGTGGCATTCCGGTAGGCATGCACCAAAAAGGCGTCAGCGCTGCCGAAGTCGTGATGACGCAGCTCCACGCGGGCGGCAAGTTCGACAGTGAGAGCTACTCCGTCTCGGCGGGTCTACATGGTGTCGGCGTGAGCGCCGTCAACGCCGTGAGCGAATGGCTCAAGATGGAGATTCGCCGCGAGGGCAAGCTGTGGTTTCAAGAGTACGAACGAGGCGTCCCGAAGGTTCCGCTCCAAGCGATAGGAACCAGTAAGAAGACCGGCACCAAGATCACCTTCAAGCCGGATTCCAAGATCTTCACCATGATGGACTTCAGCTTCGAAGTGCTGAACAACCGGCTGCGGGAGATCTCCTTCCTCAATGCGGGCCTCGAGGTTTCGCTCGAGGACGAGCGTGGCGAGGGCAAGAAGGTCGTTCACAAGTTCGAAGGCGGCATTCGTGAATTCGTGGAGTCGCTGAACAAGAAAAAGACGCCCCTTCACGAGGCAGTCATCTTCCTGCATGCGGTGAAAGACGGTGTCGACGTCGAGATCGCCATGCAGTGGAGCGACTCGTTCAACGAATCGATCTTCGCCTACACCAACAACGTGTTCAACCGCGACGGCGGGACGCATCTCACGGGCTTGCGTACCGCGCTCACGCGCGTGATCAATCAATACGGCTCGCGCGAGAAGCTGCTGAAGGATTTGAAGAACCCGCTGAGCGGTGAGGACGTACGGGAGGGATTGACTGCAATCATCTCGGTGAAGCATCCCGATCCGTCGTTTTCCTCGCAGACCAAAGACAAGCTCGTTTCGAGTGAGGTCAAGGGCATCGTCGAGAGCATCGTCAACGAGAAGCTCAGCCAGTACCTCGAAGAAGATCCGAAGTCCGGCAAACGAATCGTCGAAAAGGCGGTGATTGCGGCGCGCGCTAGGGAAGCTGCACGTCGCGCACGTGAAATGGTGCAACGCAAAGGCGTCCTCGATGCCAGCACGCTTCCCGGCAAGCTCGCGGATTGTCAGAGCAAGGACCCGTCCGAGGGGGAGCTCTACATCGTCGAGGGCGACTCGGCGGGAGGAAGCGCGAAGCAGGGACGCGATCGCCGCTTCCAAGCCATCCTTCCACTACGTGGAAAGATTTTGAACGTGGAGCGCGCACGCTTCGAGAAGATGCTCTCGAGCGCCGAGATTGGAACGCTCATCACTGCACTCGGCTGCGGCGTCGAAGGGGGAGACAACTTCGACATCGACAAGCTGCGCTATCACCACGTGATCATCATGACGGACGCAGACGTCGACGGGTCACACATTCGCACGTTGTTGCTGACGTTCTTTTACCGACAGATGCCCCAACTCATCGACAAGGGCTACCTCTTCATCGCCCAGCCCCCGCTCTACAAGGTGAAGAAGGGAAAGAAGACGCGTTATCTGCAGAATGACGAGACGTTGAGTCGCTATCTCATCGAGATTGGGACCGACAATCTGCAGTTGGGAATGAAAGAAGGAAGCGCAAAGCTGAGTGGCGAGCCCTTGCGTAACCTCATCCGAGAGATCTCGCGGTTTCGACATCTTCTCGACAACATCGGTCACAGGGCGGACCCACTGGTCGTAGAGGCGATGGTCAAAGCCACGGATCTCCGCGTGGAGGATTTGGCGGACCGCGAAAAGGTCGAACGGGCCATCGAAACGCTCGCCAAGTACGTGCACGAGAAGCGCCAGGGCGAGCTCGAAGCGACGATCGAGCACGACGAGGAGCACGACCGGTACCGCGTCGTCATCGAGACGAACGATGGAGGGACGCGGCGCACCACCACCATCGATTTCGACTTTCTGTCGGCGGGCAACTTCTCGGAGCTTCGTCAGATCTTCTTGGGCATACGGGCTCTCGGAGAGCCTCCGTTCGTGATTACCACGCTCGACAAGGATCAGCGGCCGACCGGCGAGCCCGAGGAAATCCCCGACATGGAATCGCTGTGGTCGGAGATCGTCGGACGCGCACGAAAGGGTCTCGGCATACAGCGCTACAAGGGCCTCGGAGAGATGAATCCCGACGAGCTCTGGGAGACCACGATGGATCCGGAGAGCCGCACCCTGCTGCAGGTCCGAATCGAAGATGCGCTCGAGGCCGAAGAGCTCTTCAGCGTGTTGATGGGGGATCAGGTGGAGCCGCGCCGGGCGTTCATCGAAAGCAACGCCCTCAACGTTACCAACCTCGACATCTAGACCGAGTTTTTGCACTCGGTCTAACTCGCTCGGCGAGACCTCCGCAGGAGCGACTGTATCGCCGCCTCGACCCGAGGCGTCTCTGCCTCGACCTGTTCGAGCAGCGTCTTGGCCGCATCCGTGTCGCTTGCACGCTCGATCGCGCCGAGGAGATCACCGACCCGGCTGGCGCCGATTTGTTTGCTTGCTCCCTTGATCGAGTGCGCGGCAAAGCGAACGCTCGCCATGTCTCTTTCTCTCAGCGCCGCGCCGAGGGTGGTGACCGATTCGCGGAGTTGCTGGACGTAGCTCCCCATCACGTCTCGAATGAAATCATCGTCCTCGCCGTCCAGGGATACGAAACGGCGCACCACGTCGAGATCGAGGGCTGCGGGTGGGGGAAGTGTCGAGATCGGTCGTGTCGAGCCTCGGCCTTCGGCTGGAACCCACCGCTCCAGGGCTTTGGCGAGCGCCGACAGCCGCACTGGCTTGGCGATGGTGTCGTTCATTCCTGAACCTAGGCAGCGGCTACGGTCGCTTTCGGTCACGCTCGCCGTCAGCGCGATCACCGGAAGCAAGGCGCCGTGGCGCAACGTTCGAATTCGCTCGGTCGCTTGGAAGCCGTCCATCGTGGGCATGTGGCAGTCCATCAACACGACATCGTAGTCGTCGGCCTTCACCTTCTCGAACGCCTCTCGCCCGTCCGTCGCGACCGTGACTTGGCAAGACAGCTTCTTCAGTAGCGCTTCCGTCACCATGCGGCTCGTCGGGTTGTCCTCAGCCAGCAGGACGCGCATGCCGTGGCGTATCCACGCGTCTTCCGCCTGATCAGCCCCGGAGACCCGCAACGTGTCCTCGGGACCAGGCTCGAGATCGACTTCCGCCCAGAAGGTGGTCCCTCGTCGGACCTCACTCCGTACGCCCACGGTGCCGCCCAAGAGCTCCACCAGCTCCTTGGTGATGGCGAGGCCCAACCCCGTCCCTTCGATGCCTCGGCGCGTGCCCGTTCCGTCTTGGTGGTAGCGGCTGAAGAGCTTCTCGATCGACTGCTCGGCGATTCCGATGCCGGTGTCCTGCACCGAGAAGCGGACCCGAACCTTCTCAGAGCGTCGGATGACCTGCGCCTCGATGCACACCGAGCCCGCCTCCGTGAATTTGATGGCGTTGCTGACGAAGTTGATCAGCACCTGGCGAACCCGGCCCGCATCGCCGATGAACCGCCGGCTTGCGAAGCCCTCGATTTTGGATTCCAGGGACAGCCCTTTGGCATCGGCCCGCGGCTGCATCAGCACCACGACGCCGTCGATGAGAGCGCCGACGTCGAAGGAAGCTCGCTCGAGCTCCACCAGGCCCTTGCGGAGCTGAGAGAAGGCGAGCACTTCGTCGACCACGCTCACGAGCGCGTCCGCTGATTCCCGCATGGCCGTGACCATCTTCCTTTGTTTCTCGTCCAGCTCGGTATCGAGGAGGAGCGCGCTCAAGCCGAGCACTCCATTCATGGGTGTCCTCACCTCGTGACTCAGATTCGCCATGAGCTCGGTCTTGGCTGCCGAGACGCGCTCTGCAGCCAGCCGAAGCTCTTCCATGTGCGTCAGGGTTCTACCTCTGGCCCAGTTGATACCCAACGCCACGACGGAGAAGCCGGCCAAGTGCCCGATGCTCTCGACCCAGTTGACGTCGGAGACGAAAAGCGACGTCGCCAACCACCCGAGGTCCCCGAACGCCATGATGGCGAGGAGCCACCGCCGGCTATGGACCAGCGCGGCTGCGGCCAGCTGAACCAGCACGAACAGATGGAAATCCGTAGGATCGCGGCTCAGCCCGTAGCCCACCGTCACCGTCGCGGTGACTAGCAGGAAGATCAGCGCGGCGGTGTGCACCGACCACATCACCCGCGGCGGCTGATGGTGCGCGCGCCAACCCACTGCCAGCAACGCAACGCCGGTCAGCCCGTACATCGTCATCCGAACGAGGTGCGCTTGATCAAGCGAGGGACGCCACTGGCCCGCAGCGAGGCCGAGATACGCGATGCCCGCACAGACCACCATGGTGACCAGGTGGCGCGAGGTGATCACGTTGATCAGACGCCACCGCTGCTCTGGGCTCAACGGCGCGTACGCGGCCAGCGTGTCCGCGGAAATCGGCCCAGAGCCGGGCAGCTTCGCATCCCCCATGGAACCAGTGTATCGGCCGCGGAGCGACGATTCACGGATTGTTCGTTCGAAGTGTCTCGCGAGCCTCACGAACCGTTCGAACGGCCGCGTCGTGAAGCACCCCGTTGGATGCGATGAGTCGGCCCGAGCGAGGATCGGCGGGTTCACCCTCGTAACCGGACAGCCGTCCGCCCGCCTCGAGGATGAGCAAGGCCCCGGCGCACATGTCCCACGCGTTCAGGTCTTTTTCCCAGTAAATGTCGTAGGTCCCATCGGCTACCAACGCGAGGTCGATTGCGGCGGAACCGCAGCGCCGAACTCCACGGACGCGCTGAAGGAACAGCGCGAGCTCCCTGTGATTGTCATCCGGGCTCGACCGGTCGTACGGAAAGCCGGTGGCACAAACCGCTTCTTCGAGGTGGGCGCGCTGCGAAACGACGCACGGCTCTTCATTGCGAAAGGCCCCCAAGCCGCTTGCGGCTTTCCAAGTCACGCCCAAGGCCGGTGCGTGGACCACTGCGGCTAGCCCCTCCGATCCGCGGTACAACGCGATGGAAACACCGAAGAAGAAGTGTCCGTGCACGAAGTTCGTCGTGCCGTCGATCGGATCCACGTACCAGACCAGCTCTCCCTCGCCGGTCTCTTCCCCTTCTTCTCCGACGATCCGATGCGATGGAAACTCTTGCTGCAAGCGCTCGCGGATCAACCGCTCGCTCGCGAGGTCATAGTCGGTCAACAGGTCGAAGCGGCCCTTGCGCGTGACCGCTGCACTGTGGCGCCAGCCCCGCATTGCGAGCGCCCCGGCTTCTTGGGCTACCTGAACGGCGACCGTCAGGGCGTGCTGAGCTTCGTCCTTCGAAGGCATGAAGTCCTGCATTTTCGCGGATTTCCGGTTGCGCGCCACGTGCCGCTGCGCATCTGGTGGGTGTTCACTGGCATTTCGATCGCAAAACCCGTAAAAGGCCGTTCGCTCAGAAGCCATGTGGCTTCTGCGCTGCCCCGTGTGGGTAAGTGTGGTTATGCCCGACAAGGATGTTTTGATTCCCAGCGTTCGCAATCCGTTCCACGAATTGGATCGCGAGAGTCGCCCGACAGCCAAGCCGGCCAGGGCACAAGGCCCCTACGACGAAGCGCTTCGCGAGGGCGAGGCGCTGCGTGAGCGTCCGCGCACTGCGGCGGGTCCGGTACAGATCGGACGGCAGCACGCCAAGCGCCGCATGACGGTTTGGGAACGAATCGACGTGCTGCGCGATCCCGGCACCGAGCCCACCGTTCTGTTTCAGAACTGGGGTCCCAACCTCGATGGCGCCTCGATCGTCACCGCGATCATCAAGATTCAGGGACGCAACGTCGCGCTCTACGGTCACGACTTCACCGTTCGTGCCGGCTCGATGGATGCGACGAACGGAAAGAAGCTCGCGAACGTGATTCGTCTTGCCGGTGAGCAAGGGATTCCCCTCATCGGGATGAATGACAGCGCAGGGGCGTTCGTGCCGGCGGGCATCGGAGGCCTCGATGGTTACGCGGAAGCGTTTACCGCTCTACGGAAAATCAGCGGCGTCGTGCCGAGCATCATGTGCATGTTCGGCTACAACGCGGGCGGCGGATCGTACCTGCCACGGCAGGGCAGCTTCATGATCCAACCCGAGAACACCTTCTTTGGCTTGACCGGTCCAGGCGTCGTCAAGTCCGTGCTCGGTGAGGATGTCACCGCCGACGAGCTCGGTGGACCTGGTGTTCACGGACAGAGCGGCGTGGTGGACCTCACGGTGCGCGACGAGGTCGGTGCGCTGAGGACGGCGCGGCGCCTACTGAGCTACCTGCCCGGAAACAACCACGAATTCGCGCCCTATCAGGACACCTCGGATCCAATCGAGCGTCCGACGGGCCAGATCGACACGCTGCTGCGCAAGGCTTTCAATTCCCCGACCGGCTTCAATACCCCCATCGACGTCAGCATCATCCTTCAGCAAATCTGCGACCACGGCGACTACTTCGAGCTTCAGCCCCAGCGCGCGCGCAATACGATTACCGCATTCGGCCGTCTCGGCGGCAACGTGGCCGGGTTCGTCTGCAACAACAGCGCGGTCGCCTCCGGACAGATCGACGTCGACGCCGCCTTCAAGAACTCTCGGTTCATTCGCTTCTGCAACCTCTACAACATCCCCGTCATCTTCATGGAGGACACCACGGGGTTCTTGCCCGGCCGCGACCAGGAAAGCCGAGGCATCGTCCAGGCGGGCCGCGCCATGCTCGATTCGATCATCGATCTGCGAACCCCTCGCCTCCTCTTGATCATCCGCAACGCATTCGGCGGCGCCTATGCTGCGTTCAACTGCTACGCGACCGGCGCCGATCACGTGATGGCGCTGCCCACGACCCGCGTCGCCGTGATGGGCCCGGCGGGCAAGGAATTCGTCTACAAGCAGGAGATCCGAGACATGCGGAACCGGGCGAAAGCGCGTTTGCGCGAAGCGCTCGATGCCGGTGCATCCAAAGAAGAGGCAGAAGCCGAAGCTGCGGCATGGGTGAAGGAGCAGGAAGCCGCCTTCAACATTCGCTACGAGAAAGAGCTCATGAATCCCAAGGAGGCGTTGAGCCTCGGCTCGATCTCCGAGATCGTCATGCCGACGGACGTGAGAGCCGCGCTGACCCGAAGCCTCAACTTCTACTTGTCTCACTATACCCCCGGACCGTTGCTCGGGGTTCAGCGCGAGTTCCACTGATGGCTTCCGATCTCTATTTGAACAACCCCCTGATTCATCGCGACCGCCGACTCGGTGAAGCCGAGTCCGAGTGGGTGCGATCGTTCAGTTGCGAGGACATGACCGTTCTCATCGTATGCCGCGGCCCAATCCGGCAGGAGGCGCTGGACGTGTTCGGCGAGATGGGGATGACCAAAGTCGGAATCCTCCTGTCCGAGAAGGACTCGATCGTGTATCCGCGTGCGCTTGCTCCCGAGCTGCGGCGACTCGACCCGTCCCGGGTGCACGCGGTCCAGGACTACACCGGCGCGAGCAAGGAAGAGCGGCACGAGCGCATCGCCGAGATCATCGGTATCGCGAAGGACAACGGCTACGACTACATCTTCGCCGGCTACGGGTTCATGGCCGAGGACGAGGAGTTCGTGCGTTCGATCGAGGAGGCCGGGCTTCGTTTCATCGGGCCGTGCTCACACACGGTGCAAGCAGCGGGCTTCAAAGACGAGGCGAAGCGAACGGCCGAGGAAGTCGGCGTGAGCGTCACGCCTGGAGTCAACGATGCCACCGCGCGGCTTCTGCTCAGAAGGCATCCCGATCGAAAGTCATTGCGCAAGGTCGCCAAAGAGCATGGTCTCGACGTTCCCGAGATCGACGACGAGTCGCTGCGTCTAGAGGTGGTGGCCGATGCAGTCTTGGATGCCGCGTACTCGGCCCACATCGACCTCTACACGGTCGAGGAGCTCGGTGAGCAGATAGCGATCGAGGTGGCGTCGATTCTCGACGAGTATCCCGGCACCAGAGTCCGACTCAAGGCCATCGGTGGCGGCGGCGGCAAAGGTCAGCGCATCCTCAGCTCACCCAACCAAGCGCCGGGCATGGTTCGCGAAATCCTCGGCGAGGTGAAGGCCCTCGGCGTGGGAGACAACAAGAACATCCTCGTCGAGCTCAACATCGAAACGACTCGTCACAACGAGATTCAGCTCATCGGAAACGGACAATGGGCCGTCTCGCTCGGCGGCCGCGATTGCTCTTTGCAGATGCACGAGCAGAAGCTTCTCGAAGTTTCGATCACCCAGGAGACGCTAGCGGCGGCCGTGGAGCGCGAGCTAGCGTCGGGAAATGAAGCGAAGGCGGCCGCCATCGAGCAGGACCTGAACATCTTGCGCCGAATGGAGCAGGAGGCGGAGCGCTTCGGCGAGGCGGTGAAGCTCGATTCGGCGTCGACCTTCGAGTGCATCGTGGACGGGCCACGCCACTACTTCATGGAGATGAACACGCGCATTCAGGTGGAGCATCGAGTCTCCGAGCTCTGCTATGCGTTGCGCTTCCAAAACCCGGAGGACCCCGACGACTGGTTCGACGTCCATTCCGTGGTCGAAGCCATGGCGCTCCTCGCAAAGCACAAGGCTCGACTTCCTCGGCCCGAGCGCGTGCAGCGGTCTGCCGCGGCTGTCGAAGCCCGGCTCAACGCCACCGACGATTCGCTCTCGCCCCACGCGGGCGGCGAGATCATGTCGTGGTCCGATCCGATCGAAGGAGAGGTCCGCGACGATCAGGGGATTTGCTTCAAGAATCCGGATACCGGCCTCTTCGTGCGCTACAAGCTCGCCGGCGCATACGACAGCAACATCGCGCTGCTCGTCACCGTGGGCGACGACCGCCGTCAAAGCTACGAGCATCTTCGCGAGGTGCTGCGGCGTACGGTGCTTCGCGGCCCGGAGTTGCAGACCAATCTGCAGTTCCACTACGGGTTGGTGAATTGGTTCCTCGCCAACGGCGTCGATGCAAAGCCGACTACACAGTTCGTGGTTCCTTACCTGACGCTCTTGGGAGAGCTCTTGCGAGAGGCCAACGAGATCGACGCGGACTACGCCTTCGAAAGGCTGTGCCGCCGGTACCTCGCTGCCGCCAAAGACGACGCGGCTGCGACGAAGTCGACCGAGGAGATCTGCGTCCTCAAGAAGACCTTGCTCGGCAGGCCGCTCGGTCGCGTCCTCAGGCAACCGCATCTGCTTTCGGCGTGGCTGAGCGCCAACAGGGAGTCCTTCGAGGTGGAGGGCGGTCGCGTGACGTGGCGCCGCAATCCGTTCTTCGTGCTGATCGATTCGTATTACTTGCTCTACATGGACGCGGCAGCGGAGCTGCCTGCTGCCCATCGCATTTGGGAGCAAGACCAAGACCTTCTCGAAGAGGGTGCTGCCTTCTATGCTGCAATCGAGGAGAAGGTCGGCGAGATGCCGTGGCCCGAGCTCGATCAGTTGCTGAAGTCCAAGACGCCGCCGAAGGGTTTCGACCCGAAGCGTTGGTCCCAGGTGCGCCAGGCGCATCTCGGATTTCAGCTGGGCACCGAGCTCTACGGGTTACTGCCGCTCATCGCGGACAGGGTCGGCTTCTTCGATCTGCGAGTGAACGAAGACCTGACCATCACCATCCCCAAGCGGCTTCTCGATCGCGATCACCAAGCGAAGATGAAGAAGGTCCTGGTCCCCCCCCCGGTCAACAAGGCGGACGAGATCGTCGCGGTGAGCGGCGGCATGTACTACGCGCAAGAAGCGCCGGGCATGCCTCATTTCGTCCAAGAGGGGCAGCACTTCGAGACGGGAGATCCGCTCTACATCGTCGAAGTCATGAAGATGTTCAACAAGGTCTACGCACCTTTCGCCGGCACGGTCGACAAGATCTTGGTCGAGTCGAACGGCACCATCGTTTCGAAAGGTCAGCCGCTATTCAAAGTCACCCCCGACGAAAGCTTCGTCGAGGAAGACCCAGTCGAGGCGAAAGCTCGCATCGAGTCGAACACCGAGCAGTATCTCCAAGCGGTCGCGGAACGACGTTTCAACGCCGTCGCCTGAGCTGCGGATTCGAGCAGCCTGCGGGTCACAGCCGGTCATCGCGTGCCGTAGCGAGCACGACTCGGTTTCGGCCGCCCGACTTCGCGCGAAACAATGCACGGTCCGCCGTCGTCATCAGGCGGGCTTTCAGATCACCTGCGCGTCCGCCGTCGAGGTCGCGCAAGCCACCCAGCGTGGAGACTCCGATCGATATGGTGATCTTGGGAAGCGTCCCTCCGACGCGCATCGGGCCCGCCGTGCTCGCGGCCACGTGACTCCGCAAGTGGTCCGCCAACGCTCGAGCGCTTTCCTTCGATGCGTTCGGCTGCAGCACGATGAACTCGTCTCCGCCGAATCGAAACACGTCACCGACACCGACGACCGCTTCATGAAGCGCCTTGCCCGTGCGCTTCAGCGCCTCGCTTCCAGCCGCATGTCCGAGCTTGCTGTTGACGCGCTTCAGGTGATCTACGTCGACGAACATGAGCGCCATGTCACGTTCCGCCCTCCGGGCAGCCGCGACGGCCTTCTTCAACTGGTCGTTCAGCTCGCGGACGTTTCGAAGCCCGGTCAAGGGATCGTGTGCGGCGAGCCCTTCCTGGCGGCGAAGGGAAGAGGTTTGAATCAACGAGGTCGCGACATGACGCGCCAATCCGCCCATCACACGGACGTCATGCGCCGTGAATCGAGACGGTGTCTTCGGGTTCACGAGCTGAAGCATGCCGATCGGCTTGTTTCCATCGCGTAAAGGGGCCAGTAGAGCCACTCGCGTCTTGTGCGCAGAACGCGCGGGAAACTGGGGATCCGCGTCTGGCGCCGACTCCACCAGTGGCGTGCGCCGATCGAGGACGCGCTTGGCGAGATCACGGTGCGGTGGCATCCCGCGCTCGAGCAGATGCTTCGCGTCGGCGCCGAATGCGGCGACACAGCGCATGCCATCCGCGCCTCGGCCCACGAAAATGGCGCCCGCGGTGGCACGCACGGCCACGGCCGCTGCGTGGAGGCCTTCGTCGAGCACGCGCACCACCGGCCGCGCCCGCGTGCTCGATGTCCCGAGAAGGGATTCCTCGAGCTTCGCCCCCCTCAAGGTGTGAATCCGCACGGTTCAATCCTAGGCAGTTCGGGCGAGATAAGCCAAACAAGTGCGTCACTGTAGTACGCTGTATGTGTAACTTCGCTCGATTGCGTCGTACAATGGATGAAGCTCGAGTTTGAGCGACTAGCACGGGGGTTTTCGTTGCCGGACAAAGACGCGCTGCTCCGACAGTACCGCATGATCATGGTGATTCGTCGCTTCGAGGAAGAAGCGGCTCGAAACTATGCCAAAGGCAAGATCGGTGGCTTTCTTCATCTCTACATCGGACAAGAAGCGATCGCGGTCGGTGCCGTAGAGGCTCTCGAGGAGGGTGATTACATCTTTCAGACCTACCGGGATCACGGCATTGCACTCGCGCGCGGGATGTCGCCGAAGGCTGCGATGGCCGAGCTCTTCGGAAAGGACACGGGATGCTCGCGCGGGCTCGGCGGGTCCATGCATTTCTTCGACGTCGAGCGAGGCTTCCTCGGAGGCTGGGCGATCGTAGGGGGACACATGGCGCTTGCCGCGGGAACTGCCTTCAAAGCGAAGTATTCCGGAGAGGATCGAGTGACGATTTGCTTCTTCGGAGATGGCTCCATCAACATCGGTGGTTTTCACGAGGCCATGAGCCTCGCGGGTCTATGGAAGCTTCCGGTGGTGTTCGTCTGCGAGAACAACCAATACGCCATGGGGACCCCGCTCGAGCGAACGAGCCCCCTCAAGAACCTGTCCATCAAGGCCAAGGGCTACGGCATGGAGGGTGATCGTTTCGAAGGGCACGACGTCGAGCTCGTGGAGAAACGCCTCGGTGAAGCGATCGATCGCGCCCGCACTGGCGGCGGCCCCACCTTCGTCGAGATTCTCACCTATCGCTTTCGAGGACACTCCATGAGCGATCCTGCCAAGTACCGAACGCAAACCGAGCTCGATCAACGCAAACAGCAAGATCCGATCGTCGTCGTCCGCAACCGGCTGCTCGAGATGGGGGTCGACGAGAACACCCTCGATGACATCGATCTCGAGGTCGACGAGGAGATCGAGGAAGCGGTGCGTTTCGCCGAGGAATCGGAGCCGGCTCGCGAAGACGTGATGATGAGCACGGTGCTCGCACCCGAGGAGGCGTCGTGAGAGAGCTGCGCTATCGAGAGGCGCTTCGAGAGGCCATGCTCGAAGAGATGGAGCGTGACGAGCGAGTGTTTCTCATGGGCGAGGAGGTCGGACACTATCAAGGCGCCTACAAAGTGTCTGAGGGTCTACTCGAGAAATTCGGCGAGCGCCGCGTCGTCGACACACCGATTGCAGAAGCGGGCTTCGCGGGGGTCGGCATCGGTGCGGCGATGGTGGGACTCCGGCCAATCATCGAGTTCATGACGTGGAACTTCTCCTTCGTTGCCTTCGATCAGATCATCAGCAACGCCGCCAAGGTCTATCAGATGAGCGCAGGCGCCATTCAGGTTCCCATCGTATTTCGCGGGCCCAATGGGGCCGCCAAGCAGGTGGCCGCGCAGCACAGCCACAGCTGCGCTCCGTTCTACGCTCACATCCCCGGTCTGTACGTGATTCAGCCGAGCACGCCCCGCGACGCCAAGGGGCTCCTGAAGAGCGCGATCCGCAGCAACAATCCGGTCATCTTTCTCGAAGGGGAAACCCTCTACGGCGTCAAAGGCGAAGTCCCGGACGAAGGCGAAGAAGAGCTGATCCCCATCGGCGAAAGCCGCCTCGCGAGGTCGGGAGGAGACTGCACGATCGTCAGCTGGGGCAGGCCTTACTACACGGTCATGGCCGCGGCCGAGAAGCTAGCCGCCGACGGCATCGAGTGCGAGGTGATCGATCCTCGCACCTTGCGGCCCCTCGACACCTCGTTGATGGTGAAGAGCCTGATGAAGACGAATCGTTGCGTAATCGTTCATGAACACTGGCCCTACGGCGGCCCTGGCGCGGAGATCGTCGACCGGCTGCAGCGTGAGGCTTTCGACTACCTCGACGCGCCGCTCGAACGCGTGACCGCGCTCGACGTGCCAATGCCATACGCGCTCAATCTGGAAGACAAGGTGCTTCCGACCGAGCAGAGGGTGATCGACGCGGTCAAGCGCGTCAGCTACGCGAAGTGAATCATGGCCAAGATCATCGGACTACCAAAGCTCTCACCGACGATGGAAGAAGGCACGCTGGTCGCGTGGACCAAAAAGGAAGGGGACCAGGTCGAGGTCGACGACCTCTTGGCCGAGGTGGAAACCGACAAGGCCACCATGGAGTTCCGCTCGTTCGACCGGGGGGTGCTGCTGAAGATTCTCGTTCCTGAGGGAGAAACCTTGGAGCCGGACGTGCCCGTCGCGATCATCGGAAAGGCTGGAGAGGACATCAGCGACCTACTCGCGAAGTTGGAGGCAGGGTCGGCTGCGCCGGCAGACGCGGCGCCCGAGGCACAGCCAGCTGCCGAGGCAGAGCCGGCGCCCGAGGCGGAGCCAACGACGAGCACGGAGCCCGCGGCGGAGGCAGAGCCGGCATCGGCGGCGGGGCGGGAGGCGCGACGGGATGGGGAGCGGATTCTTTCATCTCCTCTGGTTCGGCAACTCGCTCGGGAGCGCGACATCGACCTCCGGGACGTGAAGGGCACCGGGCCGCAGGGCCGGGTCATCAAGCGCGACGTCGAATCGTACCGTGGTCCTACAGCGGCTCCCGCTCGAGCGCCTCTCGGCCAACGGCCGAGCCCCCGTGTGGAGAAGGCGAGCAGCATGCGGCGGACCATCGCGCGGCGGCTCACCGAATCGAAGCAGACCGTTCCGCACTACTACCTCACCATCGACGTCGACATCGCACCGCTTTCCGAGGCGCGCGAAGCGATGAACGCCACGCTCGAAGCCGAGGGCGAGAAAGTTTCGCTGAATGACCTCATCATCAAAGCGGCGGCCGTCGCCTTGCGAAGGGTGCCCGAGGTCAATGCGTCGTGGATGGGCACCGAGATTCACCATCACCAGGTGGTCGACATTTCCGTCGCCGTCGCCATCGACGAGGGATTGATGACGCCGGTGGTTCGGGACGCCGATCGCAAGGGCGTCGCCGAAATCGCCCGTGAGGTGCGTGATCTCGCCGTGCGCGCCCGCGAGAAGAAGCTCCAGCCCGAAGAGATGACGAATGGCACGTTTTCCGTCAGCAATCTCGGCATGTTCGGCATCGAGGAATTCGCTGCCGTCATCAACCCGCCCGAGGGCGCGATCCTGGCCGTCGGCACGATTCGCAACGAGCCGGTCGGTCGAGACGGCGCCATCATGCCGGGACGCCGGATGCGCTTCACGATGAGCTGCGACCACCGAGTGATCGACGGCGCGACCGGCGCGAGATTCCTCGCGTCATTCAAGCAAATCGTAGAAAATCCCCTGGCCATGCTGCTGTGAGCCTAAGAGCGGGCTCGGAAAAAACACGACACGGGGATGTGTCGAACGGCTCGGCTTGCATAGTTGGCCGGACGGACTGGTGAGGTTGGGCCAAGCAAGCCTCGCCTCGTAGCTCGCGCCCAATCGGGGGTGGTTGCTCGCATGCCGATTGTCTCTCGCTACGTCGCCCCATCCCCGCATCGCGTTCCGCGAAGCCCCTCCACACATCGACCGCTACGCAGGAAGACACGTCGAGATGGGCCACATACCCGATCCGCAACCGACACATCCGATCCTCGAATCTCGATCCCCCAAGCTCGGCCCCCGGAGAAGTCGACGTAGGGAGGGCTCGGAAAAACGCGATATGGGGTGGAACGGACGTGCGAAGTGCCAATCGGCAAGCATGCAACCACCTCCGATTGGCGCGCCGCCCGAGGGGCGGCTTGCGTGACCCAAGCCCACCAGTGCACCGGGTCACCTTTGCAAGCCGCCCCGTTCCGTGGAACCTCGTGTCGTGTTTTTCCGAGCCCGGTCTTCCGACAGCGGCAGTGTAGCCGACAGCGCGACCCGTGCTTCGGGGGCTG
>DATIUW010000299.1:0-1582 GCA_035466435.1 Polyangiales bacterium | reverse complement strand
CTTCGACAACGTAATTCTCACACCGCACATCGGGGGCGCGACCGAAGAGGCCCAGTACAACATCGCCCGCGAGGTGGTCGCCAAATTGGTCAAGTACAACGACAACGGCTCCACCGTATCCGCGGTGAACTTTCCTCAGGTCACGATCCCCGATCACGACGATCGCCGCCGCATCCTTCACATCCACAGGAACGAGCCGGGCGTCATGGAGCGGATCAATCGCGTATTTTCGACCCACGGTGTCAACGTGGCTGCGCAGTATCTCGAGACGCAAGCCGATGTGGGCTATGTAGTCATGGACGTCGAGATCGCCGATGCGACCCCGCTGCTCGACGAGCTGCGAAGCATCCCAGCGACCATTCGGGTCCGTCTTCTTCGCTAGACCGCGTCATCGAGTCATTGATGGATTTCGGTCGGTGCCGTCGCGGCGTCTTCCTCGTCGACTGCCGAGCCCTCGAGCCACGCCATGAAGATGGTGTATCCGAGTGACAGTACGACCGCGCCGACGAACAGTCCGAGGATTCCGGATGCGATGAAGCCGCCGAGAGACCCCATGAAGAGCACCAGCATGGGCACACTCGAGTCTCTGCCCATGAACAAGGGTTTCAGCACGTTGTCACTCAAGCCGACCAGCACGCCCCAGATCGCGAACAGTATGCTCGGCACGGTTGGGTTGGTCGAGAACACGTAGAGAATCACGGGAAGAATCACGATCATCGCCGGCAATTGCATCACTGCGAAAATCAAAATCAACAGCGTCCAAAGCCCCGCTGCCGGCACGCCGACCACCAGCATTCCGAGCCCTACGAGAAGCGCCTGGATGATGGAGACACCGAGGACTCCGCGCGTGACGGAGTGAATGCTCGAGGCGGCGAGCGCGGTCAGTTCCGGACCGCGGCGGCCCGCAACGCTCGAAGCAGCTCTTCGGGCAAACGTCGCACTGCGCTTGCCGAATGGAAGGAGCGCGCCTGCGATCAAAATGGCCAGCACCAACATGAGAATGCTGCGCCCGAGGTTACCCACGGTCGATACCAACCAAAGCCCCGCGCTCTTGAGATGCGGCGCGAGCTTCACCAGGGCAGTCTCAAGATTTTGCGATGCGGCGAACCACGTCTCGTAAAGTTTATCGCCGACCATGGGAAAATCCGCCACGCCGGCTGGAGGCGGCGGCACGGCGAGGTCCCTCGCGTCGAGCCCTTCCGTCAGCTTCGAAGCCGTTTCCACCAGACTCGCGCCGAGGACGAGGGTCGGGATGATCAAGATGAGCAGGGCGATGAGCGTCAACACGGTCGCCGCGATGCGAGGGCGTCCGCCAAGCGCCGCAGTGATCTTCGCATACGGGGTCTGCACGGCAATCGCGATGACGATGCCGCCGATGATCGGGTTGACGAAAGGGCTCACGATCCGCAGGCACCACAGCGCAAGGAGCGCCACGAGGCTCAGCCGGATCACCGTCTTCGTGACCCTCTCCTCCCAGCCGCGATCCGCCGTGGATGCGGAATCTTCGGTCATCTCTTTCCGATCCATGGAATCCTTCTCGCGAGAGCGCCCGGTAGCGCTCGGCTCGAAGTATGCCATGGTC
>DATIUW010000298.1:0-7638 GCA_035466435.1 Polyangiales bacterium | reverse complement strand
ACGACGTAGCCCCAATGAGGACTCTGGCAAGCATCGCCCTCGAGTCCTTGGAGGAGCTCCGTGATGTCGGTCCCAGCGCCGAAGGAGAAGTACTCGGCTCCCATCTTTCCATAGCCCGTCACGTCGCCGAAGTCGGTCTTCTGCCGGGCCGTGGCTCCGGGGACGTCAATCCGTACGGGTATGTCCTCTTTGGTGATACGCATGATACGTCATCCTTTCCCTCTTCGAGCGTAACTCAAGCGAACGGGTCTTGGACAGCGCCATCTCGAGGGGACCACGAGCGTGTGGCGCACGTCTTCCAGACCCACCTGTATCTAAATTGCTCTAGGGCGATCGTTTCTCGTCGCAAGGGCCCTGTCTCGCCGCACCATAGGACGAGCGTGCTTTGGTATCTTCGCCGGCCAGGGCCTGTTCACTCCTTTTTGTCGCGGGATTTTCGCTTTCCCGAAATGGCGACGAAATCTCGGAGCCCCATATCAGCTCTACGATGACGGGCAGTCAGAAAAGCTGGGTTACGATCGGAGATATGACCGTCACGAAAGTGGGCGGGCGTTGGGATGTGTACGTCGCCGGGCATTGGCACCTGTGTCGGGCGAGCGAGGAGCGGACGGTGTTCGAAGTCGCGGCGGCGTTCACGCAGCTTCAGCACGATGAAGCGGGGTACGGAGAAGACCCGAGCGCATTCGTCGAGCGGGTCGGAGTCCGGTACGTCTGCGATCGGATCATTTTCGATTCGGAGGCACGCGATGCGCTGGTGGCCCGTTTCATGCGGGAGCACAGCCCGCGGCGCTCGATCACGCGCGCCGATGACATCGTCCTAGCCCTGCTCGGCGAAGCCCGCGCCCGCGCTTCATGAAGGCGGGCACACCCGGCCCGCAGTCCGCGCGAGTCCGTCAGTCCAGTCCGTCCCCGCAGTCCAGTCCGTCCCAGGTTGCCCCAAGCGCAACGAGCGTTCCGCGATTCTCTCATGTTCTCGTGAGGTGACGGCCGCCGGCGACTCGTGGCGATCCGCCAGCAGTTGGCGCTCTCATCGATGCGAATCGTAGGAGAATCGGGGCGTACGCTCAGGCACACTTTTCGCTCTAGCGCAGTGCATGACTCGACGACGCATCATCGAGCCGGGCACGACCTGGGCCCTGTCTCGCCGAACCACCCGACGCTATTTTCTCCTCAATCCCGACCAAGCCCGTAAGATCGAGCAGTGCTACTGGTACTGTTTGGGACTGGCGGCGCGGCGTTTCGGAGTGGTCGTGCACGCAGGCTGCTTGATGAGCACCCATTCGCACGAAGTGGTAACGGACCTGAGGGGTATGCTGCCGCGGTTCCTGCAGGAGTTCCACCGGTTGCTTGCACTGAGCACCAAAGCTCTTCGTGGATGGCCCGGAGAAGTCTTCGACAAGCGGAGCACCGGGCAGCATGCGCTGTTGACGCCCGAGGCCAAGATCGAAGCACTCGCCTACCTCATTGCAAACCCCGTCGAGGCTGGAGCGGTGCGCTACGCGAAGGACTGGCCGGGTGCCCAGACCCTGCCCCGCGACATCGGAGCTCGGCTGGTCAAGGTCGAGCGACCGCCGTACTACTTCGATCCCGGCAATCCCGATTGGCCCGAGGTCGTCGAGCTTCGACTCGAGATGCCGGCGGACTTGGAGCTCGACTACGGCGTCGAGGTCGTGCAGCAGCGCGTCGCCGAACGCGTCAAAGCCCGCGAGCATCGCGCTTGGCAGGAATCGAGGCGTACAGGGATTGCGTTCGCGGGCGCGCGTCGGGTGATTAGGCAGGCGCACACCAAGCGTGCACGAAGCCACCAAGCATTCGGCAGCCTCAACCCGCAGTTTGCGGCGGCAGGGCACAAGGGCGCGGCGACGGAAGCCGTCCAACGCATCAGAGCCTTCAACGCGCAATATGACGCGGCACTCGCGGCGTGGACTGCTGGCAAACGCACCGTGCGATTTCCCGTTGGAACCTGGTGGATGCGGGTGTGTCATGGGGCACGGTGCGGACCGGCTCCGTAACCAGTGAATGCGAGGCGCAGGGACAGGCCGGCGGGCGCTCGGGAGCGGGCGCTAGACATCGAGGTGCGTCTAGGACGGGCAAGTCGCGCCCGTCGCGTCCGTCGAAGCGCCTTCGAACGCGGTTTCACGCCTCCCAACTCCCATCCGACAGCGGGCCTATCAGACCTCAAGGCACACAGGCGAAGCCTCGTAGCCTTGCCTGACATCTTTCGCCACACGCCAACGTCGGTCTAGTTCTGCAGCATGCGCTTGGCCGCCTCCCAGAGGTCTTCGACCATGTCCCAACCGGCCGCATTGGTTTCTTCGTAGTGGCCGTCGGGCTCGCCGAGCTCGCGACCGAGCGCTTGCCCGTAGCGGCAGATGTCCATCACCGCTTCGGCGTCGTCCCCGTACTCCTCGAGCGCCGCTTCATCGTCGGTGATTCGCTGGCAGACTTCGCCGGCGATCCAGTCTTCTCCTTGGATGACGCCTCGGGTGTAGAGGTCCTCGCAGGTCGCCCCCGCGAACGCCAACATCAGGTCGAGGCATTTGAGTCGATAATCCGAGACCGGAACGAAATATCCGATCTGGTCCCCGCCCAGCCCCACGGTGAGCGTCACGTCCTCTTCGAGCAGCGAAAGCAGGTGGCCCGGAATCTCGTAGTCCGCACCGACGGCGTGCAGGTGTGGCTCACGGTAGTACTTCTCGGGTGGCGCGGTTTCGAAATCCTCAGGGAGCCCGGCAACGAGCTCGGGCGGGAGCTCGCCCGGCATGTACAGCATGCCGACGTCGCCGAAATCGACGTGCGCAATCTGCGATCGGAAGACGTCTCCCCGCGTGATCTGACTGCCGACGAAGGGCGTGAGCAGGCGGTCGTCGATGAGCTCTCCGCCATCTTCGACGCAGTTGTCGTCGGTGAATGGCTTGCCCGCACACTCGTAGAGCACAGGAACCTGCCATCCGATGTCGCCGTCGGCGATCAGAACGCGAAACCCGATGTTGGTGAGACGGGTGTAGAAGCTCTCGACGCGGACGCTCAGCTCGCGAGGCCTGACCGGGTTGGGCTGCTCCAACGCGCCACGCACCGCGTTGGCGAGCTCGGTGCCGATGGACTCGGTCTTGGCGAAGCTGCGGCACAGGTAGGGTTCCCGGTCCTCACATTCGGTGAGCGGCACGGCATCCTCGGGGACCGTCAGCCCGTCACCGACCGGATGTTGCTCGTCGACGACCCAGGTCGGAGCGGCACCAGGCCCGACTTGGTTTCCTAGGGCGCCGTTGAAGTAGAGCACTTCGCCGCCTCGCGTTGCCTGAAGGCGCTCACGCAATACCCCCGGGTAGTCGGCCGTGAGGTAACGCCCCTCGGCGGTGCAGTCGTCGCCCGTCCAACCCTTGATGGAGCACGCCTCTTGCAGGTTCGCGGCTTCTGCTGGGGGGTCCCAGCCGAGCGTCGACTCCGGGTGACTCGTCCATTGGACCAGCGTCGCGATCGACTCCCCGTCCTCCACGCCGTCGATGGCAAGCACGTTGAGGCGCGTGTTGCGGATGACGGGGTCCCGCACGTCGTCGGTTCCGTATCCATGATCGGCGACGGCCGAGGACATGGTCGCTGGCTGCATCGCCGCTACCGCAGCTTCGGCTGCCGCGGCGATTTCATCCGCCATCATGGAGAACCATTCGTCGTTGATGCTGAACGCCGTGTCGGGCCCATGATGGTTGTGCGTCGCAGAGACGAGGATTGGAGCCTCGACCCATGCCTCGGGCAACCGCGGCCGTACCCGGTCCAACATCACGGCGATATCCGTACCGAAGTACGAGTAGGTATCCGCCATGATCAGCAGCAGGCGCTGCTCGCCGAACGAAAGGGCCAACGCCGTCGCTCTCAGGTCGTCATGCACCCAGGCGGAATCGGAACGACCATTGCCGACGTCCACCCGACCCTGATCCCAGGACTCGATGAATACTCCGGGGTCGTTGGGATCGACCTCCTCCCGCACCGGCCATCCTGGAGCGTCCGTCAGATAGTCGCGCCGACCGTCGACCGTCGGAAGAATGCTCCGGCTTGCGGCACCCGCCATGAGCGTCCTCGAGTCACCGTCCGAGTCGCTGCTACATGCCGCTAGCAGGGACACCAGCACCACCACGATCATCCATTTTTGCATCGAGACCACCACCTCAGCTTTCTGAACGCGCTCGCGCACCCCGAGTTGCTCTGTACCGCACTCGATCGCGCCCTTGCAAGAAGGGAGTCGAGGGCGCTGAATTCGTCGTTCTCAAGCTGAGTGAAAGAACGTGTTGCTCACCTCACCACCGAAGTCGAGCAGCGCGACTTGCACCTCGTCGAGGTATTCGTGGAGCCCCGAGGCGATGACGTCCTGTGGAGTGCGCGAGCTCAACGATTTGAGGCGTTCGAGCGTGCCGCGTGGGAACCGTACCTCTTTGAGGTCTTCGGCTTCGAGCAGCCCATCGAGGGTCGCTTCGATGTTGTTCACGCAGTGAGGAAGGGACCGCGGGAACCGGGGGCTCAGGAGGATGAACCCTGCGACCGTGGTCGGGGTCATGCCGTGCGGAAAAACCCGTCGGTAGCCGTGATAGGCGGACGCCGACCGCAAGAGCGCGTTCCACTGCGCGATGTCGATCGGAGAGCCGACGTCTTTCCAAGAGGGCAACAGAGAGTGATACTTGATGTCGATGAGCCGAGTGATCTGGTCGGCGAGCTCGGTGAACACACCGAGGCGATAAAACGACCATACCTGGTCGCGGTAGAGGGTCCCGGTGACGATGCCAGAGTGGAGCTGGACCCCTTCTTTGATTCGGCCACAGAGCCGCGAGAGCTCGGACAAGCGAAGGCCCCGTGGCGTAATCGACGTGACCCAGTTGTAGAAGACGTTCAGTTGCACCCAGGTCTCTAGACTGATCAGGTGACGAATACTGCGAGCATTCTCGCGTGCGTTCTTCACTGAGCAGACGATCGAGTTGGGGTTCTCGGCGTCGATGATGTAGAAGCGAACCACTGCTTCCGAGCGTGCCTCGTCGTAGCGCTCGAAGAAGGACTCCTCATCGCGATTCAGCCTCAGAATGGGCAGCCAGTCGTTCGCGCCCCTCACGTCACGCGCGAAGGTTTCGTTGACCTCCAGAATGCGCGCAAGATTCTCTGCGCGCTCCATGTACCGCGCCATCCAGTAGCTGTTCTCAGCGAATCGTGAAAGGAGACTACTCAAGAACCCACGTATCCTTGGTACCGCCGCCTTGCGACGAGTTGACGACGAGAGAGCCTTTGCGAAGCGCGACCCGTGTGAGACCGCCGGCAAGCACCCAGCTCTCTTTGCCGGTGACTATGTACGGGCGGAGATCGACATGCCTCGGCTCGATTGCACCGTCGACCAGCGTTGGACACACGGAGAGGTCGACCATGGGCTGGCTGATGTAGTTGGCGGGATTCTCTTCGATCCGAGCGCGGCACTCCTCGAGCTCCTTGCGTGTCGCTTTCGGTCCGACGACGACACCGTACCCTCCCGACTCCCCGACCGGTTTGACGACGAGCTCCTCCAGGTGGTCCAACGTGTAGGCGAGACCTTCGGGTTCACGGCAAAGGTGGGTGTCGACGTTCTGAAGAATCGGGTCCTCGTCGAGGTAGTAGCGGACGATGCGAGGCATGTACGCATAGACCGCTTTGTCATCGGCGACTCCAGTGCCTACCGCGTTCGCAAGGGATACGTTTTTCGCCCGATACGCCCGGAAGAGCCCAGGTGCGCCCAGCAGGCTCTGCGGATTGAACTGCTCCGGATCGAGAAACGCATCATCGACTCGGCGATAGATCACGTCGACCCTCCGCCGCCCACCGGTGGTCTTCATGAAGACACGATCGTTTTCGATGACGAGATCACGCCCCTCGACGAGCGGGACGCCCATCTCCCGAGCGAGGAAGACGTGTTCGAAATACGCTGAGTTGAAGACGCCTGGTGACATCAAGACGATGTTCGGATCGTCGACACCCGGCGGTGCGACCTCGGACAGTGCTGCCTGAAGGTGCATTCCATAGTCGGACACCGGCCGCAGTCCGATCATGTCGGTGAGGTCGGGAAACGCGCGCATCATGAGATGCCGATTCTCGATCACGTACGACACGCCCGAAGGCGTGCGGGCGTTGTCCTCGAGCACGCGGAAAACGCCCTTGCCGTCGCGCACCAGGTCGATGCCACAAACGTGGACATAGGTGTCGTGCGGAAGGTCGAGTCCCTGCATCTCGGGGCGGTAGTTGGCGTTGTCGAGCACCAGCTCGGCCGGGACGGTGCCGTCATTGAGAATGTGCTGATCGTGGTAGACGTCGTAGAGAAAACGGTTCAGCGCCGCCACGCGTTGGATGCACCCACGCTCGATGTGATCCCAATCCTCACGGGAGAGAACCCGCGGGATGACATCGAAGGGGAGAACGCGATCGATGGCGTCGCGGTCCGAGTAGACGGTGAAGGTGATTCCGAGATTGTAAAGCTCGCGGTCGCTCGACTGCGCCCGTCTTTGAAGCGCTGACACCTTCAACTTGCGCATCCGCTCTCGGATCAGCTCGGTATGCCCCCTGGGATCGGCGTCGCTGCCGAACATCTCGCAGAAGAACGCCCCCTGATCGTAGTCGGCAAAAAGACCTGTAGAAGGCTCGGACAACGTGATCCCTTACTCCGTAGCGCCGTGCTCTCGGGATGACAGGAAGACGTCCGCGCCGCAAGCCGCTCGTACATCGTGACCCGCGCTTCTCGCGTACGTCGCTCATCGCTCGTTGGATCAGCGGCTCGTCGTACGCCGACTCATCGCCGAACGGGCTTCCGAAGCGTCTCGGACGGGCGTTCCCCGAACAGTTGGTGATACGCACCGGCGAACCGACCCAGATCCCAAAAACCCAGTCCGAACGCGATCTTGGTGACGGTCGTCTCGTCTGGGCAGCTCGCGCGAAGAGCGCGCCGGGCTTGATGCAGACGATGGCTGCGAAGGTATTCTGCAGGCGAGACTCCGTAGCACTTTTGAAAGGCGGTTCGGAGAGTCCGCTCAGGCACGCCGCCTTGCCGAGCCAGGTCCAGCACGGACAGCGATTGGTCGAGATCCCCCATCGCGAGCTCTACGGCGGACTTGGATTCGCGATGCCAACGGACGAAGTGACGACTTGGGGAATGCTGACTCCCCGTGAAGAGGTCGTTGGCCGCCTCCAGCAATTCATTTTCAAAAGAGGCCTTTGCAGCTGGAGAATCCAAGAGCTGAGGGTGGGATTCGGCGGACGAAAGAAAACGGCGGACCAGGGACGTGAAACGTCGAGTCATGTGCGGTGCTGCTTTGAGCCGATGTGCTTTGACGGAGGACGCGAGCTCCAACTCTTGCCATGATGGAAACAGTACCGAAGTTGGGACGTGGACCGAGAGCCACTCATGGCTTTCGTGGCAGACGAGACAGAACTCGCCACCGGGTGGGTCCACGAAAACCGAGCTTTCGTCGATGACTTGTCCATTGGCGCGGCCTGCATGCGATTGATGGTAAAACGTCCACCGATGGCTGTCCGTCGCCCCCTCCGCAATGGTACCCCCGCCTTCGTGGGCTTGCCGAAGCTCGAGTGAGCCAGCGGTCGCAGATTGCAACGTCCATTGCGGCTCCCCCAAAGACCGCA
>DATIUW010000297.1:0-4812 GCA_035466435.1 Polyangiales bacterium | reverse complement strand
TGCCGATTGGCACTTCGCACGCCCGCTCCGCCCCATGTCGCGTTTTTCCGCGCCCCTGCACACGACTCTTTGCTTGGCAAGACACGACACTCGACGGGTCCCGCTCGCGAGCACGCCCGTCGCGACCCGTTCTCCGGGGATCGAGGTGCGCGGATCGGGGATTGAAGGATCGGGATCTGTAGCTCGTCAGCGTCAGCGTCAGCGTTGGCGTTCGGCGATCGCGAGGGCTGCTCGGGCGAGTAGGGCTACGCCCAGTGTCGTCGTCACCAGTGCGGCTGGCGTTCGGGGCGCGTACCCGCTGCTGAGCAACAGCAAGAGCGCGGCGCCCATTTGACGGCGTGCGGGATCCTTCGAGATAGCCGCTCCGGCGGTCACGGCCCAGCCGATGCCGAGGGGCACCGCGTAGACGAGCGTGTGGCGGTCGGGCAGAAGATCGAGTCGCAGAGCGCCGTACAAGATGGTCGGCCAATCCCGGCCGGCTGCGTGCTGCCAGACGATCATGGCCAGCGCCACCGATGCCGCGGCAAGCATCGATACCGCGAGCGCTGCTTTTCCCACGGTCTTTCGCCAAGGGATGGAGACCGCCAGACCGAGAGCGAACGGCACCGCCAGATAGGCCAGCTCGCCCGACCAACGAAAGGCGTTCGAGAGGCGTTCGGTTTGCTCCCAATACGTTCGATTTCCGATCAAGGCGACGACCATCGAAACGATCCCGCTGAAGGAGGCGACGAGCGTGAAAACCAGCGCGGTCAAAATGGCTTTCGTCGAACGCCAGTGCAGCCCGGCGAGGATGAGAAGCAGCATCAAGGCGTGCGCCAGTCCGGCCACGACGAGCACCAGCTCGGGTCGGGTCCATGCGCGGGGCAGAAAAGTCATCAGCGCGACGATGGGAACCAGTACCCACCCGAAGCCGGCGATGCCTGCACGCGCGGAAAGAGGCAGCCCGCTCTTTCGAGACGAGAGCGCGACCAGGCAGAACGAAAGTGCGACCAGACCACTCACCACACTCAGATTGCGAGCAAAACCGCCCCACTGGTCGAGACGGATCAGCGCCTGCATCGACCATGCGTCGTGACCGAGCTTCACGAGCGCGCGGTTGATGACGAGATCGAAGAGAGCCGCGATGCCCGACATCCACGCGAGGGGAGGCACCCAGGCCACGACGGTTGAAGGTTCGTCTTTGGTGGTGGCGATGGCAGCCGCAGAAGCAAAGGATGAATCGAGTCCCTCGGTCAAGATTCACGGACCCTACGCGGCCAACCTAGCGCTTTCAAGGCACTCTGCTAGAAGGCTGGGGATGAGTGAAGCCCGCCACGATTGGACCAGAGCAGAAGCGCGCGCGCTGCACGATCTGCCCATGACGGAGCTTTTGTTCCGGGCCCAGGAGATTCATCGCCGCACCCAACCCCGCAATGCGGTGCAGCTTTGCTCGCTTTTGTCGATCAAAACGGGAGCCTGCCCCGAAGACTGCTCGTACTGTCCGCAGAGCTCGAAGTACGACACCGATGTCGAAGCCGAGCGCTTGATGGACGTGAAGGACGTCCTCGACAAGGCGCGGCAAGCCAAAGAAGCCGGTGCCAGCCGGTTCTGCATGGGCGCTGCATGGCGAAGCCCCAAAAAAGGCAGCCGTCAGTTTCAGCAAGTGCTCGAGATGGTGCGCGGTGTTCGAGCGCTCGGACTCGAGGCGTGTGCCACGCTCGGAATGTTGGACGACGAGCAGACGGAGCAACTCAAGGATGCGGGGTTGACCGCGTACAACCACAATCTCGATACGTCTGAAGACTTCTACGGCGAGATCATCACCACACGAACCTATGAGGACCGGCTTCAGACGATCGCGCGCGTTGCGGCGGCTGGCATTTCGGTGTGTGCCGGAGGCATCATCGGCATGGGAGAGAGCGTCGACGACCGCGTAGCAATGCTGGTGACGCTCGCCAATCTTTCGCCGCAGCCAGAGAGCGTACCAGTGAACGCGCTGGTGGCGGTGCCCGGTACTCCGCTCGCCCAACAAAAGCCCGTCGATTCGCTCGAGCTCGTTCGAATGTGCGCCACGGCCCGCATCATGATGCCCCGCGCGCGGGTGCGTCTTTCGGCCGGCCGCGCGTGGCTCAGCCGCGAGGCCCAGCTTCTTTGCTTCATGGCAGGCGCAAACAGCATCTTCTTCGGCGACAAGCTCCTCACGACCGGCAATCCCGATCACGACGCCGACCTCGACCTTCTTCGAGCTGCTGGGCTCAGCCCCCTCGACCCGGAGCAAGCGGGATCGGCCGCGCATCACGAGACGGAACGGGCCGAGCGGGCCTCGGACGCAGCAGAGTAAGCACGGGGTGTAGTCCTCGTAATTATTGAGCTTTGGGGCACGGGGATTTATTGAATTTGATTTGCAACTTCCCTGCGCTATAAATGTGAAAATGCTTGTGTGTCACTGCCATGCGGTCAACGACGCCACCATTCGCCAGTGCGTGAGTGCGGGCGCTCGAAGCTCGAATGAGATCCGGGAAGCCTGCGGCGCCGGCGGTAGCTGCGGAGGTTGCCGACAGACGATCGATCGCCTGCTCGAGATACACCACGGCCCCCAAGGTTCGCTCGAGGCGCGGGGACCGCGAGGCTGAGCGCCAACTGAAATCGCCTTTCAAGTTCACGCGCTCCGCATTGCCACCGAACATGGGGGTCCCTATGCTCGCACGAAGGAAACTCCATGAAGGGCAACGAAGAAGTCATCGCCGTGCTCAACGAGGTACTCACCTCCGAGCTCACAGCCATCAATCAGTACTTCATTCACTCGAAGATGTGTGACGATTGGGGCTTTCCCAAGCTCGCGCAGAAGAAAAGGGAAGAGTCCATCGAGGAGATGAAGCATGCCGACAAGGTGATCGAGCGCATCTTGTTCCTCGAGGGAATACCCAACATGCAGCGCTACTTTCCGGTCAAGGTCGGAGAGGACCCCATCGAGCAGCACCGGCTCGATCTCGAGCTGGAGTACGACGCCGTCAAACGGCTGAACAACGGCATCGCGTTGTGCCGCGACAAAGGCGACAACGGGACCCGCGAGCTTCTCGAAACGATCCTTCAGGACGAGGAAGAAGGAATCGACTGGCTCGAGGCCCAGCTTCACGTGATTGAGGCGATCGGCAAGGAGCGCTACCTCTCCGAGCAGCTCGGCGGCGGCAACTGATCATCGAATGCCGGGGCTTCGTCAAGCCTCCGGTTGGCTGCTAGAAGCCACTCGATGACTGCACACCCGCTCGCGGGGCAACCCGCTCCGCCCGAGGTTCTCGTCGACGTCGGTAAGCTCATCGACGCGTACTACGATCAAAAGCCCGATCCGAACGAGCCTTCTCACCGGGTGAGCTTCGGCACGTCAGGTCACCGGGGGTCGGCACTTCGCCTCGGCTTCAACGAAGCGCACATTCTCGCCACGACACAAGCGATCTGTGACTACCGGCGGGCCGAAGGCATCGATGGGCCTCTGTATCTCGGAAGCGATACCCACGCACTATCGACGCCTGCTGCCAAGACCGCGCTCGAGGTTCTCGCTGCCAACCGCGTCACGACTCGTATTGCAGCCGAGGGTCACTTTACGCCCACCCCGGCCATCTCCTTCGCCATTCTCGAGCACAACCGAAACAGCGAACGCGAGGCAGACGGAATCGTCGTGACTCCATCGCACAATCCACCGGAGGATGGAGGCTTCAAATACAATCCTCCTCATGGAGGTCCCGCCGACACCGCGGTGACGTCTTGGATCGAGCGACGTGCCAATCAGTTGCTCGCGGCGGGCCTGAAGGACGTCGCGCGCCTCGACTATGATGCAGCGCTGCGCGCCGAGACGACGCAGATCCACGACTTCATCACACCCTACGTCGATGCTCTGGACTCCGTCATCGACATGAAGGCGGTGTCGGCCGCGGGCTTGCGCATCGGCGTCGATCCCATGGGTGGAGCGGGCATCGAGTACTGGCCCCGGATCGCCGAGCGTCATGGGCTTCGTCTCGACATCGTCAACGACGTGATCGACCCCACCTTTTCGTTCATGACCCTCGATCGCGATGGGAAAATCCGCATGGATTGTTCGTCCCCATACGCCATGGCGCGCTTGGTCGACCTGCGAAACCAGTACGACATCGCGTTCGGGAACGACACGGACTTCGATCGCCACGGGATCGTCACGCCGAGCTGGGGGCTGCTGAATCCCAATCACTATCTCAGCGTCGCCATCAACTACTTGTTCACCGAGCGTAATTGGCCGGACCGCGCAGCCGTCGGCAAGACACTCGTCAGCAGCGCGATGATCGACCGGGTCGCTCGTGACCTGGGCCGCCGTTTGGCGGAAGTGCCAGTGGGCTTCAAGTGGTTCGTCGATGGGTTGATCGATGGGTCGTATGGGTTTGGTGGTGAGGAAAGCGCCGGCGCTTCATTCCTTCGCAAGGATGGAAGCGTTTGGACGACGGACAAAGACGGGATCCTTCTCAATCTGCTTGCGGCGGAAATCACCGCGACCACGGGTAGAGATCCTGGCGAATGCTATCGGAGCCTCGCCGCGCAGTTCGGCGACCCGGTTTACGAACGCATCGATGCGCCCGCGACGTCCGAGCAAAAGGCTGCCCTCAAGGCCATGAGCGAATCCGACATCGACGCTTCGGAGCTCGCCGGGGAGCCGATCCGACAGGTGCTCACCAGGGCCCCCGAGAACGACGCTTCCATCGGCGGGTTGAAGGTCACGACCGAAAACGGCTGGTTCGCCGCGCGACCTTCCGGCACCGAGGACGTGTACAAGATCTACGCGGAGAGCTTCAAAGGACGCGAGCATCT
>DATIUW010000296.1:0-2120 GCA_035466435.1 Polyangiales bacterium | reverse complement strand
GTACACGCCGAGATGCGCGATCGGCGTGATGAGGTGTGGCTCGGGATGCGTGAAGATCTCCGAATGCGCACCCATCATGCGCTGAAGCAGCGTCGACCCCGCGCGCGGCGGCGAAATCACGAAGACCAATGACATGACGCCTTAGTCGCGACCCTGCTGCCGCGCTGCCATTTGACGCAAGACGTACTGCAGGATGCCGCCGTGCACGTAGTATTCGACTTCCTGCGGCGTATCGACGCGCGCCGTCACGGTGAATGAGTTCCCGGCGTCCGTTTGCACGGAAAGCTTCTTGCCTGGGGTCAGGCCTTCGGAGATTCCCGAGATCGAGAACGTTTCTTCCCCCGTGAGACCGAGGGTCTCGTGACTGCTGCCCGGCTCGAGCTCGAGCGGCAACACACCCATGCCGATGAGATTCGAGCGGTGGATGCGCTCGTAGGTCTCGGCAATGACGGCACGGACGCCGAGCAACAAAGTGCCCTTTGCGGCCCAGTCACGCGAAGACCCCGTGCCGTACTCCTTGCCGGCAATGACCAGCAGCGGGACGTCATCTTGCTGATACCGCATCGCCGCATCGTAGATGCTCATCTGCTCGTTGGTGGGAAGGTAGCGAGTCACGCTGCCCTCGGTTCCAGGCGCGAGGAGGTTCCGAAGACGAATGTTGGCAAACGTCCCGCGCATCATGACCTCGTGGTTGCCGCGGCGGCTTCCGTAGCTGTTGAAGTCGCGGGGAGCGACGCCATGCTTCTGCAAGTACCGCGCGGCTGGACTGTCGAGGGCAATCGAGCCCGCAGGCGAGATGTGATCGGTGGTGACCGAATCGCCGAGCAAGCAAAGCACGCGGGCACCTTCGATGTCCTTTGGCGGCTCGGGCTCCCGAGGCTCGACCCCCTCGAAGAACGGCGGCAGTCGGACGTAGGTCGAGTCGGGATCCCACTGGTAACGATCCCCCGGGTCGAACTCCACCTCGCGCCACTGAGGAGGTCCATCGAGCACGACCGCATATCGCTCCAAGAACTGCTCCTTCTTGACCGACGCGCGCAGGGTTTCGGTGATCTCCTGGTGGGTGGGCCAGATGTCGCGCAGAAAGACGTCGTTCCCCGACTCGTCCTGCCCGATGGGATCCTTTTCGAAATCGACGTCCATCGTCCCCGCGAGCGCGTAGGCGACGACCAAGGGCGGCGATGCGAGATAGTTGGCCTTCGTCAGAGGATTGACCCGGCCCTCGAAGTTGCGGTTCCCGCTGAGCACCGAGGTCACCAGCAAGTCGTTTGCCTTGATCGCCTCGGCGATCTCGGGGTCGAGTGGTCCCGAATTGCCGATGCAGGTCGTGCAGCCGTATCCCACCAGATTGAAGCGTAGGGCCTCCAGGTCGTCCATCAGCCCAGACCTGTCGAGGTATTCGGTCACCACCTGTGAGCCCGGCGCGAGGCTCGTCTTCACCCACGGCTTGGTACGGAGCCCTTTTGCGACGGCTTTCTTGGCCACGAGCCCTGCGCCCAACATCACCGACGGGTTCGAGGTGTTCGTGCAGCTCGTGATGGCCGCAATCACCACTGCCCCGTTGCGCAGGGTGAAGGTATCGTCGCCGCGAGTCACCTCTGCGGCGGCGTCTGCGGACGCTTCGAATGCGCGCAACGCCTCCTGCCAGGAAGGCTTGGATTCGGTGAGCGCGATTCGATCCTGAGGACGCTTCGGTCCGGCAATCGATGGAACCACGTCCCCGAGGTCGAGCTCGAGGGTATCGGTGAACCGCGGCTCGGGCGAGCTCGCCGTATGAAACAAACCCTGCTCCTTCAGAACACGCTCGACGAGCTCGACGTGCGATTCCTCGCGCCCGCTGAAGCGAAGGTAGGCCAGCGTCTCCTGGTCGACCGGGAAAAAGCCCATGGTGGCGCCGTATTCGGGCGCCATGTTCGCGATGGTCGCACGGTCCGGCAGCGAAAGTGTCTCCATGCCTTCCCCGAAGAACTCCACGAACTTGCCGACGACGCCCTTCTTACGAAGCATCTGCGTGACCGTGAGGACGGCGTCGGTCGCCGTTGCGCCTTCTCGGAGCTTCCCGGTGAGCTTGAAACCCACGACTTGCGGCAGGAGCATGCTGATGGGCTGACCGAGCATCG
>DATIUW010000295.1:0-15608 GCA_035466435.1 Polyangiales bacterium | reverse complement strand
CAGCGCGACGGCACGGAGCTCGCGGTCCCCGACGTGGAGGCTCTGACCGGGATTGATCAGATAGAAGCGCTCCGGCGGCAGCGCCGTGCGCATGGAGAGCTTGCCCATGCCGAGGTAGTTGGTGACGACCCGGGCGTTGGGTGCAAGCTCGAGCAGCTTTTCCAAGGCTCCAACGTGATCGGCGTCACAGTGGGTCAGCCAGATCCAGCGGAGGTCGGCGGGATCGACGCGGGTGGACAGCGCGGCAATGGTTTCATCGACCAGGGCGGGCATCCCGGTGTCGACGAGCACCGGCTCCGACGCCTCGACCAGAAAAGCATTGACAGGCAGCACCCCGAAACCGGGTACTGGAGTGGTGCTCGAGACGCAGCTGACGGTGGGCGCGACCGTGATCACGCCATGTGAAATGGGTCCATTCATCGATATTCTCCTTTTTCGATGGGGCCCGCTCCTGCGGCATGACCCCGAGGTTCACTCGGAAGTGCGCGCCAGGCGAGGAGCGTTACGGGCTTGAGCCAAAAAAAAGCGGCGTCGTTTCGCTAGCCGGCTTCATGCCAAATGGGCGACGTCCAGGCGCGCTCTCGAATCAGGTCGAAGCGATTGGTGCCGACGAAGCTGCCGGGCTCGCCGTCGATGTCGCAACACCCTTCCCAGCCGGCCCATCCCGTTTCGGCCGGGAATGTGCCCGTAGTGGAGTCTAGCTGATCGCAGACCACGCCGAGCTCGAGACACTGCAAGGTGTTCCAGCGGCACGTTGGCTGCTCGAGCACGCGGACGTAGTAGTATGCGTCCCGCGCCGCTTCGAACTCCGGATCGGTCCAAGTAACGCATAGTTGCTCGGGCCTACCCGCAGTGACGATCGAGCAATCGGACTCGGGCGCCGGACCATCGGCCTGCCCGGCCACGTCGAACACCTTGGTCTGGGCCACGCCCTCGGCGTCGACCCAGCCTTTGACGATCTGGATGCGCTCGAGCGGAGCCCCGGGCGTGCTGCCGCCTGGATCTTGCAATGCCCATGCGGCGAAGCTCGGCGCTCCGTCGCCGTCGGGCAGCACGGAGCCCATCGGTACCGCATCGACCTCGCCTTGCTCGACGGGCGTCTCTCCAGCTTCCAGACGAGCACAAAAATCAGTCGGAAACGGTGTGCGGCCGCCGTAAGTTCGGACCTCGATTCGGGGCCCGCTCGTCGCGTAGGCACGCCTGGCCTTCAGTGCGGCGAAGATCGACTCGCGGGTGTTCTCTTCGGCCCAAACTGCGGTCAGCCCGCCGGGATTGTTCGAGAAAGCCACGGTGCGCTCGAATACCCGCTCGGTGCAATCGGGGTCGTCGATGCCGCAGCTCCACTCCCCGAGGCGCTTCGCGGGGTCTGCGTCGATGACCCCGCCGTGCCCGTTGAAGCCTCGTTCGGCCACCGCGCCCGGGATGCCATTGTGGGTATCGGTCGAGCCGATGAAGCCGAACTGATAGGGGTTCGAACCGAGCGAGTCCCGGACCCGTATTCCTTCACCGAGCGCACCCCGGACGAAATCGAGCGGCGACGAGCAGTCTCGGGGCTCGGAGCTGGCGGTCGGGTCTCCCGTCACCGTGGTGCACAGGGACTGCTCGACCGGCTTGCAGCGAGGGCTGTCGTCCGGCGCTCCGGTGCAAATGGGTTTGTTTTGCTCGAAGTAGCAGGCCGCGTCGATCTCGTCCGAGCCGAGCCCATCGAAACCGAATCCAGCCATGCATTCGGATTGGCCCTTGAGCTGAATGATCTCCACCAGGCGGTCTGATTTCGCGCGGAGCGCCGCGTCCTCGGAGGTCAAGGGTTGATTGTCGCGGCCGGCAAATGCGAACGGGGTTCCGATTGGAAGAAACATGCGGCCGTCGGCGAGGTTGGAGTTGTGTGGGATGGTCAGGTAGTCACATCCCTCGACGTTGCCGCATTCGGCCTCGAGTGAGTCGAATAGCTCCCATTCACTTTCCGTATCGAAGAGGGAAATCGCATGGCTCGGAAGGACGTCTCCGACGAAGACCACGTTCCGATGCATGCTGGAACCGTTGATCAAGGGGCTGTATTCGTAGGCATGAAGCGTGGTGAAGGAGCAAGGATCGTTCTGTGCCTCCGTCACCGCTTGGATGTCCTGCCAGATCGTATCTGGATCGGGAATGCTCGAAAAGAGGCTCTCGATCAGCTCCGCGTCGATGGGGTTGTCGCCCTGGATGAATTCGTCGACCGAATCGCGGATCAGCGTTCCCACCGGGCCGCATGCGAGGTCGGGTATGTCGCCCCCGCATGCCGTGGAGAACGCTCCGAGAAACTCGGCGTGCTCGGTGACGGCCGTGAAATCGAGGGGACGGTCGAGCTGCAGCGTCCCACATGCGGTGTCTGGCTCGTCACACACGACGCCCGCAGGCTGACCTTTGGCGAAGCGATAGGCTTCCTCCGGACCGTTCAGCGAGCTGAAGAAGTACGCGTCGAAGGAGACGCGCGTGTGGACGTGAAGGTCGCCCCAGAGGACGCGCAGCCCGGGCTCGAAATCCTCACAGAGCCCCTCACATTTCGAGCCGACGCACGGTTCTGACGTGGATTCCTGCGTGGAGCATCCCAACATCAGACCGAACAGAACCAACCATAGCCGCTTCATGTGTAGCTCTAGACCCACATCCTCTGGAGACACCAAAATACCGCCGCCACACCGATAGCATAGGCGGCCGCCCATTCGAAACCCCGTAGTAGCTCGGGCCCGTGCTCGTGCATGGGGGTACGCACCCGCCGGACGAGCCACCAGACGCTCGCAACTGCGGCGAGGAACAGCAACTGCCCGGCTTCGACCCCCAAATTGAATAGCAAAAGGGCCTGACCGATCGCCTCGTCAGGAAGACCCACCTCGCGGAGCACGCCTGCAAAGCCGAACCCGTGGAGCAAGCCGAAGAGGAACGCGACGGCCCATGGATAACGAGCGGTGAGCGTATGTTCGGTCCGCTTTCGCGTGAGCTCGACTGCCAACAGCAAGACGCTCAGCGCGATCAAGATCTCGACTGGCTTGCTCGGGAGACGGACCCATCCGAGAACCGACCCGGCGAGCGTCAAGCTGTGGGCCAACGTGAACGCGGTCACGGTCCAAGCCATGGTGGAAACGATGGCGCGCCACGGCTCGCCCCTTTTGGCGCGGGTGACCAGAAGCAAAAGCGCAAAGACGAACAAGAGGTGGTCCGGGCCCGAGAGGATGTGCTCGATGCCAAGCACGAAAAATCCGTCGGCGGCGTGTGTAGACTGTCGAGCCGTGGGATCATCGCTCAGCAGAAGCGCAGCTTGCGTGGCGTTCCGCGACAACACGGCCGTCCAAGGGCCCTGTGCTGCGCCTTGGACGTGAACGAAGAGCTCCCCGACGACCGGGGTCAGCCCTTCGACCGAAAGCTCGGCACCGCGGATCTCGTCGAGTGTGCAGGCCACCCGCCAAGACTCGATGACGGCGTCGGCCGTTTGCAGTGATGCGCGGTCGCCGAGGTCGTGGCAAGCGTTCGGGAGCCGGATGCGCAGATTGCGCGGTCCGGACTCCACACGCGGGACCTTGAGGAGCACATCGACCGTACCATCACCCCGCACGTCGAGCCGCAGCAGCGCGGCGTGGATCGAGTGAGCCGATGCAGGCGCCGGAACGGAAACGAGGCTGCACAGCGCAATGGCGAGCCAGAGCAACCTGATCATGGCTGCTCGTTCCCTCGGGCTCCATAGCGTTCGATGATGCGGTCGACCGCCTGTTCGTTGAGGCGCTGACGCTCGGCGTACATCCAATCGGCCCTAGCCCGTTCGCGAACAGCCTCGAGCGACGGCGGAGCCGGCTCGCGCCTGCTGGTCACGCGAACCACATGGAGCCCGAAGGATGACTCGATGGGACCGGACCAGCGTCCGATGGGAAGATCGGCAATACGATCGGCAAACGCGCTGCCGAATGTCCGCGCGATCGCAGCCGGCGCCTGACCCTGAAACAGCTCTCCGCGTGGGAACGGATCTCCGGCCACCGGCGACTCGGGGGAGGCGGCCAACTTCCGAGCGGCTGCCTCTGCATCTGCAACGAGATGCGCTCCGCGCTTGCCCCTGCTGAAGAACCGATGCTCGAACGAGAGATGCACGGGCTGGCCGTAGTCCGAGGCGTGGGAGTCGACCCAGGCCTCGAGCGCGGCATCGTCAGGCTCGGGCACCGGCGTCGTGTCCTCGATGAGAAAGCGCATGCGCTGGACCAAGCGCCGCCGAACTACCGTGTCGGTCTCGTCGAGGCCGAGCTCCCGCGCACGGCGATAGAGCGCTTCTTCCTCGATCCACTCCCTCTCGAGTCGAGCTCGCTGCGCGGGCGTCGGCTCGGCGCCCGTGCGGGCTTTCCAATCCCGTACGAGCTCATCGACCGGGGCGCCATCGAGCGACAGCGGCTCGACCGACGAGTCTTCGACGGCGGCGTAGACGGCGAACACCACCGCGCCGAGCACGACGAAATGAAGAAGCGGCTCGCGAATCCAGCGACGCCAACGGGAGGTCTCATCGGTCACGACGCGGGACTTTACCCTCCCAACGCGAGCTTGCCAGCGCGCAAGCCGGAGAGGCTTTTACTCGGAGGAGCGCGGGTAGTACGAATCGAAGGATGGCGACGCAGCAACACCCGGAGTGGGAGCCCATGACCGCCTTCGTGGCGGACATGTCGTACTTCAGCGGCAAGATGGAAGCGTACCTCCGGTACAAGCAGATCCCGTTCGAGCGCAGAGTCGTCGACATGAAGGCGCTGCGAAACGAGATCCTGCCTGCGACAGGGCTCATGAAGGTGCCCGTAATCCGGCTCGCGAACGGTCAGTGGCTGAAGGACACGACGCCGATGATCGACTGGCTCGAGTCTCAGTATCCGGACCCTCCGGTGATTCCGAAAGACCCCGTGCTGCGTTTCATGTCGAAGCTGATCGAGGACTACGCGGACGAGTGGTGTTGGCGCGCGGCGCTCTACTGGCGTTGGCAGCCCATCGAGTCGCGCAAGCATCTCATGCGGCGCATCGGTCACGAGGTCTTGGGGGATTTTCCGGCCCCCAACTGGCTCGGGGGTTGGTACTACGGCCGCCGCCAGATCGCCACCTATCTCACGGGCGATGGGCTGAGCCGGGAAACGGAGCCGCACATCCGAGGTCAGTATCTCGACTTGCTCGACAACATGCGGCTCTTACTCGAGGACCAGCCCTACCTGCTCGGGAGCCATCCCTCGTTGGTCGACATCGGATTGTTCGGTCCGATGTTCCGCCACTACGCACAGGACCCGACACCCGGCCGCATCATGGAAGAGCGTGCCCCGGAGGTTTTTGCTTGGGTAGGCCGCGTATGGAACGCGCGCGCAAACCGCCTACCCGGGAATCCGAGCTTCAGCAGCTTCTCGCACCCGGGTTGGGCATACTTCCTGAAGGAGGTCGTGCAGGTCTACTGGCCGTTCCTTCTCGGCAACGCGCGCGCCTGGTCGGCGGGCGAGCAGCGGTTCGATCATCCCGCGCACGGCGTCGTCTACGAGCGGCTGAAGGTGGTTCGCTATCGGGTTTATTGCCTCGAGGTGCTCCAGAACGAGTACCTCGGGCTTGAGGAAGGCGACCGGCGACGTGTCGACGAGCTGCTGAGACCGTACGGCGCGCTCGAGCTGATCGAAGGGCTCGATTCGGGCCTCCTCGAAGAGCATCGTCTTCCACTCCGGTCCGAACGGCCGCAGCCATCCAGGCTTCAGCGGCTCAAGCTCGCGCTCCTAGGCACCCCCTGGGACATGCCGATCGGCCCGGAAAAACCGGGCTCCTCGAGAAATTCTTCGTCCTCTTAATCCAATCGCCACCTGCCGACGTAGGGGTCTTTGAAAGGCGGACTTGCTCCGCCGGTGCTCGCGGAAGCCGCGAGGCCTGACCCCGAACACGAAGGAATGAGGAGGACCCCATGAAGAAACGAACCCTTGACGCGATTTGCCTTAGCTTGCTTTCCGCCTTTGCCGTCGCATGCGGCGATGCCGGCGCTGGTTTCGAAGAAGAAGACTTCAACGTGGATGATCCGTTCGTCGAGGACGTGAATGAGCTCGACGAGGAAGAGGTCATCGAGGATGAAGAAGAGCTCATCGCTCCGTTCGACAACGACAGCGCCGCCAACCCCGCGGTCGACGAGTTCCTGAGCATCACCGGAACCCGAGAAATCGTCTACACCGACCAGATCTCCGCCGAGGATGGCGACAACGAAGACTTCGTGCAGTTCGAGCTGCCGAACAACAGCAACCCGAACCAACGGATCGAGATCGACATCGACTGCGACGTGTACGGCGACGAAACTGTCTTCGCCCGGGTCGAGCTTCTGAACGTCGACGGCAACGACACCACCCGAATCAACGGGGGCCCCTTCGACTGCAACGAGGGTCCGTTTCCGGTGACCGTGCGCAATGACCAAGTCCAGCTCGCCCGCATTCACGTCCAGGGCGTGCCGCAGGTGCAGACGCTCATCGAGTATACGTTCGTGGTGTCCCCGTTCTGACGCAGGCTCCACGCGCTCGCCGAGGCCGCTGATTCGAGCGGCCGACGAAATGGGCCGGCCCTCTTCGGGGGGCCGGCTTTTGCCATTTCTGCGCGGCGCATCTCCGCCTTGACGCCCGGTGCCACCGTCTCTGGTTTCTCATTTCTTCAAAGGGCCCGGCACCGACCGGCAGCGGCAACGTGGTCGGCGGTAACAAAGAAGATCAGTGCAGCGCGCTCTAGGTAGTCTCAGAATTCGACGATGAGGCGAGCAGCGGCTTCGCCCGCAGTGCGCCGATCGATGTGAAGGACCCCGAAGCCGGCTTGGATCTGAAATCGAGCGCAGGCCTGCCAGTGGACTTGAGGCATCCAGCGGATGAGATACTCACTCGGAAGCCACTTGAAATTCTGTTCGGTGCCAACGACCACCCGTGGGTGTGGCGCCCAGAAGAGGGTGAAATTGACGAGAATGCCGGCATGGGTCTTTCCGCCAATGCGGCTTTCGAAGGCAGGCCCGACCAGGGAAACCAACGTGAGCGCGGGCGCCAGCCTGACACCGAGGATGTACAACGGCGTGTAGATGAATACTTCCTCATCGAGGAAGTATTCGACCAGCCCTTGCAGGCCGTGACCGATGCTGCCGTCGTCGCGCATCGCCACGGTTCCTTGCAACGCCAGCTTCAGGCTCTTCAAGTCGATGTTCCGGAGCCCCGCCTCGAGCTCGATGGCGAAACCGTCGACGACGGCAGCTTCGATCTCGGGAGCCCAGTTCGCCGCGAAGGGAGACGTGGGCACGAGCACGAGCGCGTTGACCTCGACCTCGCCCTGCTCCGCCCCGAGTCCGCGCACCATGTCGAATACCATGGGCTCTGGAAAGTCGATGAGGCCGTTGTGGGCGGGGTCGGTGCCGGTACGAAGCTCCGTTCCGTCGTCGACCCCGTCACCGTCCGTGTCGCGTGAATGAGGATCGGTCTCCCCGTGGTCCAAGCGCTGATTGTGATTTCGGTCTTCTTCCGCGTCGGGTATGCCGTCCCCATCGGAGTCGACTGGCGCCGCATGACCCACCACGCCTGCCTCCTGCGCATGGACGAGGCTCACTGGCAAGGCAAGGATTCCCAGCCAAGTGCCGATCGACCAGACGCCGAGTCTGCCCCAGATCACTGGATGGGTGCGCCGAGATCGATCCACTCGCGAATCGCATCGATCTGCGGCTCGCAGAGGATCTCGAAGCGAGCGCTGATCGGCATTCGCAAGGTGTTGGGCGCGAGACCGACGCCGGTGATCTTGTTCACCAAGTAGGACGCGTCACTGTCGTTCGGGGCCACGCGGAGCTTGCCGTCGACCTGCTCCGACTCGATCCCGATGAGGTCTTCAGCCGATGCTGCGACCGAGCTCAAGTCGAGCCCCTGAGCCGGCTCGGCGCCGAGGTGGCACGCGGTGAACGTGGTGCAGCTCTGGTCGAAGATCTGTTCCTGAATGGCCGTGAGGTTCGGTGCGATCTCGTCTATGCACTGGCCGCCGCAACGCACCTGTCCCGGGGGACACTCGGTATTGGTGGAGCTTGCGCTCTCACCGCATCCAGCCATCGAGGCAGCAAGAGCCACCATCACAAAGAACTGCTTCCGCATCGCCGCGCTCCTCGGCGCCGTATAGGCGCGTTTTGGCGCGCGGTAAAGCCCCTCCTTGCACGCGGGATTCGTCGTTTCGAAATCTTCACTTGCCCGAGCTCATGACCTCGAGAGCCAGCCCTTCAGCCGGCTGAGCAAGCCCCCCTTCTCCTTCGCGATCTTCCTCTGAATCTGGCTCAGAGTCTTGGGCGAGGTTTCGAGGGGGTCGAAGCTCGATGCAAGCGCCGTGATGGAGTCTTGAAAGTCTCTGACCACGTCCTCGAGGGTCGGGTCGGCCTCGATCAGCGCCTGGAGCTCCTTTTCGTCTTCCTCGGAAGCCGCCCCTGCCGCGTGAAGGGCCGCCAGAAGCTCCGCTCGTTCCCTGGGATCGGTCATGCGCGCATACTCCTGTGAATGATGGGGAGCATCGCGCGTAGCGCACGCATGCCCAACAGAATGCGGGACTTCACGGTCCCCACGGGTAGGTTGAGGGCATCGGCTATTTGCCCGTGCGACATCCCGAGAAAGTACGAGAGCTCGAGGCAGGCCCTCTGATCCTCGCTGAGCTGTCGAAAGGCCTGTCGCAACGCTTGATGCCAGCGCGTCGATGATACCAACACGTCGGGGCGCCCACCTTCGGTGCCCAGCGCGTGCCGCTCGCTGAGCTGCAACTGACGATCGCCGTGGCGGCGAGATCGCGCACGCAACGCATCGAGCGCCCGACTCCTCGCCACGGTGACGACCCATGCGATCACACTTCCTTTGGAGCTGTCGTACTCGGGCGCGCGCCGCCAGAGCTCGACGAAGACCTCTTGTAAAATCTCCTCGGCTTCTGCACGGGAGCCCAGCATCTTGGTGAGCAAGGCGAGTACGGTGCTCGCATACTGGGCGTAGAACTCGCTCAGCGCGTCTTCCGAATCGCCGGCCGCCATGCGCGCGACGAGGTCGCTCGGTTCGTTGGGCCGTGGCTCCGCCATCAGCTCTCTGTATACACCGGCCGTGCCTGAATCGTCGCTAGGCTCCCCACTTCGCCATCTCTTTCCCGATGCAGGATGATTCCCCGGCCGACCGTCTCCCACCAGCTCGCCGCGGCTCGCTGGCTCCATCGGTCGATGGGAAGCGCGCCGAGGCGCTCGGCCAGCTCGGCGCCGGATTGCGGCCGGTCGTCCCGCTTCTTTTCGAGGCATTGCATGACGATGCGCTCTAGCTCCGGGTGGACCCGTGGCTCACCGCCCGACGAGGGCGGCTCCGGGGTCGCGCTAAGGTGCTGCGCACAGATCTCGATGGCGCTCGTGCCTTCGAACACGAAGCGGCCGGCCAACAAGTAGTACCCAACGGCCCCGAGCGCATAGAGATCGGACCGCGCATCGACCGAGGGCGGATCCAAGATCTGCTCGGGACTCATGAAGCGGGGCGTGCCGATGATCGCCTCGGTCCAGGTCTTGGTCGTGTCTGCATCGGGGCCCACGCCCTTGACTAGTCCGAAATCGAGAACCTTCGTCACATCGTGAACGCCCCCTTGTTGGGTCATCATGATGTTGTTGGGTTTGATGTCGCGATGCACGAGACCCAACTGATGCGCCTCGTGCAGCGCCATGGCGCACTGGCGCATGATGTGGATGACGCGGGATTCTGGCAGCGGTCCTTGCGCTTGCACGATTTCGAGCAGCGTCACGCCTTCGAGAAGCTCCATCGCATAGTAGAAGGTTCCGTCGTCGGTGCGACCGTAGTCGTAGATGGTGACGGTGTTGGGATGCTTGAGCCTCGCGGTCATCTGCACCTCGCGCCGGAACCGATCGATGTCCTCGGGCGCGTTTCGATCCGGGCTCAACAGCTTGATGGCCGTAGGACGTTTGAGAAGCCCGTGCTGCGCCCGATAGACGGTGCCCATGCCGCCCTCCCCGAGCTTTTCCTCGATCAGGTACTGGCCGAGCTTCTTCGCGTCGCGCACGTCTTTTCGCAGTCCATAGATCACGCGGGTCGCCCAAGCCGCGAGCAAGGTGGTGAGGGCCCATGCGAATCCAATCTGAATGGCCTGGCTCCGCGCCAACACGTGCTCTTCGTCGATCTTTCGAAAGAAGCCGTGGCTGTTCCACACGTCCAGGTCGACCGTCAGGAAGTTCAAGTAGACCGCGATGACGAGCGGAATCCCTATCGCGAGCCCGAGCCAGGCGGTGTGCCGCGCAGTGCTCGGAACGAAGATCGCGCGCGCGATGAGCCCGAAAGACAAAGAATACGCCGTGGTGGTGGCGGCGCCCGCGGCGGCGGGAAGATAGGCACCCATGACGACGAGGCAAATGCTGGTCAGGACCAGCCCCACACCCTCGACGATCTGAATGATGCGAGTCGAGAGCGGGCCCGAACGGCAAATCAGCCAGACGCATGCAACGGGAACCCAAGCCAACGCATGGGCCCAAAACGACGGGTGCGCTGCCTCGCCTCGTAGATAGCCAAACGCAACGCCCAAGCCGATGCGTCCGATCAGCGCGAGAAACAAGATGACCGAAACAGCCAGGCCGAAGGCGGCGACGCGCTCCTGCAGGAACTCCCGGCTGTCGGTGGTCTGGCCTACTCCCGTCTGCACGACGCCTCGGTCCGCATGACCGAAGCTCTACGCGATCCGACCTCATCCGGTCAACGTTCCTCGGGACCGCCGAAACCGGATGGGCTCAAGGCTTCTTCTGGGTCTGCAACAGCTGGCGAACGAGGGGGTTTGGGAATCGGCGGCTTTGGGTGATCGCGTAGAAGCTCTCCGTGATTTCGGGGATCTTGCAGCGTTCGACCAGCACACCGTCGCGGAGCTCGTCACGGACGACGACGGGCGGAACCAGAGCGAGGCAATCGCTGTCGCGCGCAAAGAGGCGAAGCATTGCCATGTCGTCGATCTCGGCCACGATCATGGGCCGAGCTCCGGCAAGCTCCATGAGTCGATCGAACGCCACACGCACGTCGCTGTCTAGGCTGGGGACGAGGATCGGCGTCCGGTCCAAGTCCTCTGGAAATCGAAGCTCGCTTTGCTCCGGTGCTGGTGGGCCCACGATGCTGACGGGCTGCTCCTGGAGCAGGTGGCTGTGCCAGGAGGTCTTCACATCGCGCGCGACCGCCTGATTGGACAGCACGAGGTCGATCGCATGCGCCTCGAGCTGTGACAACAGCTCGCGCATCGTTCCAGAGCGTACGATGAGCTCGACGTCCGTTCGTCCGATCAGAGGACGCAGAAGCGCGATCTGAAAATTTCTGGATAGCGTCGTGATTGCCCCGACCCGAAGCACCTGGCGTTCCGTGCCCGGTTGGCCTTGCAGCGTGCTCAATAGCTCGTCACCGGCTTTGAAAACCGTATCCGCATAGTCGAGCGCGATGCGCCCGGCCTCGGTCAGCTTGAGGCCGCGACCTTGTCTTTCGAAGAGCGCATGACCGAGCTGGTCCTCGAGCTTCTTCACCTGCGTCGACAGCGCGGACTGCGACACGTTCAGACGCTCGGCCGCCTGAGTGAGCTTTCCCTCGTGGGCGATGGCCCAGAAGTATCGAAGATGATGATAGTTTAGGTCTGCCATCCTAATGTTCTATTATACAGAACGTATATTTGCAATCTTTGTATTTTACAGAAGACAGCTGCGTCGCTAGGTAATCGATGTCTCGTAGCAGGAGGATCGATGCCGATTTTGCCCCTCTCCATCGTCGTGCTGGCCCCGATTGCCCTACTCACCGTCGGGCTGGTTCCGTCCGGAGCCGCCGACCGTAGGCCGAAGATGATGCTCGGCCTGGCCCGCGGCGCCGCGACAGCCGCCTTTGGCTTGGCATTCGTGGCAGCCGCGGTCCTTTTCATTGCAAACGGCGACCATGCCGTACGTATTTTGCCGCTTGGTGACGCCCTTGGGATCAGCATTTACTACGACGCGCTCTCGGCGGTCATGGCGCTGCTCGTCTCGTTCGTCGGCATGATCGTCATCGCGTACAGCCGAAGCTATCTCGATGGAGACCCCGGACAGGGCCGTTTCGTCAAGTGGCTGTGCCTGACCCTCGCTGCCGTCTTGACCCTCATCATCTCGGGCAATCTCCTGCAGTTCACGCTGGCCTGGGTGGCGAGCAGCCTGTGCCTACACCAGCTCTTGGTGTTCTACGGGGATCGTCGCGCCGCACGCCTGGCGGCACGAAAGAAGTTCATCGCGAGCCGGCTAGGCGACTTGTCGCTCATCTTGGCGATGGTGCTGGTCTACTCGCTCTTCGGTACGCTCGACTTCGCCGCCATCTTCGGCGCGTCGGACGAGCTTCGCGACGGGGAGGGTCTGCCGGTCTCGGTGCACGTCGTGTCCGTGCTGCTGGTCATCGGCGCCATGCTCAAGTCGGCGCAGTTTCCATTTCACGGTTGGCTGACCGAGGTGATGGAGACGCCCACGCCAGTCTCGGCGCTTCTTCATGCGGGCATCATCAACGCAGGTGGCTTTCTCATCCTTCGACTGAGCGACGTCATTTCTCTATCGGTGCCCGCACTCGAAATGCTCGCCGTGGTCGGCGGGTTCACGGCGCTCTTCGGCTCCGTCGTGATGCTGACACAAACCAGCATCAAGGTTTCGCTCGCCTGGTCCACCATCGCGCAGATGGGCTTCATGATGCTCCAATGCGGTCTCGGCGCCTTCTCCGCCGCAGCGTTGCACATCGTCGCGCATTCGCTCTACAAAGCGCACGCCTTCCTTTCCTCGGGCAGCGTCATCGATCTGTCGCGGTCGTCGTGGGTCGCCCGACCGCATGGCAAGCCGCATCCGGCTAGGCTCGTGCTCGCCCTGGTCGGCGCGGTCGCCCTGACCTGGGGAGTGAGCCTCGCATTCGGCGCCTCGCTGACTCGAGCGCCTGGGGTCTTCGCGCTCGGGGCCATCGTGGTGATGGGTGTGACCCACTTGGTTGCCAACGCCATCGATGAACGTCCGAGTGTTTTCGTCATCGCACGCGGCGCCGGGCTCGCTGCTGCAGTCGCGATCGGCTACTTCGCACTTCAGTTGGGCGCCGAACATCTGATGGCAGGATCCCTGCCCGCGAAGCAAGCCCTGCGCGGGCCCATCGACCTCGCCATCGTCGCGTTCGTGATCGTGCTGTTTGGAGCCGTCACGGTCCTACAAAACACGATGCCGTACCGCATGTCGGACCCGCGTTGGCAAGCGCTGTACGTGCATCTCTTCAACGGTCTCTACGTGAACGCAATCACCAATCGCCTCGTGCAGCGGTGGTGGTCGGTAGACCCAGCCCCTGTCGCCAAAGGAGTCAACCCATGAGTCAAGAGCTCGCCCACCCACTGTCATCCCTCGAGCGCGCCGACGTATCCATCGACGTGGTCCGACCCGTTGCGCTTTCCGAGGAGACGCGTCCGGTCGAGCAGCTCGACCTCGAAGCATCGCTCGCCAAGGCACGCGATCGAATCCCGCCCCTGTGGCCTCTCAAGCACTTCGTCGCGGTGAATCCCTTCCTCGGTCTTCGTGGCATGCCCTTCGCGAGGGCGTGCGCCGAGATGCGACGCATCACGGGCGCCGACATGTTGATGTCCCGAAAGGACTATCGAGCGCTCGTCGACCAAGGACGCATCACCGAGAGCGATCTCGAGCAGGCTATGCGCGCGGCGCGATCCATGCCCGGGGCGCCGAAGGATCTGGTGGCGCTTCGAAAGGCCTTGGAATCGGAGCCTGTGTACGATGTCTCGACTGCCGTCACCGTGGCCGAGGTCGTCGATCGAGCCCATGGCCTTCGGACCGAGCCTCACGCGGTCGAGGAGATCGCGAAATGGTGCGCAGCCTACTGGGACGAAGGCCAGGCTGCCTGGCGCATGCCGTGGCGGGCTTCGTCCCCCTATTCGGCATGGCGGGCGGCTGCTCGCCTCGACCGTACCCCCGAGCTCATGGGTTTTCGAGGTTTCCGAAACCTCGTTGCAAGCTTGCCAGACGATCCCGTGACGACCATCGAATCGATCGTGCAAGCCCTCGGTCTGAGCGGACCAGCGCTCGATGCTTATCTCCATCGAGCGCTCTTCAGTATTCGTGGCTGGGCCGCCTATGCGCGCTACCTCGGATGGTACGCGGAGCTCGACGGCAAGGAAGACGACACGATCATCGAGATCCTCGCCATTCGACTGGCATGGGACTACGCGGTCTTCGTCCGTTTCGAGGACGAACCGCTACGCGCCGCTTGGACGGTCGCGGTGGATTCGATGGCAAAGATGGACCAAGTCGAGCCGGGGGTAGATCACGAGCTGCTCGTCGACGCGATCTTGCAGACGGCATTCGAAGGGTCTTTTCAGCACGATCTCATCTCGAAGCTGATGGTTGCCGACGACGAAGATGTATCCGGTACGGCCTCGATGCGCCCCTCGGTGCAGGCCGCATTCTGCATCGACGTACGCTCGGAGGTCTTTCGGCGCGCCCTCGAGACCGTGGAGCCGAACGCACAAACCATCGGATTCGCGGGCTTCTTTGGCTTCCCCATCGAGTATGTCCCCATCGGGCAATCGAGCGGAACCGCGCAGTGCCCGGTGCTTCTTCAGCCCAAGTTCGTGGTGCGCGAAACCGTCGCCGCTGCGGATGAGGACGAGAGAACCGAGATTCTGGGTCTCCGCCTCCTGCGCCGACGCGCATCCAAGGCCTGGAAATCGTTCAAGAGCTCCGCGGTGTCTTCTTTCGTCTACGTGGAGACGGCGGGCCTCGCATTTGCAGCGAAGTTGGTCGGTGATGCCACCGGGCTCACACGCACCGTCACCCATCCGAGCGCCGAAGGCCTCGATTCGCGCCTGCTCCCGCGCATCGGACCGGAGATCGAGGCGGGAACGCTTGGTGGGCGCGCCACCGGATTCACGTTGCGCGAGCGAATCGACACTGCCGAGACGATGCTGCGTGCGATGTCGGTCACGGAGAGCTTCGCGCGGCTCGTCATGCTGACTGGACACGGAAGCACCACCGTCAACAATCCCCACGCCTCCGGCTACGATTGCGGCGCTTGTGGAGGAAATCCCGGGGAGGCCAACGCGAGGGTGGCGGCTGCGATCCTCAACGATCCGGATGTGCGGGTAGGCCTCGCCGAGCGCGACATCGTCATTCCCGACGACACCTGGTTCCTCGGATGTCTGCACGACACCACCACCGACGAGATCACGATCTTCGATCGAGAGCAGATTCCCGCGTCCCATTCCGCCGACCTTCGACGACTGGAGGATCGACTGGGGCAAGCCTCCGAGCTGGCCCGGGCCGAGCGAGCATTGCTTCTTGGTGTTCCAGCCTCGGTTGAGGTCGATGCGGCCATCGTGAAACGGAGCCGCGACTGGTCGCAGGTCCGGCCTGAATGGGGGCTCGCGGGCAACGCGGCCTTCATCGCGGCGCCGCGCCGGCGAACCCGGGGAATCGACCTCGGAGGCCGTGTCTTTCTCCACGACTACGACTGGCGGCGCGACGACGGATGGAGCGTGCTCGAGCTGATCTTGACGGCGCCCATGGTCGTCGCGAGCTGGATCAACCTCCAGTACTACGGCTCCACGGT
>DATIUW010000294.1:0-2304 GCA_035466435.1 Polyangiales bacterium | reverse complement strand
GGCATAGGCGCGTTCTGCTAGCAAGCCATCCTGCCGGTTGATGATGTCGTAGAGAATCTTGTAGCCGAGATGGCTCATCCCAATCTCGTAGAGATCGGGGAACGCCAAGCAGATGCGGCACCGAGCCGAATCCCAAGGCTTACTCGACGTTCCCTGTTCGCCGCCGAGATACTGCGCGGGCTTGTGGACACGGTCGATGAAGCCCGCGTAGGGATGCGCTTGCATGGCTGGCTCGTCACCCACCGGCCTAGTGTGACGCGTTCCACGCTTTTCGCCACGATCGCCCATGCCGAGCGGAGGCGCGGCAAACGAGGCGCTACATCGGATGCAAACCCTGCGAAGTGACCGCGAAGAGCACCGCCGAGATGGGATGGGGGGCGCGTCTCGACGCATCGTCGGCGAGCCTCGCGAGCTGCTCGATCGCGGAGTCCCTCGCGAGCAATAGAACGTCACGATGCGGGGCAGCGGCAAGCCAAGTGGCAGAGGCATCGATCTTGCTGAGCCGTGCCGACAGGTCGGGCAGCAGCAGGCGCGCGGCATCGAGGCCGTCTCCTTGCCGGAGACGCACGATCCCCTCGGCGACGGGTTCGAGCCGAAGCGAGCGTGAGCGCTCCGCCAGATTGGCGATCGCCCTTCGTCGCGCTTCGCCTATCGCGATCGGCCAGGAATCGACTTCGACGCACGGCACGTAGCGAGCGCGTGCTTCGTAGCGGAGCTGTAAGGTGAGATACACGTCTGCGCACAATGCGTCGGCGTACAGGCGCTGGTCACCCGGCAAGGAACGAAGAAAGCTTTCGGAGATGAGGCGGGGTAAAATGCGGGAGCCAGCCTCGCTCCACGAGGTCAGCTTCGGGCCGCTTGCTCCCGGCACCATGCTTATGATTCGTCTGGCTGCCTCGGCGGTCGCGGCATCGTCCTGGTCGCGTGCGACGCGTTCGAGGCGAGCCAGGTCGATGCTTGCGCCGTTGCTGAGCTCGACGGCCAGCTCGAATTGGGATTCGATGGCGAGATCGGGACGCTCTTCGCTCAGAACGTCGGCAAAGAGTCGGACGACGCGAGACACGGGACCACGGCCGGTGGCTTCGCGCTCGGCGGTGGAGAGGTACTCCGAGAGACAGCGCCTTGGCTCTTCGGCGTCGAGCGCGTTCTCGACCGCTTCGAATGGGTCGAACCAGCCGAAGCGTCCGATCTGGATTCGGTGTACTCCGTCGCGCTGGGCCGTTTGTCCTCCCAAGTGCTCGATGAGCAGTAAGCCGAGTAGGGCGCCGGCGCCTTCGACGAAGCGATCGTCGTCGACCCCCTGGTCATCCGTGTCCAAGTGCCGTTCGACCTGGTCTGCGAGCCAGCGAACCCCCGCCGCGCCGCATTCGGGCGGCTCGCAGCGACGGAAACGCACGAAATCGAGTGCGGCGGGCACGAAGGGTCCGCCAACGTCTCTCAATGCGGTCAACCAGTCCGCTCCCACGAATCCCCCGCGGCGACGTTAACACGAGTCGGGTTGCGCGAATAGACCGCAACCCGAATGAATTGCCCGTGGCGAGGCGAGCAAAGGAAGTGGCGTTGGACCAACTCGTCAGGGTTTTGGACCAAGTGCCGCTCGTATCTGGCATCAAGAATGATTTGGGCGCGCTTCGTTCGCTGCTCTATCAGCGCCGTGCTCCGCGGATTGCTGCCCTAGGCCGTGCCGGAAGCGGACGCTCGACCCTGTTGCGTTCCTTGATCGAGCGACAGGCCGCCGCCGAGCCGCTGCGCGCCGAGCATGGAGAGTGGGTGCGCATCGAGCACGAGGGCTCGACCATCCGATGGCTCGAGATCGACGTCGATGACGACGACGCGCGATCGCAGTGGAAGGCGGCTCTCGAAAAGAGAGCGCCGGACCTGGTGTTCCTGACGTTCGAGCCGACCCACCTCGACGAAACGACGAGCATCGTAGAGCGGGCCAAGAGCTTGCTTCGCGATCTGCCGGAGGGCATCGAGCCGTTGCGTGTCTTTCCATTGCTCACCCACGCCGATCTGATCGGACGCGACGAATCCGACATAGACGCTGCACGCAACGAGCTGGAGGCAAAGCTCCGCGATCGCCGTTCGGCCGCAGACCCACCGCGGGCGGTATCCGCGATCAGCGGTCACGGCCTGACCGCGCTATCCGAAGCAATCGTATTGGCTCTGCCCGAAGAGGCGAGACTGGAGGCGGCCCGCGCTCTGGTCCACGCACGTGAAGCGCGGCTCCGCATCGCCGACGAGATCGTTCAGGCGTGCACCGCGGTCTCGGTGACGGTGGGGCTCACACCCATTCCTTTTTCG
>DATIUW010000293.1:0-5912 GCA_035466435.1 Polyangiales bacterium | reverse complement strand
GTCATGAAGACCGATCGATTCGAAGACATCAGCAACCGTGTGGATGCCTGGGTCTCCACCCATCCGATCGAAGATTGGTTCTCCGTTCGGCCGACCGCCCGCGCCGACCTCGCAGCGCTGGTTCCACGTCAGGCGCAGGGCGGGCTCCGGGCAGTCGGCAGCATGGAGGAAACGTTGCGCGACCTGAATGACCGGCTCACCATTCTCACGTCACAGCTCCCCGAGGAGGCGCGATGGCAAGCGGAGTATCTGACTTACGCGCTCTTCGAGGAGCGGTTTCGGGAGCCGGCCGACGCCATTGCCGGCACTCTCGAAGACGTCACCGCCTTCCTCGAAAGCTTCGAAGGGTCGCTCGAAGAGCAAACCGATGCTGCGCTCGAGGCGGTGCAGAGGGAGCGCACGGCTATTTTCGACGCGATCGCTCAGGAACGGGCCATGATTCTGTCTGCGATCGAGCAAGAACGGATGACGGTGATGACCAAGCTGGACGAGCAGCTCATCTCGGCCTCCGCGGAGCTCGACGAGGTGGGCCGGGGCCTCATCGATCATTTCTTCGTCCGGCTGATCGAAGTGCTGATCGCCATCGGGATATTCGTCTTTGCGACCGTGGCGGTGGTGCTCCTAGTGCTGCGAAGGCGCCGCAGCAACGAAGATTGACCGCACCGGCGCAACGGAATATCTCCGCACTATGGATCTAGTGTCCTTTCGAAAAACGGCCGAACGCTACTCGGTCATCTGCCTCGACGCGTATGGTGTGCTTCGGAGCTCGACGGGGCTGATCGACGGCGCATTGGAGACGGTCCGATGGTTGATCGACGAAGGCAAAGAGGTGTTCGTCGTGACCAACGATTCCTCGCGCTCCCCCGAGTCCATGGCGGAGCGGTACTCCGCTCAGGCGGGGACGGAGCTGCTGGACGCCGAGCGCTATATCTCTTCCGGCCTTCTGGCATCGCAGTACATCGAGCAGCAAATCCCCTACGGCAAGGTGGCCTATCTCGGGAAGCCGGAGTCTGCACACTACATCGAGATTGCCGGCAAGATCCCCGTTCCGGTCGCGGAGTGCACACCGAAGGACAACATCGTGGCAATCGTGCTGCTCGACGACGAAGGGTTCGACTGGTTTCGCGACGTCAATGCAACGCTCAACCTCATCCGGCGGGTCACCGTGCCGGTGGTCGTGGCAAACGCCGACATCACGTATCCCATGCGCGGCAACGACATCGCCATCGCCGTCGGAAGCTTGGGCGGCCTTCTTTCCGACATCACGGAAAAGACCTTCGTCCGATTCGGAAAGCCCGATTCGATGATGTTCGACTTTGCGTTGACCCGTGCACGAAAGGTTCGTCCGAACGTCACCAAGCGAGACGTCCTGTTCGTGGGCGATACGCTGCGGACCGACATCATCGGTGCGAACACCTTCGGGTTCGACACCACGTTGGTGCTTTCAGGCAACACCTTGCCCGACACCGCGGACCTCATGATCCGCGCCTCCGGCATCATCCCGACCTACATCAGCCAGTCGATCGCCATGTGAGCCAGGGGCGATCGACCCCGCATTTCACAGCACTTCGAGCAGGGGCTCGAAGCTGGCCAGCTCGAGGTGGGGCAAGTACTCCTCGATCGCTTCGTGCTGCAGGCGATAGCAAATGTCGGGTCGGAAAAAGTGCTCTCCGACGCGAAGAACGTAGTTCAGGATGAAGAAGCGGTACGCCTCCTTCAAAAAGAGCAGCTCCTCTTTGGTGAGGCGATGCACCTCGTGGTACGCACGAAGGAACGTCATGAAGCGCTCGTCGAAGAACGGGTCGACCGTGTAGCTGAACGCCGTTTGATCGCCCTCGGCCCGCACCACGCGCGCGCAAAAATAGAAGTCGAGCATCCGCGGCTCGATGCGAAACCAGTCGTAGTCCCAGCGTGAGAAGAACTTGAAGCCCTCCCCGTCGAAACCGACCGAGAAGTTGCCGATGTTCCAGTCGATCAGGACGGGTATCTTGGTCCACTCGTGATAACCGAGGTCGTCGGCGTTTCCGAGGAAGGCATCGCAATGGGCGCGAACGTAGCCGAGCGAAGAGTCCATGAAAGCCCGGTCACGGCGCCACTCCGAGCTCCCAATCGCATCGTGTAAGCTCGCCACGTCCGCACCGAGCGACTGCCAGGTCGGCCTCACCCGATCGGAAATCTCGAGACATGCCCTGTGAAAGAGCCCCATCTCTTCGCCGAAGGACTCCACCTGCGCATCGGTCAGCACCTTCGGCAGGAAGTCGTAAAACGGCTGCTGACCGTAGAAGACGACCCACTCGTCTTCCTCGCGGTAGGTGAACACCTCGCCGTTCTTCAAGAGCACCGGCGCCAAGAAGCTCGCGTAACGCGTGCCGCGCAGCCGGTGAATCCATTCGTGGATTCGGTAGTGATCCTGGCGGAAGTGCACGTACGAGCCGTAGCTCGAGCGCTTGGCCACCACCGCATGCCCGTCGTCGAGCGACAGCAGATACACCGAGTTCGTGGACACTCGGGCGCTGATTTCCCGCACCGCGACCACTTCCCGGTAATCCCCGTAGGCATCCCAGGCTGCGGTCACGATGGGTGGAACAGCAGGCTCAGTCACGCGTAAACGGGCGCTTTTTACGCCTCCGCAGCGTGGATGTCCATGATGTCGTGCAAGAGCTTCACGGCATCGGCTTGGGAGCGCTGGAACGCGTTCCGGCCGACGATCGACCCGAAGCCGCCGCCCTTGGCAATCTCGCGAATCTCCTCGAGGACGGCTTCCGTGCCCTTGGCCGGCCCGCCGGAGAAGATGACGATCCGCTTTCCGTTGAAGCACGACTGGACGACGTGACGGATGCGCTCGGCGAGCGTCCCGATGGGGATGTTCTCGTAGCTCTTCTTCGCCGCGTTCTCGTAGACCATCTCGGTCGGCGGCTTGACCTTCACCACGTGCGCGCCGAGCTGGCAGGCGATCTGTGCCGCGTAGGCGACGACGTCGACGGCCGTCTCGCCGTCCTTGGTCATGGCGCCGCGGGGATAGGACCAGACGATCGTCGGAAGACCCACGGCACGGGCCTCGTTGATGAGGTCCCGAAGGTCTTGATACATCTCGTTCCGAAGGCCGCTGCCCGGATAGATGGTGTAGCCGATGGCCGCGCAACCCAAGCGAAGCGCGTCGTTGACGGAGCCGGTGAGCGCCGAGCAAGGCGCGTCGGGCCCGCCGAGCGAGTCGCTGTTGTTCAGCTTCAAGATCAACGGAAGCGTCCCGGCGTAATCGTGGGCGATCGACTCGATGAAGCCGAGCGGCGCTGCGTATGCATTGCAGCCGGACTCCACGGCGAGCGCGGGATGATACGCCGGGTCGTAGCCAGGCGGGTTGGGTGCGAAGGAACGCGCCGGACCGTGCTCGAACCCTTGGTCCACCGGCAGGATGACGAGCTTCCCGGTGCCGGCGAGCCGCCCCGTGTTGAGGAGCCGCCTCAGATTGCCGATGACGCCAGGATTCTCCCCAGCATAGTTCTTGAGAATTCTCTCGACTCGTTCGCTCATGCCCGCAGCCTCCCTTTTGTCGGGTCGGACCTTAGCGCACGGAGCGCCCAGGAGCTAAGCCCGAACCGCCTGCGCCGCCGGCTGCTGCGGCTCCTCGTAAAGTGACGCGATCTCGGCCGCGTATTTTTCGCCGACCACATTGCGCTTGACCTTCAAAGTGGGCGTGAGCTCTCCGCTGTCGACACTGAAAACATTGGGCAAGACCCGAATCTTTTTGATGGTTTGATAGCGGGCCACCTTGGAATTGCACACCTCTTGCATCTGGGCCTCGATGAAGCGCTTCACCTCCGGATTCCGGGCGGCGGCTGCGACGTCGCTCAGGCCGGAGACTCCAGACTCGGCTTCGAGCTCGGGCAAAGCCTCCGGGTCGAGCACGATCAAGGCGCTCAGATAGGGCTTTCGATCGCCGACGACGACGGCCTGTCCCACGCCCGGAATCGACTGCAAGTACCCCTCCATCTCCGACGGCGCCACGTTCTTTCCTCCGGCGGTGATGATGAGGTCCTTCTTGCGGCCCGTGATCGAGATGTAGCCGTCCTCGTCGATGGCGCCGAGGTCACCGGTGTGCATCCAGCCATCCTCGTCGTAGAGCTCGGCGGTCTTGTCGGGAAGGCGAAGGTACCCCTTCACCATGTTGATGCCGCGAAGCATGATCTCGCCGTCTTCGGCGATTTTCGCCTCGACCCCCGGAAGCGGTTTGCCGATGGTGCCGAGCCGAAGCTTGCCGTACGGCTGCACCGATGCGAACGCCGAGGTCTCGGTCATCCCGTAGCCCTCGTGAATCGGAAGCCCGATGGACGCGAAGAACTCCAGCGTCGATACCGAGATCGGCGCCGCGCCGCTGAGCGCGACCTGCAGCTCGTTCAAACCGAGCGCCTCTTTGATCTTCGAAATCACCAGCTTGTTGGCCAGCGTGCGCGACAGGCTCGACACCGGGCGGCCGGTGCGCATCTCTTCCTTGAAGGCTTCGAGCTCGGTCTCTCGAGCCCAGCTTGCTAGCTTGGCCTTGAGCCCGGTGGCTTCGGCGAGCTTGCCTCGGAGTGCCGCTTCGAACTTCTCCCATACACGCGGAACTGCCAGGAAGAAGGTGGGGTGCACCGCGACGAGGTAGTCCTTGACCTTCGTGAGATCGTCGCAGAAGTAAGTTTCCGACTTGACCGTGAGCCCCGCGAAGTTGGTCATCCCTTGCTCGGCCGCATGGCACAAGGGCAGGTAGCTCACCGCGCGGGTCTTGGTCTCGAGGAGAAACGGAAACACCTCAATCACCGCGTCGCTTATCAACTTGATGCCGCGATGGGTGAGCATGGCGCCCTTCGGCAAACCCGTGGTGCCCGACGTGTAGATGAGAAGCGCCGTGTCGTCCATCTGCACCGCATCGAGACGTGCATCGAGATCGGCGTCACTGATCGAATCGCCCTTCGTCTTCAACGCTTCGAGCGTGATCACGCGTGGATCGCTCGAGCCGAGGTCGTCCATGGTGACGATGTGCTCGATGGTGCTGTCGGCCTTGGCAATGGAGAGATATTTGTCGAGCTGAGCTTGGTCGTCGCCGATGACGATCTTCGCCTGCGCGTTGCCGATGATGTACGCCATCTGGTCCGGCAGGAGCGTCGTGTAGAGCGGCGCCGGGACCCCCTGTGCGGCGTTGACGCCGTGCTGGCAGATCACCCAATCGCGGCGATTGGCGCCCACGATGGCGACGCAATCCTCCGGCTGCAGCCCGAGCGCCATCAACCCCTTACCGACGCGTCGCACGTCGTTCCAATAGTCAGCCCAGGTGCTGGTGGCCCAGCTTCCATCCGGCTTGCGATCGTGAATCGCTGGCTCGTTTCCGATCGACTCGGCCCACCGCTCGATCGTCGAAAGCATCGTTCCTTGCAGGGTCATCACTCCTCCGGTCCCAAAGAGGATTGACGCTACTCGATCCGCAGGCGCCGATCCAACGGGGAAAGCAATCTGGCCCGCTTTCCATACGTAATTGTACATGCGACGTCTGGGAAGGAGCGTGAGCTGAAGCAGCGAGCAAAGGTCCGCTCGCTGCGGATTTGACGGTGCCGCCCGCGTATCGCGGCGCTCGCGATCGACGCGAGCAAGAGCCGTTCACGCCCCATCGTTAACTATTGCGTATGGAACCGATCTCCCTTTCCGGCGTTACCTAGCAGCCACCACAGGACCACGACCCAAGAGGAATGGAGGGAGCACAATGATTCGCAAGCCCTATTTGAACGGACGGTCTTTCCGTCTACACCCCATACCTCCCGTTGCGCTCGCGGCATGCGCATTGATTGCCGTAACGACCTTGCTGACCGCGCCGGCATTCGCGGCACCGGAGCCAAAAATTGAGATCTGTCATCGTCCACCCGGCAATCCGGACAATTGGC
>DATIUW010000292.1:0-8387 GCA_035466435.1 Polyangiales bacterium | reverse complement strand
GCTACTTGGTATTCGAGGTTGCCGACCTCGCAGCATGGTAGGGTATTGCAATGCGCAGTCTCGGCCTTCGGTTGGTCGATCCGCGCGGTGCAGATGGCTTTTCGCTGCAGATGGACGCGCATCGGCAGCGGTTTTTCATCGAGCACGGCCCAGCCGACGATCTCCAGGCGATCGGCTGGGAGGTCGAAGATTCCGCGGCCCTCGACGAGATCGAAAGGCGTCTCAGCAGCGCCGGGCACCGCGTGACTCGCGGCAGCGCCGACGAGGCGGCGCGGCGCAACGTCGAAGCGTTGATCCGCTTCGAGGACCCGGCAGGAAACCCGAACGAGGTCTATTTCGGTCCGGCCATGGCTCCCGAGCCATTTCAATCCGAGGTCGTGCCGTCGGGATTCGTCGCCGACGACCAGGGCCTCGGGCACGTCGTCGTGCTTTCACGCGACCAGACCGAGCACGAGGCGTTTTATTCGACGATGCTGGGTCTTCAGCTCAGTGACTACATCCGGTGCGAATACTTCGGACACCAGATCGACGTGACCTTCATGCATGCCAATCCGCGACACCATTCGCTTGCCTTCGCCAAGGGCCAGCACAAGCGCATTCATCACTTCATGGTGCAAGCCCGGTCGATCGACGAGGTCGGCAAGTGCTACGATCGCTTTCTGTTCGCAGGAGGCATGGTGCATCAAACGCTCGGCCGTCATCCGAACGACAAGATGTTCTCGTTCTACGGCTACACGCCCTCCGGTTTTCATTTCGAGTTCGGCTCCGGCGCAATCGAGATCGACGACGCAACCTGGGAAGCCACGGTCCACCCCAAAGTCAGCGAGTGGGGTCATCACCCGCCGCAATTGCTCACCAAGGCACATCGCCGCGCCAAGGAAGCGCGCCAGAAGTAGGGCTGGGCGGCCGTGCTGGATCCCCTTGATGCGTTGCGCTAGAACACGTTCTAGCCAGGTGAGATCATGGTCGTAGAAGCAGTTCCCGAGGGTAGCTACGCGGACGTGGGCGAGGGCATCACGATGCACTACCACGAGTCCGGGCTAGGCAGCCGTGGGGTCGTGTTGTTCATCCACGGCAGCGGTCCTGGCGCCAGCGGGTGGAGCAATTTCAAAGGCAACTACCCGTTTCTCGCCGAGCAGGGATATCGAGCCATCGTGCCCGACACGATGGGATACGGCTACTCCACCAAGCCCGAGGAAGGCACGTTCACGCTCCATGACGTCGCGGGACAGTACAAGCGTCTGCTCGATGCGCTCGGCGTCTCCCGCGCTACCGTCATCGGTAACTCCCAAGGAGGCGCCATCGCCATCACCATGGCGCTCGACTACCCAGAGCTCGTCGAGAGATTGGTCCTCATGGCTCCGGGAGGTCTCGAAAGCCGCGAGACGTACATGGAGATGGAGGGGATCAAGGCGATGATTCGCGTCCTCTACAAGGAAGGCATCAGTAGAGACACGATGCGTAAAGTCTTCGCGCTGCAGCTTCACGACGAGTCGAAGATAACGGACCAGATCATCGAAGAGCGCTACCAAATCGCGAAGACGCAGCATAAAGACAACATTGCCCGCATCCAGGTCGCCAATCAGGAAGACCGGCTATCGGAGATCCGATGCCCGGTACTTTGCTTCTGGGGAGTCGATGACAAGTTTTGCCCGGTCAGCGGCGCATCGAAGGTCGCGTCGCGCTGCCATCGCTCGCGCACGATGTTGATCGGAAGCTGCGGGCATTGGGTCATGGTCGAGTATCCCAAGCTCTTCAACGAGCTGACACTACAGTTCGTCGACGGCGACTTGGGCTGATGGGCCTGGGCCTCATCGTCCTTCGTCCCGGATCATTCGGGCAGCGCGGTAGCCGATCAGCATGCTCGGCGCGTTGAGCGCCGAAACGGGAGTCCAGGGAATCACCGACGCGTCGGCGACACGGAGACCCGTGACGCTCCGCAGGCGAAGCTGGGGATCCACGGGGTCATCATCGGAATGTCCCATCTTGCAGGTGCCCGCGAAGTGATAGGTCGTGATGGTGTTCTTTCGGATGTATCGCTCGAGCGCGGAAGCGCTCTGAGCTCGTTTCCCGGGCATGAGCTCCTTCGCACCCCAGGGTGCGAGGCCGTCTGCGCTTCCGATCGATCGGGCGAGTCGGACGCCCTTCATCATGGTGTCCATGTCCTCGGGATGCGAATAGTACGCGGGATCGATGAGAGCCTGTTCCTTCACGTCCGCCGACTGAAGCCGCAGCACGCCTCGGCTCTTGGGCTTTCCGAGAATCAAGATGATTCCGAACAAGTGATCGGTGAACCGCTGCACCGCGCCGATCTTGAATGCGCCGCCGATCAAGGACCGAGCCCACGCCCGTGAACGAGGGCCGTAGAACGTCCATGGGATCAATTTCGGCGGCAACATGCGCTGCATCATCTGGCGCATGGCCGACGGGGCAGGCCAATAGACGTAGCAAGTATCGCTTTGCGTGGGGGGAAGGTCCGAGTCGGGGTTGGTGCGAAAAAAGCTGTAGAGCTGAGGATAGAAGCAATCGATGTCTCGATCGGTCTTGAAGAACACCGGGACGTTCGGGTGGTCGTGAAGCTCGAGCCCGATGCTCGGCCGATTCACGACTAGCGGAATGTCGAATGCCCTCAAGTGCTCAGCAGGGCCGACACCGGAAAGCATCAGGAGCTTCGGCGTCTCGAGCGCGCCGGCGCAAAGGACGATCTCGCTCGTCGCCTCGGCGCGTTTGAGCTCTTCCTCATGCTCGAACTCGACCGCTCTCGCCCTCCGATCCACGGTGAAGACGACCCGGTGGGCCTGGGCTCCGGAGAGCACCGTCAGGTTCGGCCGCGCGCCGGCCTCTTTGATGAATGCCACGTAGGAGCTTCGGCGACCGTCCCCCTCGTAGGACATCCATTCGTATCCGACGACGTCGTGCATGCTGCCGTCGTTCAGATCCTCTTTGCGTCTAAAACCATGCTCCTCGGCAGCGGCGATGCATGCCTCGGTCCAGCCCGTCGGCGGACGGCGATGGGGCCGGAGCTGCCGCTCGATCGCCTCGAAGTCCGACGTCACGTCGCTCCAGCGCCAACCGGTCGGCCACTCCGCGTAGTCTTCGCGTGCGCCGCGGGTGTACACCATGCCGTTCACCGATCCGCTGCCGCCCATGACCGTGCCGGTGCCCGCGAAGACGCGCTGCCTCGCTGCGTGGTGTTGGGGTACGGAGAAGCGCTCGCCCATCACGGCGTCGTTGATGAAAGCTTCCTTGTAGCCGCTGGCGACGAGCGTCTCGGGGTGCTCTTCTGCCGGGGGTCCCGCTTCGAGCAGGAGCACCCTCTTCGAGCCGTCTTTCGCGAGCTCGGCCGCGGTGATGCAACCCGCCGAGCCGCCGCCGACCACGATGTAGTCGTAGCGCTGCATCAGGATTTGCGGCGCAAAAGCTGCACGAGGCCGCGCCAGCGGCGCTTGAAGCCGCGCCCATAGATGAGATCGATCACCGCGCTGAACGTCGGATAAAGCGCGGGCTTCACGGGATACATCTCGTTTGCACGGTTGAGGGGAACACGATCGTCGATGACCGCTTTCACGTTGCACATCGAGCGCAGACCTTCGCGACCGTTCATCCTGCCGTAGCCCGACTCCTTGACGCCGCCAAAAGTGAGATCCTGCGCCATGTAGGTGATGCCGGCGAACTCGTTGATCGCCGACATGCCAGCCTGCAGCTCTTCGGCGATCGCTCTGGCGCGCCGCCGGTCTTTCGAGAACACCGATGATGAAAGCCCATAAGAAATCCCGTTCGCTATTTCGATTGCATGCGCATCGTTTCGAACGCGCATCAAGAGCATCACGGGCCCGAACACCTCTTCTTTTGCAATGGCCATGTCCGGCGTGACGTCGGCCAAGATGGTGGGCTCGAAGAAGTCACCCTGATCGGTGAGCGTGCGCTTTCCGCCCGCGACCAGACGCGCGCCCTGTGCGATGGCTCCTTCGACGGCTCTTTCGATGATGTCGAGCTGTAGTGGTGTGATGATCGCGCCGACGTCGACCAGCGTCTCACGGCTGTTGCCTTGTTGAAGCGCTGCGACCAGCGATGCAGCGCGCTTCTCGAACGCCTCGTAAAGGCTTTCGTGCACGAGAATCCGCTCGGAGGCGACGCAGTTTTGGCCGCAATTCACGTAGCAACCCGCCATCGCGGCATGGACGGCTTGCTCGAGGTCTGCATCGTCACAGACGATGAACGCGTCCTTGCCCCCGAGCTCCATCACCACGGGCGTGATGCGTTCTGCGCTCCCCTCGATGACGCGGCGTCCGTTCTCGACCGACCCTATGAAGAGGATCATGTCGACCTCCGCCCGGACCAGCGCGGCTCCGGTCGCTCCGTACCCCTGCACGGCTTGAATCAAGTCGGGGTCGTGACCGGCATCTGCGAGAATCGACCGGAACGCTTCGATGAATCGTTCGCTCGACCATGCCACCCACTCGGAGGGCTTGAGGACGATTGCATTGCCCGCCATCAAAGCGGGGATGATGGGATTCACGATGTTCTGAAACGGGTAGTTCCAAGGAATGATCGCCGCGACTACACCGATGGGGTGGAACTCGAGCCGCGCCTTTTTGTGAACCAGGAGACCCGAAGAAACCCGCTCGGGGCGAAGGTGCTTCTCGCCGTTCTTGATCATCCAGCGAAACTTCTCGCACGTCGGCCAGATCTCTCCGACGAGGGCGTTTTCGCGGGTCTTGCCCGTGTCCCGTTGGATGTCGAGACAGATCTCGTCCTTGTGCTCGACCGTGTACGCCATGAGCTTGCGCAACAGCTCGCGGCGCTCCTCGAACGAGCTCTTGCGCCATCGCTTCTGGGCGGACTTGGCACGAGCCACGGCCTGGGTGACGTCGTCGGGGGTGTCGACCGCGATCGAGCCCAATGGTTCCTTGGTCGCGGGATCGACACAGCGGATCGCGACCGGCTCCCCCGCAGGCCGTGGCCCCTCACCGATCTGAATCGGAATCGTCATTCTGGTTTTCGTTTTTAGCCTTCCGCGCAGGAGCTGTCAACGGATTCGGCGCGGGCGAAACGGCTGATCCTCAGGAAGCCAAACGCACCCCGTGGGCCTCGCAGTACCCGGCGAACCGCTCGCGGATCTCCCCGGTGTCGAGGCCGAAGTCTTCGGGCGAGTACTGATGCGCGCCGTGCTTGCCCCGGGGGTTTCGTGCGAGGAAGGCGCGCATGCGGTTTGCGGTTTCCTCCGACCACGGCATCTCGAAACGGTCATAGGCGCGCCGAAGCGCCGCGACCGGATCTGCAACGACGTCTTCGAAGTGGATGTCCATGAACTGACCCGCCTTGTCGGCGTGCCTCGCGCGCACCGCCATCGCGTGATCGAGCGCATCGGCCCACCAAGTGAGTTGCTCCGGGCCCACCTTCTCGGGATCGACCTGGTCCGTCACGATGCCGCGCACGGTGTAGATCAAGCTGGCCAAAGACGGGATCGTCTTGACGGGATCCCTGTGCGTGAAGATGAGCCTCGCGTCCGGATACTCGGCGAGCAGCGCGTCGAGCGTAGCTAGGTGCACGGGGCTCTTCAGCACCCAGCGCTCCTTCATGTGCCGGCTCTGCAGATGCTCGAGGAAGTGCCGGTGATAGGTATAGGCAGGCGCTGCGTCCTGACGGTCCACCCAGCTCTGATAGCCGGGGATGTTGTAGGCGATGCTCGGCTGAGGGCTCAGCAGGGTGTGGGCCATGATCGGCATGCACTCCTGCGGAAGCTCGGCCCCTACTTCGTGGATGGAAGCCAACGTCGGCGCCATGGCATCCATCTGGCCGAAGTACTTGCGGGCCTGATCGATTCGCGGGTCGCTCGCATAGGTTTCGGTTTCGGGGGCTGGGTCGGGAAACTGCACTTCCCATCCGAGGGGCGCCCGATTGGCGGGATCCTGAGCGAGTAGATTGAAGAGGATCGTCGTTCCGGTCCGCGGAAAGCCCACGATGAAGATCGGTTTCTCGATGGGCACGCCTCGAAGCTCCGGATGCAAGGCCCGATGGCGATAGATTGAAAAGCGGCTCTGCAGCCCGGTCACCAAGGACTGCCGGACTGCGACTCGGCCGATCCAGTGCAGCCCCGCTTCGCGCTCGACGGCCTCGACCAGCACCGGAAGTCTGTCTTTGAATCCATGATCGCCGAGCTCTTCCGAGTTGGCCTTCTTTGCTGCGGTGCGGACGATGTCTTCCGGGTCGAGCGAAGGCCAGCGGGGCGCGGCCAGAGGCGCGAGCCGGTTGAGCCATCGTACGAGGCGGGGCCGATGTGGTGGAGGAGCGGCCATGGTCAACGGCTTGCGTCGGGTAGCACGTGACCTCATAGCCGGCAAAACCGGAGTCGCATGACCGAGGACGCAAAGCCCATCAAATCAGCCATCGTGACTGGCGCTTCCTCCGGGATCGGCGAAGCGACGGCTCGCTGCCTTGCAGAGGCTGGATTCTCGGTGGTGCTTGCGGCGAGACGAAGAGAGCACTTGGAGCGGCTCGCCGCGGAGATCGGGCAAAAGGGAGGGCGCGCGCTCGCCGTCCCGACGGATCTGAGCAGTGCGGATGAAACCTCTGCTCTGGTGCGGCGCGCCCTCGAGGCGTTCGGCCGAGTCGACGTGCTCGTCAACAACGCAGGTTATGGGCCGCCCTATGCGCTCGAGCAGCTCGATCGGAACGCCCTTCGGCACGTGTTCGACGTCAATTTGCTCGCCGCCATGCAACTGATCGGCGAGCTCACCCCGATCATGAGAGAGCAGGGCGGCGGCCGCGTGATCAACATCAGCTCGCTCACGCGGTACGTGGGCGCTCCGTTCGCATCGTCCTATGCGGCGACCAAAGGCGGCATGGAAGCGATGAACGCATGCATGCGTCTCGAGCTTGCGCCGTGGAACATCGAGCTGAGCGTGGTCGTACCGGGTTTCGTCGATACGCCGGCGTTCGACATCAGCCGAGAAGCAGGAAAACATCTGCGCGAGGATCCCAATAACCCGTACCGGGAGCTGATGGAGCATCTCGACGCGTTTGCAAGAGAGCAATTGAAGAGCGCCATCAGCCCCGAGGAAGTCGGTGCTCTGATCGTGCAGATCGCGACCTCGAAGCATCCAAAGGCTCGCTACTTTTCGCCCCGATCGGCGGGTACGGCCGCGCGGATGTTCGCCCTGATGCCCCAAAAGATGGCCGAGCGCATCCTTCAGAAGATGTACAAGTGGGGTCCGGGAATCACCGACGGAAGATCGACCGATGAGTGACGAAATTGCACCCAGTCAAGCTGCATGGAACCGCTTCACCGAGGACCTCAAGCAGGTCGGCGAAAAGATCGTGGGACCGCTCGGTGCTCGCAGCGCGCGCGAACGGGCCGATGGCTTCCGCTATCTCGCCTCCCTGATTGCGGGCGGCCAAGAGCTGGAGATGGAGGCCGACCGCGCGCATCCCGTGCTCACACGCATGTTCACTCCGATCCGGAGCTTCGTCGGGGATGGCCCCGACACGCTCTACCACGAAGCCAAGCTCGACGAGGAGCTCTCCTATCGGTTCACGATCCGGCGCGGCGACGACATCTTTTTTTCCATCGTGGTGTATGCGAGCGACGACGACGGCATGCGCTCCATGGTGAGCTTTCTCATCGACAAGGACATCGTGTTCGACGAGGAAGACGGCGCGGAGGTGGCGACCATCCACATCAGCGCGCAACGTCCCGAGGGCGCGAGAAATTGGCTGGAGCTCAGCGGAAACCGGCCGTTCATCATGACGCGTCAGTATTTTCCGGAGTGCGTGGTGGAGGTCGACAAGGGCAAGTATCGCGTCGCCACGATGAACATCGAGTGCGAGCAGGACGTGCCACCGAGCGAGCAGTATACCGAGGCGGAGCTTTCTTCGGGCCTCGGCCGGATCATCGATTTCCTCAACGACACGGTCGACGCGGGCCTCGGGGTGTCGGCGATCGTGGGAATGAGCACCATCGAATACGACGACGACGACAACGCCACTCCAACGAGGATTGGCGAGGATGGAACGGTGGTCGTCGACGAGGAAAGACACGACCGCCACAGCCCCGACGAGATCTACGAGATGATCGACCCGAAGGTGGTCGCCAACAATCTTCCCGGTCCCGGCATCGGCTATTCGGGCGTGTCCTTCAAGCTCGCGGACGACGAGGCGATCCTGATTCGCGGCAAAGACGTGCCGTGCAGATACTGGTCGTGCCAGATCTTCGACCACTACCTTCGCGCGGGCGACTATCGGCATTACCCGGTCGCGCTCAACAATCGCCAAGTCACGCTCGATGATGATGGCTCGTTTCGAATCTACGCGAGTCGCCACGACCCCGGCGTGAAGAACTGGATATGCACCCAGGGGCATCGACGGGGTCAGGTGGTGCTCAGAAC
>DATIUW010000291.1:0-4518 GCA_035466435.1 Polyangiales bacterium | reverse complement strand
AAACGCATCATCACGGATGTGCAGCATCGCCCGGGTATTGTTCTCGCGGCTTGCGGTCGTGAAATCCCAGGCAATTTGAAGGTCCTCGCGGTCGATGCCCGCTTCCTCGAGCGTCGCAAAGAGCGCTTCGAAGTGGGCCCGGCGCGACTCGATGACTTCGTCGGACGCCGTGCCGTCCCGCAATGCGGCAAAGCCAGGCGAAGCCTCCACGGGCATTCCCTCACCGTCGACCACGTTTCGAATCGCGACGATGTAGCGAGTCGCGTCCTCGGGCCGGATGGCAGGACGGAGCATCAAGGCTTGTTCTTGCCGGAGCTCGTCGACCGATCGCCCGATGGCGAAGTCGGGTCGTTCTTCCGCCGCGTCGACGCGCAGCTTGGCCTGCACGACGTACTCGTCGAGGTCGACCCAGTGTGCCAGCCGCTCGCCGGTCTCGGCGTTGAGAATCACGGTGGGCGAGTCCGCGAGCAGGGAGTCGCCGATGGTATCAGGCGACGGCAAGCCCGTCGCGGTCGCGCCGGGAAAATGCGTCATCGCGGCAATACCCGGCGAGAAGCCGTCCATCTCGTTGAACGCATCCGGGTTCGAGCGGACTCCGCTTTCGTTCTCCGGCATGATCGCTTCGGGGAGCGCCAGACGAAGCCCGGTCACCGTGGACGAGTCCGCCACCGTCCAATAGTCATTCGGGTAGGGGAAACCGCAGTACGTGGGGGTCAATGGGTCGCAGCCCAAGGGCGGCGCCGTGATCATGCCGCCCGAGCCACCCGTGCCCGCCGCGCCTCCCGTTCCCCCGGAGCCGCCGTCGCCTGCGACCCCTCCGCTATCGCTACCGCATCCAGCCGCCAACGACGCGCCGCACACGACGCCAACCACGAGAAAAGCAAGTCGATTCATTCGCGGGATGCTAAGGGCAAGCGCTCCGTTTTGCTAGAGGAAGCGGGTCGACGCTTGAACTCCCGTCGGGATGCGCCAAAAAGGGGTTCATGAAAACCGCAGTGGTAACGGGCGCAGGAAGGGGCCTCGGTAGGGAAATCGCAAAGAGGCTGGTCGGGAAGGGATTTTCAGTCCTGGTAACCGACATCGATGAGCAAAGCGCGGCGAGCACGGCCGACGCCATCGGCGGTGGTTCTTGGTCGATGCCACAGGACGTGCGCGATCCCGCCTCGCATCACGAAGTGGCACGTGCCGCGAACGCGCGTGGTTCGCTCGGACTCTGGGTCAACAATGCCGGGGTGCTGCACACGGGCAACGCCTGGGAGCAGAGCGACGAGCTGATCCGCCAGACGACCGAAGTCAACTTGCTCGGAATGATGTGGGGATCCCGCGCTGCCGTAGAGGCGATGCGCGCTCGAGGAGGACACCTGATCAACATCGCCTCGTTGACGTCGATCACCCCGGTTCCCGGGCTGGCGGTTTATGGAGCCACCAAGCAGGCCGTCTTGGGATTCACCATTTCACTCGCGGGCGACCTCGAGCGAGCCGGGGTTCCGGTCAAAGTGAGCGCCGTGTGTCCGGACGCGATCGATACCGACATGGTTCGAAACGTGAAGACATCGAAAGAGGCCGACCTCGTGTTTGCGTCGGCCAAGCTCTTGACCGCGCCAGAGGTAGCGGGCGTGGTGATCGATTTGGTCGAAAGACCGAGACTTGCCGTGAGCGTACCCCGCGGCCGCGGGGCGCTCGCCCACGCCCTTCGGCCCTTTCCCGAGCTCGGTCTGCGAGCTCTCAAGCCGTTTTTCTGGTTTGGCCAGCGCCAGCGCACCAAGATGGTGCAGAAGCCTTAGGCCTCTTCGCCGCCGCCTGCCTGGTTGTAGATGTGTACGTCGCGTTGCGGGAAGGGGATGGAAATTCCTTCCTCGTCGAAGCGCCGCTTCACTTCGCGCGTGACGTCCCAGTACACGTCCCAGTAGTCCTCTGTCTTCGACCACGGGCGCACGATGAAGTTCACGGACGATTCGCCGAGCTCGTGCAGCTTGACTACCGGCTTCGGCTCCTCGAGCACCTTCTCGTGACTGGAGACGATCTCGTTCAGGACCTTTTCGGCCTTGGGGATGTCATCCGAGTATCCGATTCCGAAGGTCAAGTCGACGCGCCGCGTGGTCTGATGGGTGATGTTGCGAATGACGCCGCCCCAGATCTGCTTGTTCGGAACGATCAGAAGCTGGTTGTCGAAGGTGAGGATCATCGTGGACACCAGGTTCATCTGGTTCACCGCGCCGAGGACGCCGCCAGCCTCGACTGCATCTCCCACGTCGAAGGGCCGATACACGAGGATCATCAGGCCGGACGCGAAATTCGATAGCGTGTCTTGCAAGGCAAAGCCGATGACGAAGCCTGCGATTCCGAGGCCGGCGAGCACGGGACCGACCTCCACTCCGAGCTGGGCGACCGCGATGATCAGACCGAGAAGCAAGATGGCACCACCCGTCATCTTGACGAAGAAGTCTTTCGCCAGGCTCGATGCTTGGACCTTCGAGCGCTCGAGGCCCCGCCGCACCGCGCCGCGAGCGATTCGGGCGAGGATCCAGAACGCAAACAGGATCAGCAAGAAGACCAGCGCCTGGAAGACGAGCGATGCGCCATTCGTGCGCAGCCAGTCCCCGGCATCTTCGAACCAGTCCCCAATCAAACCCGACGCTACGTCCTTGTTGAGCACGTCCTGCGACAGCTTGCCGGTGGCGCTGATGATGCCTTGCTTGAGCTGCGCGGTCTCGAGCCCATATTCGTCCATCAGCCTCACGTTGACTCGTTGGGTTTCGGCGAGAATGTCTCGGTTCTTCTTGACCGCGCTGAGAGTTTTCTGGGCTTCGGCATCTTCGCTCGCACCAGGTCGAGCGGTGATTTCGTCGATCTTCGTCTTGGCGTTCTGAAGCAGCGCGGAGACCATGGCGGCGCGCATCTCGAGTCGCTTCTTGAAGGCTTCGGCATCCTCCGTGACGTCTACGCCGAGCTTCTCTTGCTGGTCGAAGTTCGCGTCCATGTAGTTGAGCAAGCGGTTCGAGACGGCGAGGCTCTCGTTGAGCTCGTTACGCGCCTTCTCCGCCTCTCCGGGAGCGCCTTTTTCGATGATCTCCACACGGGCCAGGTTCGCCGTGTTCAGGTCCCGCATTCGCTCCTGCATCGACTGCGAATCCTCTTTCAAGATTTCGACTGCGGTCGCGCGCGCGCTTGCCACGTCGGCGCCGGCGTCTTGGGCGGCCAAAACGAGATCGACCAGCTCGGACAGATCGCGTCGCTGTCGCGCCCGTCGCTCGGAAAGCTCCGTGTCGAGGATGGCCCCCGCAGATTCATCGAGCGACTTCAGCTTCCCGCTCATCTCCTCGAGCTCGGCGTCGCGCGTTTTGATCCGTTGAACCAAGGCATCGATCTGCTGCTCTACCGTCTGCTCTTGCTCGGCATCTTCCTGTGCCCACGACCCGGCGGGGGACGACAAAGAAAAGGCGAGGATGAAAAGGAAGCCCATCGCCGCTTGGTTTCGGATCCGTTGTGCTGATCTGCGCATGCTCTTTTCCTATGGATGAAATTGCCCGGCCGGAGAGTCGGCCCTGAACTTGAAGAGGGGTAGTGCTACTCGAAGTTTCCCTCCTTCTCAAGACAGGCTATGAGATTGAACCAAAGCGTCCGCCACCGTAGGGTTGCGGCCGTCTCGGAGGGACCCATGAAAGCCATCGACTGGAGATTGTTTGGGCTGCTGGTCATGTTTTCCGTTCCTGCGCCGCTGGTCTCGGCGCAGTGGGATCCATCAGTGCAGGAGGGCGTGTCCACGACAACGACCACGGCTCCGACGCCACCCCGCGCCCCGCCCCTGCAGATGGTCTCGACTCCACCGCCTTCCGCGCAACCACCCAAGAAGGGTTTGGACGTGCGCTTCACATGGGCCCTCGGCCTGGGGGTGCCGATCATCTTGGACGTGCCGCGCGACATCGTACGCCCCGGTGCGAACCTCTTCTTCTTTGGGGGCGCCGACTTCGGCTTCTTCGTCATTGGCGGATCGCTCGGCCTGATGTGGACCCCGATCGACTTCGGAAGCGGGACGATCTTGCAGGACGGTTCCCTCGTGTCGGGGCGAAACCCGTTGAACCGTTTCCATTTTACGATTCCCGAGGTGCGCTTTCAGATTCCGGGCTTGAAGTTGGTGCTTCCTTACGTCTCCGGCGGGTTCGACATCAACTTCTGGAATTTCCGTGAGACCGCCATCGGTTGCGGGTGGTGGTATTGCGCTCCCGTGTCGGTCTACCGGTTCACACCAGGGTTTACGGGCAAGGCCGGCCTCGGCTTCAACATGAAGCAGAGCGGTGTGCACGTGGACGTGGGCTTTCAGTACTCGTTTACCGGCAAGGGCGACTTCTTCGAAGATTCGGGCTGGTGGCTTGCCCCTTACGAGGGCGTGCTGATCCGGTAGCGCGAGCGAGCGTTCAACGGCGACGGGAGCCGCCGCCCCCGCGGCTCGGCTGCGCGGGCCGTGTGCTCGGTCGTGTGCTTGGCTGGGAGGGCCGTGTGCTAGGGCGCGTGGTCGGC
>DATIUW010000290.1:0-1913 GCA_035466435.1 Polyangiales bacterium | reverse complement strand
CCTGCGGCGGCACGGTGAGCTCACTTGCCGTACGACCCTCCCAAGTGATCGTAGGGATCCTCACCCTCGCGAAGCTTCTCTTTGTAGCGTGCGCGGTCGATGAGTCTCTCCAGCCCTTCGGCTACGTATGAGAAAAAGTCGCGGCTCGAGAGAATGCCTGCTGCCTTCCCTTCCTTCGTGACCGGCAAATGGCGAATTCCTCTGTCACGCAAGAGAGTTGCGCACTCGCGGACGTGAACGTGTACGTCGACCGAGACGACCTCGGTCGTGGCAACCTCGGAGACCCGGGTGGCCGCGGGGTCTTTGCCCTGCGCCACCACGCGCGAAAGAACGTCGCGCTCCGACAAGATGCCCCGAATCTCGCCGTCTTCGCACACGAGGATTGCTCCAACCTCGTTGTCCGCCATGGAGCGTGCGGCCTCGGCCACGGTGGCATCGGGGGCTGCGGTCACCATGTGAGTCTTCATCAAAGAGCCAATGATTGCCATTCTGTCTTCTCCTGTTGCACGGAAGTCTAAGCAGAGAGACGCGCAAGGGCTATCGCAGAATCCGACTTCCCTTGACGCTCCGCGACTGCTCGAAAGATCGAATCCGCGAAGACCTCGAGTGACGTGCTTCGATCGATTCTGGCGGCACGAAGCACCTGCCCGATGATCTCGTCTGGAACGACCCCGGTGACCCCCGAGGTGCATAGGAACACGACGTCGGCCGGGTGGAGATCCATTGCAGATACCTCGCTTTCGAGATCATCGGAGAACCCGCCGACCACGCTGGTGGGCTTCTGGCTGAGCATCGGGTCGCTCACCAGCGGACGGTCCGGAGGTGGAGGCGCCAAGGTCTGATCGGTGGTGACTCTATGCAGCGTATCCGCCCGATAAAGGTAACAACGATCGTTGCCTACGTGTCCCACGTACAAGCGCAATCCGTCCACGTAAGCGAGCGTGAGCGTGAGCGAGGGTGTCCGCCCCGCTTCGCTCTTCGCATCTGCTTGTAGATGGCGCTGCGTGTGCTCGAGCACGCGCAAGAATCCCTTCTTGAAATGCTCGAGTCGCTCGGCGGGATCATCGCCGATCAAGGGCAAGAACGTGCGGTCGGCTTCGGCGAGGACGCGAACGGACGCTGGCGGATCGTCTTCGGCACGCTCTTCCCAGCGATCGCGGAACTCTCGGCCCACCGCGAGGGCGCAGCGGCCGTCTTCTCGCTCCGCGACGAAAAAGAAATCGCGGCCCGGTCCCAATCGCTGACCAGACCTCTTTCCACCGAATGCTTCGATTGGTTTCCCCTGACACATGCTGGACATACGGGCAAGGATCATGCCATGCCTGGCCAGGAGCGGCGCCGCGGCGGCCCGTTCTCGTTTATAGTTCGGATCCGATGGACATTCTCTACGTCTTGCTGATCCTCTTGGTTGCCACTCGCGTGTTGGGCGAGGTCGCCGTTCGACTGGGGCAGCCTGCGCTCACCGGAGAGCTTCTGGCAGGCGTGCTGATAGGCATCTTGGTGACGAACCAGAGCGAGGCCTTCCCGGTGCTCTCCGAGCTGGGCGAGAACCGCGTCTTCACTGCGATCACGGACCTCGGGATCTTCTTCCTGATGCTCATGGCGGGGCTCGAGCTTCGCCCCGAAAAGCTGGCCAAGACTTCACTCGAGTCGGCCGCCGTGGCTCTCGGAGGCCTGGTCCTACCGCTTGCGCTGGGGTGGACGCTAGGGGTCGTATTTCTCCCCCAAAGCGAGCTGTATGACGCGCAGGCGCTGTTCGTCGGCGTGGCGTTGGCGATCATCGCAGGGCCAGTTTCGGTCGGTGTTCTGCTGTCGATGAACAAGCTGGACACTCCGGTTGGCCGACTGATCGTGTCGGCGGCGGTCTTGGACGACGTGCTGAGCTTGCTGTTGCTTGCCGTGCTGACTGCGAT
>DATIUW010000289.1:0-5111 GCA_035466435.1 Polyangiales bacterium | reverse complement strand
GCGATGTGGCTGATCTGCCGGCGCGGTCAGTTGCCGCTGAACAAGACGATTGCCGTCGAAACCACCGGCCTACTCGCCTCGTCCGTGGCCTTCATCGGCATGGGCATGACCATCCCGCCCGAGGTAGGCGCCGATGCGATCACGGCGTTCACGCTGTCGTTTGCATTCTTTTCGCGTTCGGTGTTCGTTCCGAGCACGGCACGGCAAACGGCCATCTTGGGTCTGCTGGTCGGGGTGCCGCTCGTCGGCATGATGAGCTTTCACTATCTCGAAGTCGACGCCGAGATGTGGCGCCGGGTCGGGTACGACACGCGCGGCTTCGAGACCAATCGCATTGCGGTGTCCACGGCGCTGATGACCACCATGTGGTGGACGCTCACCGTCGGGCTTGCCAGCCTCGCTTCGCACGTGATTCACCGCTTGCGTACCGAGATGCAGACCATCCAGCGTCTCGGCCAGTATCATCTCGAGCGCAAGATCGGCGAGGGGGCCATGGGCGTGGTCTATCAGGCCACGCACGGAATGCTGAAGCGCCCCACGGCGGTGAAGCTGCTCCGTCCCGAGCTTCTCGGCCGCGAAGCGCTCGACCGTTTTCGCCAAGAGGTGCAGCTCACGGCAAAGCTCACGCATCCTCACACCATCAAGATCTACGACTACGGCCGCACACCCGAGGGCCTGTTTTACTATGCGATGGAGCTTCTCGACGGCGCGAGCCTCCAGGACGTGGTCGATGCCACGGGACCTCAGCCGGTGAGACGCGTCGTACGGATTTTGCGGGATGTCGCCCTCGCGCTCGACGAGGCACACGCGCTCGGTTTGATCCACCGCGACATCAAGCCGAGCAACATCATGCTCGCAAGGCAGGGCCGGGTGCAGGATGTGGTCAAAGTTCTCGATTTCGGGCTGGTGAAGCGCGTGAAGGAGACCGAAGAGCCCGAGCAGACCGGTCTCCGCACCGTCAAAGGCACGCCCCACTACATGAGCCCCGAGGCGATCAACGACCCCACCAGCGTCGATGCGCGAAGCGATCTCTACGCGCTCGGGGCGGTGGGCTACTTCCTGCTTGCGGGTCGGCCCGTCTTCGACGGGAACAGCGTGTTTCAAGTTTGTCTGCATCACGTGCAGACGACGCCCACGCCGTTGCGCGAAGTGTGCCCCGAACCCATCCCGGAAGGTCTCGAGCGATTGATCCTCTCGTGCTTGGCCAAGTCGAAAGACGATCGCCCCGCGTCTGCCGAAGCCTTCGCGGATGGGTTGGACAAGCTCCAACTTCCGCCGTGGTCGCGGGCCGACGCCGAACGATGGTGGGCGCTCCACGGGGAGTCCGTCGAACGACAACGCGAGTCGATGGCCCCCCGAGTCACCGGCCACACCATGAACGTCGCCCGCGACAGGGCATGGTCCGAGACCGTGGGCTGATCAGCGACGTTCACGCTGCCTTTGCCTCTGCCCCAGCCCCAGAAAGCGCCACCGACTTCCCGACATAGTCAGGCGCCTGTGCGGCGTGCGCAAGGAACTGTGCAACGCCCTTGCGCGAGATCTTCCACTCCCGCACCTCTCCGTCCGGTGATGCGAACGGCATGTCGTCGCGGTCGTCGTCGGTGAGATGCACCGGCTGGGCGAGAACCCAGTCGACGTCGCTTTGCCGGACCTCGATTTCTTGCACCTCGGTGTCGGCGATTTGTGGCTTCAGCAACAGGCCAAAGAACAAGCGGTCGAGCCAGCGCAGGCCGCCACGCGTTTCCCCGACGCCATAGGACGACTGCACGACGAGTCGGCGCACGCCGTGCTTGCGCATGGCCGCGATCACGTTGCGGGTGCCGACGGAGCGCACGTCGTTCTTCGTGTGTGCGGCACCGAAGAGCCGAACGCGCACTGGATTCTCCATGATGCCGAGCGTGATGATCACCGCGTCGTGTCCGGCCACCGCGCGATCGACGTCGTCGGGGTTGGTCGCGTCGCCATTGCGCAGCGTGAGCCGCTGCGAGTCGTGCTCGAGCGACTCTGCATGACGAGAGAACGCCGTCACCTGGTATCCGCGCTCGAGAAGCGCGTCGACCGTGGCGCGGCCGGTGCCGCCCGTGGCTCCAATGACTAGGATTTTGTTTGGCTTTTCCATCGAGTACCTCCTTGTGATGGTTCCACTCTGCGGTGTTCGTTGACATGAATCCAATGAGTTGTTTCCATACAGACATGAGCAGTGATCATGTCATCGAGCAGCTCCATCGGATCGACCTCAACTTGCTGCTCGCCCTGGATGCGTTGGCGCGCGAGCGCAGCGTCACCAAGGCCGCCGAACGCGCGGGCGTGACGCAGTCCGCGATGAGCCACACGCTCCGGCGCCTGCGCGAGCTATTCGACGATCCGCTCTTGGTGCGCGGCCGCGGCGGCATGGTGCTGACGCCCCGCGCCGAAGCGCTGGCCGTCCCGTTGCGGAGCGGATTGGTGAGCCTAGCGCGCACCCTGGCTGAGCCGCGACCGTTCGTCCCCGAAGACGCGAGCCGCACGTTTCGAATCGTGTCGCCCGACTTGTTCGATACCTTGGTCCTGCCGACGCTGCTGCAACGGCTTGGCCGACACGCGCCGTCGGTCGATCTCGCGGTGGTTCCCATGCCGAAGCGTCTTGCGGACAAGCTCGAAACCGGCGACGTCGATCTTGCGATTCACCCTGTGCTCCTCGACCCCCAATCGTTCGACCTCGGCACCACGCTCGATTCCGAGCTGCAAACCCGGACGCTTTTCCGAGACTCGTTCCGATGCTTTCTCCGAACCGGGCACCCCGCGCTCGAGAGTCGGCGGCTGACGCTCAAAGCATTCACCCGCCTCGATCACATCCTCGTCTCGCCAGGGGGCGAGGGCCCTGGCCTGGTCGACCGAATCCTCGACGACAGCGGACTGCAACGCCGCATCGCCCTTCGCGTACCTCAGTTCGCGACGGCCCTCGAGGTCGTCGCCCAAAGCGATCTCGTTCTGACCGGTCCTTCGAGCCTTGCGCAATGCTCCGGCGCATCGGCTCTGGCGTGCCGGCCTGCTCCGCTCGACATCCCGGAGCACGCCATCACCATGCTCTGGCACCCTCGCTTCACCGAAGACCCCGCCCATCGCTGGCTCCGCGAGCTCATGGTCGAAGTCACCAGCGAAGTGCCCTCGCTGCCTCCCAAACGAAGCCGTTCGAGGTAGCCGCTTCCGCCCAGGCAGTCCACGAGTATATGCTCTCGAACCGGAGCAGCGCATGGCACTCGACGCGACATGGATGGATACGGTGCCGCACCTCGGCCAGGCAGGCCGGGTCGACGAGGCGCGCGCGCTTGTATCGAGACCTGGGATGTCGTTCGCCGAGACTTCGGGAGGCCGCGTTCGGATGCGTCGCGGCGGCTCGACTGGCGAGCTCTCCGTGTTGATGGCCGCCGACGGCCCCAATGTCATCGAGCACTACGACCGGCTGATCCCGGCGCTCGAAGCGCGAGTCGACTGGGTCGTGTTCGAGCCGCCCGGAACCGGCGCGTCCATGCCGGCGCGCGGCTTCGATTTCACGGTCGACGCGTTTACCAAGTGCTGCACCGAGGTGCTCGAGGCGCTCGGGCCACGCACGCTCGTCTTTCCTTGCTACTTGGGTTTCGTCGGACAGCGCATCGCGCAGTCGCGTCCCGACCTGGTGCAAGGCCTCGTCATGCCGCAGACGCCGAGTTGGAGCGATATGCAGCGCTGGGCCGACACCGTCGACCCAAAACGCTTGCTTCGCACGCCGGTGGTCGGCCAGTTGATGCTCGCCTTTCGCCGGCGCGACGTGGCCGCCACCTGGTATCGCATGAGCACGAGCGACCCGAGCTTCCGCGCGCCGTTCATTGAAGCGGCCAACGAAGCATTCGCATTCGGCGGTTGCTTTTGTCTCGCATCGCTGATGCAAGGCTACGCGCGCGGCCCAGCGCCCCCGTCGACCGAGCTGACGGTGCCAACCGCGGTGGTGTGGGGACCACGCGATCGAACCCATCGGCAGTCTGATCCTGCGCAGTCGGCGCCAGGCGCCAAGGTCGTCACCATGCCCGAGTGCGGCCACAGCCCCGAGCTCGAGGACCCGGAGCGCTTCGTCGACTGGTTGCTTCGGTGGCACCGGGAGCAATAGAGGATTGGCCGCGCGACACCGTTACCCCGTAAACCGCTCCAGAAGCTCCGTGTCATCGGGTGGCTTCGGCTGAAAGCCGCGCGCATCGGCGAACGCTTTCACGAAGGCCGGACGCTTCGACACCCTCGAAAGATAGCTGCGAAAGATCTCGTCCTGACACAGCCCGTAGCCTCTGGCCCATGTGACGTTGTGCCCGATGACGCAGTCGGCCGCGGTGAATGCGTCCCCGCAGATGAACGGGTGGCGCTCGAAGCGCTTGCGAAGTTGCGGCTCGACCTCTTCGACGAATTTCTCGCGGTAGCGTCGGATCGTGCGCGGGTCTTTTTCGTCGTCGCGCAAGAGGTGCTCGTGGACGCGAATCTGCCAAAGCATCATGTCCATCCAAGAGGCGCCGAAGTAGAGCATCTGTAGATAGTCGGCGCGTTCGGGCGAAAAAGGGTGCGGCGGTGGGGCCAAACCTTTTTCCGGAAACGCGTCCGCAAGCAAAGTGACCATCGCACCGCTTTCGAGCATGTGCTTCACCCGTCCATCGGGCAGGGTGATTTCCAGCGTCGGCACGCAGTGGTTCGGATTCTTTTCGAGGTACTCCGGCTCGTATTGCTTGCCTTCGTAAACCGGCACCACTTCGACCTCGAAGTCATCGTCGAGCACCTCGTGCAGCATCCATTTGACCCGCGCGCTCCTGGTAGCCGGGTAGTGGTAGAGCTTGAACCTCGGTGTTTCCATCGGTTCGACGTCTATAACGCGTCAAGCGCTAAAGGGAAGCGCCGATCACCGTCACTCCGTCTGTCCGCCCCACGCTTTGCGGCATGATTTCGATCACCGCGGTTCCCGGCGGTAGACCCAAGCCGCTGCTCAAGTCGATCTGCGGAAGGGGCACCGTGCCGAGGCCGCCACCGCCGAGCGCTCCCTCGATGGCGTTGCCGAGGGCGGTTTCGAGAAGGCCCTGCAGCAAGGTTTCCGACCCGAGCTGCTCGTCTTCGTGGAT
>DATIUW010000288.1:0-13886 GCA_035466435.1 Polyangiales bacterium | reverse complement strand
GACGGCGCTCTCGACCCCTCGTTCGGCGAGGATGGCGTCGTGCTCGACCTCCGTCAGCAAGTCGCCGGAGGCGGGCAGGTCGCAACGCTCCCAGATGGACGTGTCTTCGTGGTCGAGCCGGGCTTTCCGCAGAGCATCTATCAGTTCTTGGAAGACGGCTCCCCGGACCCGAGCTTTGGCGACGATGGGATCGTGACCCCGGTCAGCCCGGGCGCACGCGTGCTACGCCGCGCGACCGCAGACTGGCTCACGACTTCCGGCAACTCGATCCGCGTGATCAACGCCGATGGAAGCGAGGGGCCGATCTACGTGGGCATGGGTCCGCAAGGGAGAGCAGGCGGTTTCCAGGAGGTCGTCGGCGGCCTGTATGTCATCGGTGGGGACACGCTCAGCCTCATCGGGGAACCCAGCGACCTTTGGGCCGCTCGCTTCCGGCCCGGTGACGATTCCGGATCGCTCATATCCGATCCCTGTTTCGGCGGCACCGGCTCTTCTCGGACCTACGACTTCGGGGAGAGCTTGGGCGGGGCCGACTCCGCCGTTCAATCGGACGGCCGTGTCGTGCTCGTCGGTGCGACGCGCGACCGCGGGGACGATGACGACCTCGTCGTGGTGCGCATTCGGCCGGACGGCGAGATCGACCGGGGCTTTGGCACCGATGGGATCGTCTACCTGGACTTCGGCGGTGATGACAGGGGTCGCGCCGTGGCGATCGACGACCAGGGCCGCATCGTCGTCGTTGGCAGCTCTCGTGTAGGCGATGCGATCTTCGGCGATCGTTTCGCGGTCATGGCTAGACTGCTGCCCTGAGCGCACTCGCAGAGGACTCCGCCCTTCCACGATGCATCGGGCTGCGACACACGGTCCTGCTCGTCAGCGGTCCGCCGGCTCGGCGAGCTCGACCCTGTAGAGAGGCGACGGAGGCTCGTTGTCTCCCGCTTCGTCCGGTGGCTCGCCCGGGTAGGCTGTGAGATAGACGAAGCCGTCGGGGGCCTGCCCCCACGCCGTGGGGAAATTGAGGTGTCCGAGGTGCCAGCTCGCTGAGGGATCAGCGATGGGAGCCGCGCGCATGAAGCCGACGTAGGCGTCACCGAACACCATCACGTCGTTCCAGAGCCCATCATAGGGATCGCTTTCGCGCGGCTGGTAGATCCAGCCGACGTACACCGAGCGCTTGTTGGTCGGGGTCGCACTGAGATCGTCACGTACGAACGTTTCGCTGCTGCTGCGGCCGTACGCGATCACCGGGTCGGTATAGAGGGCGCAATCGGGCTCGGTGCCCAGTAGGTCCTCCGCACAAAACCCTTCCACGACGGGCCAGGCCAGGTTCTGCCCTGCGCGCTCGATGATGTTGACCTCTTCGATGGTGTCGAGGCCCACGTCGCCGAAGTACCAGCGCCCTTCGTGGTAACGGCCCTTCCACGGCGAGCGGATCCCAATCGCGTACACCGCGGGGTCGGCTTCTGCCGAATAGCTCGGTGCGCCCTCTGGAACGGTGTATCCGCCGACGCCTTCGACCGTCGATGGGATGATTCGAATGAGCGAGCCGAGCAGGCTGGTCGGATCTTGGGCGGGGTCGAACAATCCCTTGTCGCCAACCAGCGCCCACATCACGCCCTCCTCGTCGAAGCCGAGAGAGCTGATGTTGTGCCACCTTGGCGACGAAGAAACGCGAAGGTCGACGATTACGACCTCGCTGGCGCTCGTCTGTGCGAAGCTCGCACGGTGCAACGTATAGCGCCTGATCTGCACGTGATTGGGAGCAAGGTTCGTGGCAATGTAAAAGAGACCGTTGTCGGCAAAACCCGGGTCGAGGGCCAGCCCGAGCTGTCCCGCATCGAACTCGGTGTAGACGTCTTCGAACCGCCCCGACATCAACACGACGGCGCCATCGGAATCGAGCCGCGCATGCTCGAAGCGGCCAAACAGATCGATGGAGAAAAGCTCGCCGGAGCCGTCCGGAAGGAAGGCGAGGTCGGTCACGTACTCGAGCGTCGTGTCGTAGGGAACCTGCTCGAAGCGTACCTGCAGTGCTCCTTGCGGGATCTCCAGGGGCTCCGGATCGCTCCCGCACGCGATGCACGATGCAACCAGTAGGAAAAGCAGCCTTTTCATAAGCTCTCGATCCAGTTGCGAAGAATCAGCTCGGCTCGTTCGTCGGCGATGTCGACTCCGAGTGGGGGCATGACCTTGAAGGGACCCGGATACTCGGGCTTGGGGGCCTCGACGACGGAGATGTAGAGAACGCTTTGCTCGGGGCTGCCGGGCACGACGCGAATGCCCTCGCCGGTCTCGGAGTCGGTCGGTTCTCCGATCGTGTTGGCCGCAGCCACGTCCGGATAGAGGCTGAATGCCGAGTTGATCGCATCCCCGCCGTTGTGGCAACTCGTACAGTTGCCCACGAAATAGCCCAGGGCAGCGGTTTCCTCCAGGGTGCGTCCTTGCACGGGCTCGAGATCGGGAGCGCCTGAGAAAACGCCAGCCTCGACGAGATCGGCGCCGGTCTGCGAGCTACCGATTCCGAGTACCGGGACGCCTGCGACCTCCTCGTGGGTTTCGTGGCAGGTTCGGCAATCGAGACGCGAGGGCAACGTGTGCGGACGCCCACCGGTCAGCGTCACTGACACCTCCGCCCAGTTTCCTTCGAGCCGCTCCGCGTCACTCGCATCGGAAAGCCATCGGTAGATCGTGTAGTCCCAGCCCGCCTCGGTGCGAAAGATGAGCCGCGTCTCTACGGGAGCATCGCCATCGACGAACGTCTTCACCAAAACCGTGCCGATCGGGAAGGTCCAAGCGGATCCACCCGCATTGATCGTGGTGTCCGGGCGCAGATACAAGTGACGTTCCTTTTCTAGGCCATCGCTATAGAGCGCGTGGCTCGGCGCGTAGCTGATCATGTCGTCATACGCGGTACGCGTGGAAACGTCTTGGTAGATGCCGACTTCCGACAACCGTGCAGGCAATGGAGCCGACATGTCCTCCAGCCACCGTTCGGCGCTCGAGCCAGAAGACCCACCGCAGGACCAGATCGAAATCAAAAGCCCGGCAATGCTCCAACGCAGCGGCAAATTAAGCATGGAAAGTGCCCTTTTCTCTAGGGGTTTCTCTCGACTTCCTCTAGCACGGCCATGTGTGAGACGCAGTCATCCGCTTGGTTTCGCTCTTGCGAGGTCGCTTGAAGCGATTAGACCCAATAGATGAACGAAGCCGCATCGCCGCCCAAGTCGCACAAGAACGAAGTCAAGATCGGCCCGACGAGATTGCTGATCAACGGCGAATTTCGCGACTCGGTGAGCGGCAAGACCTTCCAGACGATCAGCCCCGCAACCGAAGAGCTGATCGCAGAGGTTGCGGAAGCCGATGCGGCGGACGTGGACCTCGCGGTCCGTGCTGCGCGCAAGGCTTTGGAAGAGGGCCCTTGGGCTCGCATGGATCCCCGCGAGCGGGGTAAGATCCTGCTCCGCTGGGCTGATCTCATCGAAAGCCAGCTCGAAGAGCTGGCGCGGCTCGAATCGCTCGACTGCGGCAAGGCGATTCAGGAAAGCCTCAGCTATGACGTTCCCGGCACGGCTGCCGTGCTCCGTTACTTCGGCGGCTGGGCCGACAAGCTTCACGGCAAGACGATCCCGGCGTCGAGCGACTTTTTTACGTACACGAGGCGGGAGCCCGTGGGCGTATGTGGTCAGATCATTCCATGGAACTTCCCCATGTCGATGGCGGCCTGGAAAGTGGGTCCCGCGCTTGCTGCTGGGTGTACCTCGGTGCTCAAGCCTGCCGAGCAGACGCCGCTGACGGCCTTGCGGATGGCGGAGCTCGCGATGGAAGCAGGGCTGCCTCCGGGCGTGCTCAACGTGCTTCCCGGGTTCGGTCCTACTGCCGGTGGGGCGATTGTAGAGCACCCCGGGGTCGACAAGATCGCGTTCACGGGCGAGCACACCACAGCGCAGACGATAAGAAGACGGATCGCCGACACGATGAAGCGGGCGACGTTCGAGCTCGGTGGCAAGAGCCCGAACGTCATCTTTGCCGACTCGGACCTCGATGACGCCGTCGAGGGCGCATACGGTGCCATTTTTCTGAACCAAGGTCAGAATTGCTGCGCTGGAAGCCGCGCCTTCGTACAAGAAGACGTCTACGACACCTTCGTCGACAAGCTCGCCGCACGGGCAAAAAGAGCGCGTCTGGGAGACCCGCTCGACGAAAATACCGAGCACGGCGCGCTCATCGACCAAGCGCAGTTCGACAAGACCATGCGTTACGTCGCTGCCGGCCGGAACGAGGGAGCAGAGTGCGTCTCCGGCGGTGAGCGGGAGTTCGAACGAGGTTACTTCGTTCGTCCGACGGTGTTCGCCGGGGTCGAAGATTCGATGTCGATCGCCGCCGAAGAGATCTTTGGACCCGTCGTGAGCGTGCTGCGATTCAAGGACGTCGACGAGGTCATCGAGCGCGCCAACGATACTCCGTATGGGCTCGCGGCGGCCGTATGGACTCGTGATATTGGCAAAGCGCATGCGGTCGCCGAGCGCGTCAAGGCTGGAACGGTTTGGGTCAACTGCTACAACATCGTGGATCCAGCCGCGCCGTTCGGTGGCTACAAGATGTCCGGCACGGGCCGCGAGCTCGGCGAGCAGGCTTTCGATGCCTACACCGAAACCAAGACCGTGACCATTCTGAAGGGGCAGTGATGACGTTGCGCTATTTCTCCGAGACCGAGTTCCAGAGCCGCATTGAGCGGGTGCGAGCGGCCATGGCCGATCGCGAGATCGACGCGTGCATCATCACCAACCCGGAAAACGTCTACTACCTGACCGGCCTCAATCACCAGGGCTACTTCGCCTATACGTCCCTGATTTTACCCCTAGAGCGGGAACCGGTTCTGATTACGAGGAAGATGGAGCGAGCCATCGTGCAGGACATGGTACCGAAGGTTCTCCACTACACGTACTCCGATGGCATCGAGCCGCTCCCGAAAGCACGGAACCGAGCGGCCGATCTCACCATGGCGGTGCCCGAGACTGAGCAGGAGCTGCCGCCAGCAGAGGAGGGCACCGGTCTCAATCCATGGTCGATGAGCTTGGGCGTCTCGATCCGCACGACCGAAGACGAGGCGCTCGACTACGATGCGCCGATGGAGGTGACCTGCGAGGCGATCAGCGACCTCAAGCTCACTTCGGCGCGCATCGCGTTCGAGCAGAACAGCTCGTTTCTTCCTTATCGCGTTGCACAAGGTTTCGTGTCCCGTCTATCGGACGTTACTTGGCTCGATGCGCGCGACCTCGTGAACGATTGCCGAATCGTGCAGTCCCCGAGTGAGCTCGAATGTACGCGCGAAGCGGCAGCCATTTCGGACGCGATGGTCATGACCGCAACGGCCATGGCAGGCCCCGGGGTTTCGAAGAGCGACGTCATGGCGGGCATTTATCAAGTCATGTTCCAGCGCGGGGGCACCTATCCGGCTTTCGTGCCGTTGGTGCGCTCGACTCGAACGATCGCGCACGAGCACGGAACCTGGGACCGATACCGTCTACAAAAGCGCGATCTGCTTTTCCTCGAGATGGCCGGATGCCATTGGCGATACCACGCTCCGGTCGGTCGTCTGGTTCACATCGGCGGGTCTCGTTCGAAGGCGAAAGACATTCACGCCGTCGCGCTCGAAGCACTCTACGCCGCAGCCGAAGCGCTCAAGCCAGGCGTCACCGCCGATTCGGTGTACCAGGTTTGGGAGGACCGCGTGAAGCGAGCCAAGCTACCACACTATGCGCGGCACCACTGTGGCTACATCGTCGGCATTGGCTTCCCCCCGAGTTGGTCGGGGTCTGGCGTTCCGCGCGGTTTGCGCCGCGGCTCTCCGATGGAGATTCGCCCGGGCATGGTCTTTCACCTGATGTCCTGGCTCCTACGAACGGGGCGAGGCGATTCGTTTTTGTCGGACACGGTCGTGGTCACCGAAAAAGGAGCCGAGTTCCTGACCCATGCGCCGCGCGAGCTGGTGGTTCGATAAAGGTGAGTGTGGCATGAGTGTCCGCTTTTTCGCGAGTGACAACGCTTCGGGCGTGCATCCCGAGGTTTTGGAGGCGATCGCTCGCGCCAACGTCGGTCATGCGCTCGCCTATGGTGCCGATCCCTACACGGAATCGGCGATCGCACGATTCCGCGAAGAGCTCGGTCCCGAGGTGGAAGTGCTGTTCGCCTTCGGAGGCACGGGCGCCAACGTAGCGGCCCTCGGATCGGTACTTCGACCGTTTGAGTCCGTGCTCTGCGCACAGAGCGCTCACCTGTGGCTCGATGAAGGAGCCGCTCCGGAGCGGTTTCTCGGCAGCAAGCTGGTTCCAGTCACGTCGTATCACGGTAAGGTGACGATTTCTGCGCTCGAGGCGCGACTCAGGAGAACACAGGGAGTGCACCATGCCCAGCCTCGCGTGGTTTCCATCAGCCAGGCCACCGAGTTAGGGGTGGTCTATGCTCCCGAGGAGATCCGTGAGATCTCCGACTTTGCACATGCGAAAGGGATGTTGCTGCACATGGACGGTGCTCGGATATCCAATGCGGCGGCCTTCCTCGAATGCGCACTCCGCGAAATCACGACGGATGTCGGAGTCGACCTGCTGAGCTTTGGCGGAACCAAAAATGGGATTCTTGGAGGCGAGGCGATCGTGTTCTTCGATCGGGCACTCTTCGCCGATGCTCCTTTCGTCCACAAACAGAGCATGCAGCTTGCGTCCAAGATGCGTTTCATCGCGGTCCAACTCGAGGCGCTGTTGACCAACCAGCTATGGCGTCGCAACGCCGCGCATGCGAACGCCATGGCGCGCCGTCTGGAGAATGCCCTCGAGCACGTGTCCAACGTCGAGATCGTCGCCCCCGTGGAGACCAACGCGGTGTTTGCGCGCGTCCCCCTCGACCGAATCGGCGCGATGAAGGAGCGTGCATTCTTCCACGTGTGGGACGAGGAAGTCCCCGTCGTTCGATGGATGACCTCGTTCGACACGACCGAGGAAGACGTAGACGCCTTTGCAGACCATGTGATCCGCATCTTGGCGTGAATCGGCTCGGGTCATTGCGCGGATGGCATACCTTTGCCCCGAAGGGCGCTTGCCCCCTCGCTCTCGTGGAGGTCGAGGCCCATGCCTTCGAAAACCGGCTTCACAGACCCTTCAGACCCTTTCCAGGTTCGTGCACCACAGACCCAAACCCTTCCCAGGTTCGAATTGAGGAAACCGGGCATCGTGTTGACCGAAACCAGCGGTATGACGCTACCTCGACGTGTATTGCCTGGGGCAACTTACTTCGTGACGCGGCGGTGTCTCGGACGTCGATTCTTGCTCCGCCCCGACCGAGAGCTGAACGACGTCTTCATCTACTGCCTGGCGCGAGCGGCCACCAAGTACCGAATGGAGGTCCATGCGCTTTGCGTCATGAGCAACCACTATCACATTGTTCTGACAGACCCTCAGGGCGTGCTGCCTCTGTTTGCAGCTTGGATGAATCGCCAGGTTGCCATGTGTGTTAAGCGTCTTCGCCGCTGGGATGAAGTGGTGTGGGAGCCCAATGTTGCGCTGAGCGCGGTCGAACTGGACGGAACCAAGGAAGTGCTAGACAAGATCGCCTACACGATTCTCAATCCTGTCAGTGCGGGGCTTGTGCGGAGCCCGGAGGATTGGCCAGGCGTCTTGAGCACGGTTGCCGCCCTGCGCCGAGGACAGGTCGTTGGCAAGCGTCCTTCGGTGTGGTTCAAGGACACGGCACCCAACGAGGCGACCCTTCGGTTGACTACGCCACGGGGGTTTGCAGACCAAGGTGTGTATCATGAAGCGCTTGGGGCCCTCATCACGCACCGACTCAACACGCTTCATCAACGAGCCGGCGGCTATCTCGGTCCAGCGCGCGTCAAACAAACATCGGTGCGTGATCGCCCCTCAAGCAAAAAGCGCCGATTTGGCCGGAATCCAATGTTTTCGGCGCTGACGCGCGAGCGTTGGATCGAGGCAGTCAAGCGCCTGCGCGCGTTTCGACATGCATACCGCGAGGCGTATCTGGCATGGCGGGACGGTTGCGACCGGATAGAGTTCCCTCTCGGTACTTGGTGGCTCGTGCGCTACGCTCGCGCTCCTATTGCCGCCTAGCGCCTCCACTACTGCTCGCCACCGCCCGCACCCGATGCAGTGGAGCGCCCAATTGGCTGCACAGCATACTTCTTTTCGTTTCGCACTCTTTCCAAAGCGCTGAAGCAGAGAAGAATAGAGAGTGTTTGGTCACCGAACCTGGGAAGGTTCCTGCTTGGCAACCTGCAGGCTGATAGCATGCGGCTACCGGCATTCCCTGGTCACCGAACCTGGGAAGGTTCCTGGGGAAGGTTCCTGGATGCGCTTCTCCCCTTACTCGCGCAGCCTAGAGCCAGAAGCGGAATCCAAGCGTGGGCTCGATGAAATGCAGGTTGTCTATGGATACGTCGTTGACTGCGAAAGACAGGTTGTAGCGTATGCCGATCTCGATGGCGGCTACACCGCCGAGCAAGATCGAGGTGCCGGCTCGGACGTTCAAGCCCGGGGCAAAGCGGAATCCGTCGCCAGTCGAACAGAACAACACAGCGCAGCCCGTCAAGGCATCGTACTTCCACCATTGCGCGGCGAACCCAAATCCGAGGAAGGGCACCCACACCGATTTGTTGGGGATCTGCACTCGTCCTCCTATGCCCAGGTGGACGCGCTGCGCCGTCACGCGCTCGTCCCGAGGGACGGTGAGGCGGGTAGGCGTACCCGAATAGCCTACTTCGAGCTCGAAGGTGCCGAACCCGAAGTCCATTCCACCGAACCCGAGGAAGCTGCCGCCGGCTTTGACGACGTCGCGGTCCACGTCAGAACCGACGAAAATGGGCACGCCGCCCTGGAAGCCCAGGATCCCTGCGGGACCTCGATAGGTGCGATCTTGCCGATGCTTCGTTTGAATCGAAAGCCGCCGTTCGAGCCTCGGGTTCCTTCCCTCCGAGGCCATGGGCATCTTTCCGTACTCGGGTCGCGCCCCTGGAGGCAACGAAGCGTCATCATCGGCTTTCGCCGAATGCGCGACGGCCAGGGCGGCCAGAACTAGACAGCACGACTTCCACATAGTTCGGGAGAGACGCTAGCATAGGAACACGACGGAGTCCGAGGTTCGAGTGTATCTACGTTGCACCCGCTGAAGGCCTGGCTACGCTATCCAGCAATCTCTCGCCGAGGACGGCCTTGCAATGACCCCACACTCAGTCTCCATTCACGCCATGCTCTTTCTGGCTTGCAGCCTCATTTCCGTCGCCGGCTGTGCAGGACCGAGAGCGGTCCGCGGCCAGGATACCCCCGGGCTCGACCAGGCGGCGATGAGCACGAGCTTGGATCGCAAAGATCTGGAAAGAGCTCTCGAAATCAGCATGGAGGCCTTGCGGACCTCCAAACTGATGGCTCGGTGGCAGATGGAGCAGGATCCCACGGTGGGAGTGTTGCCGTTTCGCAACGAGACGAGCGAGCACATCGACAGCGCGCTCAATGCGCTCATGACCGAGATCGAATCCCAGCTCATCAACTTCGCGCCGGTTCGCGTGATCAGTCTCGAAGATCAGCCCGCGTTGATCGAAGAGATCCGTCACCAACAGGAGAGCAGTGCATTCGACCCGGCACGCATCGCAGCATGGGGTCGGCAAATCGGCGTTCGATACATCGTTTCAGGCAAAGTCTTTTCCACTGATGAACGCACCGCAAGTGCACGGCGGGTCCAATACTACTTGTTCCTTCGGACGGTCGACGTCGAAACGGGCGAAATCCTGTTTCAGAATCAGGCCCCGATCACCAAGGCCATTCTCTAGTTTGTGACCTGGCATCCGAAGCGCCAGAAGGCCGAACGATCATGGCGCCTGCTGGCACTCGTGGTCGTGGCCGTCGCCCTACCCATGGTGGGTGCTTGCAAGACTTTCTCCGATCGCACGCGAGCAACGCGGTCGGCTCTCGATGCATCCGACCTGAACGCCGCACTTCGTGCGAGCAATCGGGCGCTCGGAGTGCGTAGCGCGGAGGCGCTGCCGGACAGCCTCGGAAAGAACGATGCGCTCTTGCTGCTCGACCGAGCAATGGTCCTTCAATCCGTGCAGAAATACGCGCTTTCGAGTCGCGATTTTCAGGTCGCAGACAAGGCTCTGGAGGTCCTCGATTTCTCCCGGTCGACCTCGGACGAAATCGTTCGGTACATGTTCAGCGACAGTGCCGGTCCCTACAAGGCGCGCCCCTACGAGAAGCTAATGCTGAACACCATGAACATGCTGAACTATCTCGTGCCTCAGAACCTCGAGGGTGCGCGCGTGGAGGCGCGACGCTTCTCCGTGATGCGGAGTTACTTGCTCACCGCCGAGGGCATCGATCAAGCAGCGGTCAAGCGGGCCGGGGTACCAGGGAGCTACTTCGCCGGCTACGTCTTCGAGAAGGCGGGAGCGTTCGATCAAGCACTCCGCTACTACGACGAAGTCTTGCAGGCGACGGAGGCTCCGAGTCTCGCAGCTCCGATTCGAAGGCTCACACGGCTCGGCAGCTATCGGACGCCTCGGCTCGAATCGGCGAACGAGGCTCAGGACGGCAGTGGTGTTCCGCTATCCGCGACCGAGTCGAGTGAGGTGCTGATCGTAATCTCCTATGGGCGGGTGCCGCCGCTAGTGGCCAAGCGCATTCCCATCGGCCTTGCCCTGACCATCGCGGCTGCCTTCTTGCCTCCGAGCGCCACTCAGCAAGCCAATCGGCTCGCCGCACAGGGCCTCGTCACCTGGATCAACTACCCAGATGTCGCTCCGCAACCGTCGCAGTACCCCTCTCCCCAGGTGCGAATCGACGGAGCTTCCTACGCCCCGGACATCATTGCCGACGTGGAGGCCGTCGCGCGGGACGCGTGGGCAGCCAGCAAGGGGCGCGTCATGGCGGCGGCTGTGACGCGGATGCTCACGCGCGCGGCCATTGGCGCCGGCACGGGGGTCGCGGTGGGCAAAGCAAGTGGCAAGAGCGGGGTCGGAGTGCTGGCCTCGATGATTACGCAGGCAAGCATGGTTGCGGCCGACAAACCCGACACGCGGAGTTGGGCGACGCTTCCGGCCCGCATAGCGGTCGTCCGCGCACAGCTATCGCCCGGCGCGCACACGATCGAAATCTCCGTCGTGGGGCGTGAGCACCGCCTGAACACCACCGCCGAATCAGGTCAGTGGATGGTGATCGACGTCATGCAATTGGCCACCCCGTAATGGGCGCAGCGCCAGCGTCGAGCGCGTCCTCGTCGCCACCCAATACCTTCCCAGGTTTGGATCGCGCCACCCAAAACCTTCCCAGGTTCGAATCGACACCCAAAACCTTCCCAGGTTCGAATCGAGGAAACCCGGCGTCGTGTTGGCCGACGACTCCACCCAGTGATCGAGGGCGCGGGGATGAGCGTCAGCCTGGATAGAGAGAGACCGCGATGGCTGCTGCCGCTGCCAGCTCGAGCGCGTAGATCATCAGTCGCTTCATCGCACCACCCCCCGATTGACGAATCATTGAGCTTGGTGCCAGATTTGCCCGGCAATTACCAGATCGTTTTTCAGTCTGGACGACGGGTCTTTCGGCCGCCTTGGCCCGACAGCGACCGGCCGTGCGGTGACATCGGCTTACGATTGTTTTGCTCGCCCTCCTTGGTTCGTCGCGGTATGGGTCGCAACATGTTGGAATCGCAGGGCTTGCGAGGGGGCTGCGTGTCCCGCTGCAGAAGATGATTTCCATTGACCCGCCTTCTCCGTGGGTCGAGCGCTTTGCGCCGCTGATTCGTTCGAGGGGGACGGTGCTGGATCTGGCCTGCGGTCGCGGGCGTCACACTCGGCATCTGCGTGCTTTGGGGCATCGGGTGGTAGCGGTGGATATCGACGTGTCTGGTCTCGAGGACCTCGAAGACGACGAGAACGTGGAGATCGTCGAAGCCGACCTCGAAGCGTGTGGTTGGCCCTTCGGCAGTCGGTTGTTCGATGGAATCGTGGTCACGAATTACCTGCATCGACCGCTCTTTCCTGTATTGCGCGATTCGTTGGCTGCCGGTGGCGTGTTGATCTTCGAGACCTTTGCAAAGGGCAACGAAAGATACGGGCGGCCGAGCAATCCGGATTTTCTCCTAGAGCCGAACGAGTTGCTCGATGCATTCGCGCCCGAGCTCACGGTCGTGGCCTACGAGCACGGGTTCGAGACGGAGCCAAGACCCGCGGTGAGGCAACGGATCTGCGCGATCAAGAGCGGCGATTGAATCACATCGCGACCTGCGGCATGCTGTGCCTCGAAAAACGCAGCGAGGCCGACCGTGCGAAACCGAAGCTACTGGAACCGAGCCCGCTACGACGGAAGCCCGAAAGGCCACTACGAGAGCTATTTTCAGCGGGCGAACCATCCAACCGAGCCGCGAGCGTTTTGGATTCGATACACGGTGTTCAGCCCGAAGGGGCGCCCCTTGGACGCTATCGGCGAGCTTTGGGCGATCTACTTCGATCGGAGCCACGACCACATCGTGGCCGTCCGCGAGACCAAGCCGATCGCCGACTGTAGCTTTTCCGATCGTGGCTTACAGGCACGAATCGGCTCGGCAACGCTAGACGCCGAGTCGCTCCGCGGAGCAGCGAGTGGTGAAGGCCGGCGTATCTCGTGGGACCTCCGCTATTCGTCACCCGACGAGCCGCTCCTCTTGCTGGACGAGCCGCTGTACGAAAAGGGGTTTCCGAAGGCCAAGGCGTTGGTCGGCTCGCCCCACGCCATGTACGCCGGTTCGATCGAGGTGAACGGCTCTACCGTGTCGGTGGACGGCTGGGTGGGCAGTCAGAACCACAACTGGGGAAGCAAGCACACCGATGCGTATGCTTGGGGTCAGGTAGCGGGGTTCGATGGCGCGCCCCACGTGTTCCTCGAGTGCTCCACCGCTCGGGTGAAGCTCGGACCCCTCTGGACGCCGCGGTTCACGCTGGTCGTGGTGCGCCTGGGCAAGGAAACCATCGCGCTGAACACACTCGGACAGGCCCTCCGCGCGCACGGCTCGTACGACTTCTTCGAATGGGATTTCGACTCGAAAGGTGAGGGCATTCGCGTCCACGGCCGAATCGAAGCGCCGCGCTCGGCATTCGTCGGGCTGACGTACCTCAACCCACCTGGCGGGTCGAAGACTTGCCTCAACTGCAAGGTGGCGCGCTGCGAGCTGACCCTCGAGCGCGACGGCACGGCAGAAACCTTCGTGACGGAATCACGCGCGGCCTTCGAGATCCTCACCGACGATCGAGCGCACGGTGTGCCAGTGCTACCGGCCTAGGTCTGCCTGCCACGCAATCGGCTTCATCAATAGCCGCAGCGACCTTCGCGCATGGCTTTGTTATGCTTCTTGAGCTTTTTGCCCTGCGTCACCAGCACCGGGATCGACATCGGAAGGAGCGTCCAAAAGATGCTCCCCACGACGATTCCCGCGATGGCGCCTCCGCGGTTGCCCTTCGGGCAATCCTCGGCCTGTGGGTAGCCTGGATAGGTGACCGATGGCGGCTCGCTGACCGTCTCTGCGGCAACGGGCGTCGCCACGATTCCCGTAGCGAGAACCAACGCAAGCACGACCGTTTGAAGCTTCTTCGACATGAGAGAGAGGCTAGCAGATTTGCGCGAACGACACAGTCGATGAGCTGCCGATTTGGCAGCTCGCGCGAGATCTAAACATTCAGAAATACAGTTGCAGTGCCGGACCGAGGCTCTGGATTCGTTCCGTGAAGAACTGTCCGTTCGGTGACCGGCCGATGTAGTAGCGCAGCAGGAAATCGACGCGGTAGCTCGATTCGCCAATCGGATCGAGCGTTGCACCCGCGACGAACGAAAGATCGGGAATCCAGTCCGTTT
>DATIUW010000287.1:0-6805 GCA_035466435.1 Polyangiales bacterium | reverse complement strand
TGGCGCCGATAGAGCAACCAGCTCTCGAGGCCGACGGTTCCGAGGAAAAATGGGATCGCGTAGTAGATCAAGCCCATCGGAAAAAGGGTACGATCAACCCTTCGCCCCCTCAAGGAACCTTGATCCGGCTCTGCTTTCGATGTCCTTCCTGAGCGCCGCCCGCCATGCGGAAAGGACGTGCGCGGCTTCCCGCGCGGCGTGATCGGATACACCGGCCTGCATGCGGCCGAGCACGTCGAGCTCGCGTGCTCGCATGTTTTGAATCAGGGCACGGCCCTGGTCGGTGAGGGCGATTCGGGGGGACCGCTTGTGCGCGGGGTTTTCCACCCGCTCGACCAACCCGCGTTCGAGCAGGACGTCGACCTGCTGCTGAACGTGCTGACGGGATACCCCACGAAGCCGCGCCATGTCCGGCACCGTCCGCGGACCCTTGCGTAGAGCGAGCTCGAGAACCGCGCGCATGGGCACCGTGAGGCCGAGCCCATGGTGCAGCGCTTCGGCCCACCGTTTCAGCGCGTGAAACAGGAGCCTGGTTTCATCGAACAGGGTGTCGGGCTCCATTGACAATTAAATTGTCATTACGACAATGACTTGTCAAGCTCTAGTCGAGCGGCTCGCCTGCGTCGTCCGTCGGCGTTTTCATGTTCACCGGGATCTTGAAGTAGCGAATGCCGTTCGAGGCGGGGGGGAAGAACCGACCGCCGTTCACGTTGAATTGGACGCTCTGGTAGAGGAGCCGCGGTGCATCGAGCTGGCGGTCGCGGGCCTCGCGAAGGCTCACGAACTCCTCCAAGGCGGTTTCGGGTCTGAGGTGAGGATTGTTCGCCTTGGACTTGCCGATGGTGGTTTCGTACCGAAGCTCTCGTCCCTCGGGCATGTAGTCGTGGCCGGGAAAGACGCGCGTCTCGTCGGGCAGCGCGTAGAGTTGGTCTTGGATCGACGCGTAGAGGTCCGAGGCGCTTCCCTTCGGGAAGTCGCACCTCCCGGTGCCGTAGTCGTGCATGAAGAGCGCGTCCCCCGTGAAGACCGCATCGCCGATCTGATAGGAGAGGCAGGCCGGCGTGTGCCCGGGGGTCGCAATGGCCCGCACCTCGAGGCTTCCCGCCGAGAGCCTTTCGCCATGCGTGATGAGCCGGTCGAACTGGCTCCCGTCCGTCGCGAAGCCCTCTCCGAGGTCGAACACACCCTTGAAGGTCTCCTGCACGACGATGATGTCGTCACCGATCGCGGTCTTCGCATCGAACCGCTTCTTCAACGCTTGCGCGCCGGAGAGATGATCGGCGTGCGCATGCGTCTCGAGCGCGTAGTGCAGTCGTAGATCTGTTTCCCGAATGAACGCGGAAAGCTCATCCAGGGACTCGGTGCTCGTTCTCGAAGACAACGGATCGTAGTTCAGGACCGAGTCGATCACGACGGCGTCCTTGGTCTGCTCGTCCCACACCACATACGTGAGCGTGAAGGTGGGTTCGTCGAAGAAGGCTTTGATTTGCATTTCTAGTCCTCGAATCGTCAAACGCGCCCTTGAAGCATCCCGTGCCAATACATGTTCGGAAGCCCGTACGCTTTGAGCGCATACATACTGTAGCGCTCCTTGGCCTGATCGAAGGGGAAGGTTTCCATGATGACGCCATCGTAACCGAACTCGGCGAGAATCACCTTCCCATATCCCGTCACCAGCGGGCACGATGCATAGCCGTCGTAATGCCCGCTGAGCGGTCTTTCGGCCCGGAACGCCGTGAGGTTCTCGACGAGCACCGGCGCCTGCTTTCGCACCGCGGCGCCCGTCTTCGAGCAGGGCAGGCTGCTGCAGTCACCGAGCGAGAAGACGTTTGGAACCCGGGTGTGCTGAAGCGTGTGCTTGTCGACGGCGACCCAGCCGGCCTCGTCGGCCAGCGCGCTCTTCTTGATGAAGTCGGGGGCGCTTTGCGGGGGTGTCACGTGCAGCATGTCGTACCGGAGCACCAGACCCTCGCCGCCGCTGACGTCTGCGAAAACGGCTTCTCGGCTTTGGGGTCGAACCTCGATCAAGCTCTTCGAAAAATGGGTGTCGATGTTGCGATCCGCGACGATCTTGCTCAGAGCCTCGGCATACTTCGGGACGCCGAAGATCCCTGCGGTGGCCGAGGCATAAATGACGCTCGCTTGCTCCCGGATGCCGCGGCGCCTGAACGTCTCCTCTGCCAGGTACATGATCTTCTGCGGCGCGCCTGCGCATTTGATCGGCGTGGCCGGAAAGGTGAAGATCGCATTGCCGCCTTCGAAGGCCTGGATCGTCTCCCAGGTATAGGGGACCGTGTCGTACCCGTAGTTGCTGCACACTCCGCCCTTGCCGAGCGCTTCCGGCAAGCCCTTCACCGCACCCCAATCGAGCTGTATCCCGGCTGCGACGACGAGCTCGTTGTACACCAAGGTCTTTCCGCTTTCGGTGCGCACCTGGTTCTTTTCCGGATCGAAGGTCTCGACCCGATCTCGAATCCAGGTGACCCCCCGCGGCATCACGTCCGCCATCGGGCGTCGAGACATCTCTCGAGGAAACACACCTCCACCGACGAGCGTCCAGAGCGGTTGGTAGTCGTGGGTCGTCGATGGCTCGACGATCGTGAGCTTCGGGGCCGCTTCTTGCTGCAGAAGCTGCGCCGCCACCGTGATGCCGGCGGTCCCGCCGCCGACGATGAGCACGTCGTGTCGTTCGTTCATGGGTTTCTCGCGGGCTCGGGAGCCCCATTGCTCTTCAGCAAGAGCCTCGTCTCGTCGGAGCCGAGGCTTTCACCGAGATTCTCGGCAACCTTCAGCAAGAACCCGAGCGCGCGCTGCACCGAAGGTTGTCGTGTCGCTCGAAAGGCGGCGAGCATGCCGACCCGAGGCGCGGGCTGATCGCTGGCATCTGCCACGGCCCTTGCCGTGAGACCGAGCGTCGACAACGCCGCCGGGTCGAGCATCCCCGAGTCGAGGAGCGCTTGTACCTCACGGGCGGTCGCCAGGTGCGCCAATCGAAGGATCGCGTTCTTGGTCGATTCGACGAGCCGCTCGATCTCCATGCCGTCGGCCGCAGCCCGCGCCATCGTCTCGTCGACGATGTCGGTGATGGTTGCGAACGCCGGCTGCGCCTGCTCGGTCAGCTCCACGAACGCCAAGAGGGGTGCGAGCGCTTCGGGTCTGGTGAGCCGCTCCACCACGTCGGACAGCGTGCGCAGCCGTGCATCGAGGTCGCCGTGCTGGTTGGCCCACTCGTCGATGACGTCTACCGCTGTCGAAGTAAACGCGGGGGCGGCGGTCGTGGCCTTCACGATCGGTTCGATGGCCTGCTCGAGTCGTTCTAGCCGTGCTTCGACACGACGTAACGTCGCTTCGAGGTCAGACCTGGTTTCGCCTGGAGTTGTCGATCCCGTCGGGGGGTCCACCTTCGGATCCATCCGCTCGCCTCCGCGGCTCTGCACTAAGCAAGAGTCGGACCACTGCTCTGCGACGATTTCCTGAGCAGTTTCCAGAATGCCGAGGCTCGAGAGCTGTCATGGTTGGCAGTCGCCAGTGGCATCGCCGCCGGTCGTGTCAGCTCTGGCCGTTCGACTCGAGGGCTTGGCGGAGCTTTCGATAGAGAGTGCGCTCGCTCACGCCCAAGCGGTCGGCGAGGGCCTTTCGCTCGCCGCGGTGCGTGGCATAGACCCATCGAAGATAGCGCCGCTCGACTTCCTCGAGCGGCAGCAGGTCCCGGCCCCACGGCCAGCCCTCTTTCGGGGCGGCGAGCTCTGCAGCTTCCGATTGCTCGGCGCCTCGCAGATGCGGGGGCAGGTGCTCCACCTCGATCGTGACTCCGTCCGTCAGGAGCACCGCCCGCTCGACGATGTTGCGCAGCTCCCGGATGTTGCCTGGGAAATCATGCTCCTGGAGCAGCCGCAAAGCCGAGTCCGATAGGTGCTTGGCGCTGTGGGCCAACAGGGTGTCGCACAAAATCGGAATGTCTTCGCGACGCTCGCGCAATGGGGGCAGGGCGATGGGAAAGGTGTTGATGCGGAAGTACAGATCGCGGCGAAACGATCCATCGGCGACCATGCGGTCGAGATCCCGATGTGTCGCGCAGACGAGGCGGAAGTCGGCAGAACGAGCTTCGACGTCACCGACGGGGCGGAACATTCCCGACTCGAGGACGCGGAGCAGCTTCACCTGCAGAGCTGGAGGGACATCGCCGATTTCGTCGAGGAAAAGCGTTCCTCCGGCTGCGGCTTCGACCAGCCCCGGCTTTCGCGCATGCGCTCCGGTGAACGAGCCCCGCGCATGGCCGAACAGCTCCGACTCGAAGAGCGCCTCTCCGAGGCCCGAGCATTCCACCGGCACGAAGGGACCCCGACTTCGCGGGCTTGCATCGTGAATGGCGCGGGCGGCGAGCTCCTTGCCCGTGCCCGACTCCCCCAGCAACAAGATCGGGACCTCGCTTCGGGCACCGCGCTGAATTAGCTCGAGCATTCGGGAGAACGCTTTCGATCGACCGACGAACGATCCGCCCGCTTTCGCGCTCGCATGCGGGATGGGTGCGATCAGCTCCACGAAGGCCTCGATTTCTCCGCGCCCGTCGAGTAGCGGCCGCAGCTCCACGTCGACGTATTCGGGACCATCCGGCCCATGGTGAATGTGGATGACGCGCTCGTTTCGCTTCGACGAGAGACAGCTCCGCAGCGGACATTCCTCGCCGTTCTCGTCGCATGGGCTCTCGTACCCATGCGAGACGGCAAAGCATCTATCGTGCCTGAGCTCGAGCGACGGCCCGTAGTGGTTCCGATAGGCCTCGTTGACCGCCAGGATGCGATAGTCCTTCGACAGCACGATTGCAGGTTTTTCCGTCGATTCGAGCATCGCCCGGGCGAGGCCGGGAAGCAGCTCGAGTGATGATTTGGAATCCGGCACGAGCGGCACTCTAACGCCACCAGTGGCAGTGTCGCCAGCAACGACTGTCAGCGACGGCAGAAGGGAAGCATTTTGGGGATTGACTAGAATGATAATGAAAGTCATTATCAGGCATGAACGATCAGCTCGACACGCTCTACCGTTCCGAAGCCCTCTGGGTTCAACGCTGCCACTGCGGCGTCTTCCACGTTCACATCGGCCCCACTACCCTCCGGTTCGACCAATCGGGCTTCGAGGATTTCCTCTCCGGTCTCGGCCAGGCCATGTCGCGGGCCGCGATGTGGCGATTCTTGAGCAATGAGAGCCAAACCCTCGGGACTGCCTGAGCCCTGGGTCCCAACGCTGGCGCTCCGTTCGAGGCCACTGGGCCACGCCCGCCGATGTTCTTCGGACTGAGCTGATGCACGCCCTGGCGACGGAGTTCAGCTTGCAGACCGAGGCATTGACGCAGCCCCTTAATCGACCGTAAATCGTTGGTGAAGGGAGGCGGCCATGAAGGGGAGTGCGGAAATCATCGATTGCCTGAACGCGCTTCTAACCAACGAGCTCACCGCGATCGACCAATACTTCGTACAGGCGCGGATGCTCGAAGACTGGGGCTTCATCAAGCTTTACGAGCGCATCTCGCATGAGGCGGACGACGAGCGAGGCCACGCGGATAGGCTCGTGAAGCGCATCCTGTTCTTCGAGGGGCAGCCCGACGTGGGATCGCGCGCACCGCTCAAGATCGGAAGCAATCCCAACGAGATGCTGGCCAACGACCTCGAGTACGAGCTCGAGGTGGCCCGGACGCTCAACGAGGCCATCGCTCTCTGCCGCAAGCACGGTGACAATGGCACGCGCGAGATGCTCGAAGAGCTGCTTCGTGACACCGAGGACGACCACATCCTCTGGCTCGAGCAGCAGCTTTCGTTGATCGAGAAGGTCGGGCTGAAGAATTACCTCTCCGAGCAGCTTTGAGCGGCAGCGTCGGAGCGGGAAGAGCACCTGACAGCAATGGTTTCAATCACTTATGGAAGATCCGAAAAAACGCGCATTCTTCCTTGACCGGTCTCCGTTCCGCGCTAACTTCGGCGTCCCTTTGCGGGGCTACGGCTCTACAAGGGGGTTTCGGCGGGAAAACCGGCGTCGACGGCAGCTTGACGGATACTTCCTTCGGGCCCACATTGACGCTTCCCTTCGGCGGACATTCCGCTGATCGGTCTTTGAAAACTGAATCGGAATCAAATAGTTACGTACTCGGGTCCCGAGTCGTGCAACAAAACGCGCGACGAGGGTCAATTCAAAAAAGCGGTCCCAATCGATGATTGGCGGCCGCAATCCGAGAGCAACACGCGATAACAAACGTGGAAGCTCTTGAGCATCTGGCGGGAGCGCCAGAACTCAGCAGGATAAACCAGCTCAACAGTTCAACTGGAGAGTTTGATCCTGGCTCAGAGCGAACGTTAGCGGCGGGCCTAACACATGCAAGTCGAACGAGAAAGTCCTTCGGGATGAGTACAGTGGCGCACGGGTGAGGAACGCGTAGGTAACCTACCCTCCGGCGGGGGACAACACTCCGAAAGGAATGCTAATACCGCATAAGACCACACTTACTACGGTGAGAGTGGTAAAAGGTGGCCTCTTCTTGAAAGCTACCACCGGGGGATGGGCCTGCGTCCCATCAGCTTGTTGGTGAGGTAATGGCTTACCAAGGCGAAGACGGGTAGCTGGTCTGAGAGGATGATCAGCCACACTGGCACTGGAACACGGGCCAGACTCCTACGGGAGGCAGCAGTGAGGAATATTGGGCAATGGGCGAAAGCCTGACCCAGCCACGCCGCGTGTGTGATGAAGGCCTTCGGGTCGTAAAGCACTGTGGGGAGAGACGAAAAACCTTCGTTCGAATAGGGCGGAGGCTTGACGG
>DATIUW010000286.1:0-3419 GCA_035466435.1 Polyangiales bacterium | reverse complement strand
GCGCTCGGGCCTGAAGCGAGGTCTTGAAATCGAGGAAAAGACCCGGGTGAATCCGTTAAAGTACGGGAAACTCGGAAGCACCGACTCGCATACGTCGCTCCCCGCCGTCGAGGAGGACAACTTCTTCGGCAAACACTCGGGCGTGGAGCCCTCGCCCGCACGCGCTGCCCACGTGACGTTGGGCGGCGCGGAAGGCAAGATCTACGGCTGGCAAATGGCTGCTTCGGGATACGCCGCGGTCTGGGCCACCGAGAACACCCGCGAAGCGCTTTGGGACGCGATGAAGCGGCGGGAGACCTACGCCACGACAGGCTCGCGCATGATCGTCCGGTTCTTTGGTGGCTGGGACTTCCTTCCCGAGGACGCGAATAGCAGACTCCCAGCGAAGACGGGCTACACCAAAGGCGTGCCCATGGGGGGTGACTTGGCGCATCCTCCCGCAGGTAAGTCTCCCAACTTCTTGGTGGCGGCCGTCAAGGACCCGCTCGGAGGCAACCTGGATCGAATCCAGATCATCAAAGGGTGGGTGGATGGAAACGGAAAGGCGCAGGAAAAAGTGTATGACGTCGCATGGTCCGACGATCGAAAGCCCGGCCCGGACGGGAACCTTCCAGCAGTGGGCAATACGGTCGATGTGGAGAACGCCACCTGGACGAACACGATCGGCGATCCCGAGCTGATCGCGGTGTGGACCGACCCGGATTTCGACCCGGCCCAGCGCGCGTTTTACTACGCGCGCGTAATCGAAATTCCGACCCCTCGCTGGACCGCCTACGAGGCTCTTCGCTTTGGCGTCGACATGCCCGAAGGCTCCACCATGACGACCCAGGAGCGCGCGTATACCTCGCCGATTTGGTACGCACCGGCAAAGGCGCCCAATGGTAAGAAGCCCCGTCGTGGGCGCTAGCGAGAAAGCGGAGCGCCGCGACGCATGACCATTCGACCCCTCACCTCGGGTCGAGTTTCTCGTCGAGTTCGACGACGGCCGTACCGATTCCGGAGTCGTAGCGAGAATAGCGGACGTCGCGAATCGTGACGCGATATCCCCCCGGCAGCTTTTCGACTTCGTAGCTCGGAAATCTCATCCATTTGCGAAAACCACGGACTTTTTCGGAATCGAGCGCAGCTTGCACGACCGGTCCGCGTTCGTCTCCGGCCAAGGGCGGATGCGTCTCGGTCAGCGCTCCCCCTCGCAACCAGTCGAGCCCGTAGAAGCGATATCCCTCGGGCGTCACCGCAATGACGTCCCGCACGAAAGGATTGGCAGGCAACGGACCCGCCATGATTCGACTCGGCTTCATCCCGCGCGTCATCAGCCAACTTTCTGCTTGCGACCCGGCGATCCGACTGCCCACGATCATGAGCACGATGTAGGCGACCGAGATTCCGACCATCGCCCGCGCCAAGCGGTAGGCTCGGCCATCCCGCCAGCGCAGCCACACGATGCCCGCAACGCCGGCAATCCAAGCGACTTTCGCAACCATGGGTGGGTAAGGATGCAGGGTCACCAACGCGGTCGTGCTGGCGCCGAGCACGATCCAGGCGCTCCCGCTCAGCCACGCTCGCGAACGTGCCAAGACCACCGCGGCTCCCATCATGAGCCACAGCCACGGATCGATGATGAAGAGCGCATCACCGTAAAACCATCGATCATCGAAAGGCGACAGAAGCCGAACACCGTAGTTGTTGAGCCAGTCGAGCGCGGGGTGAGTGAGCACCGCCAAGTACGACAGCGCTAGCAACGTCTGGAATCGAGCGGGCTCAGCGTGAGGTTTGCGTGACCTTCGAACGCGATCGAAGAGGATCATTCCGACGGCCAAAGCGGCAGGCAGCAAAGCCACCCCGAGGATGCCGTGCGTGAGGCCGCGCCGGACGTGAAGCATCGTGTCGCGGCCCCAAGCCGTCGCGATGAAATCCACGTCGGGCAGGTTGGCACCGATGACGAGCGTCGCCGTCGCGAGCGGAGTCGTTCTACGAAGCCCGCTTTCGGCCAACGTGGCTCCTACCAGGGTGTGTGCGAGCGGATCCATGCAGACGACAGCTTAGCCCGTCCTTTTGCTGACGCTTTGGTACCATTTCGGCTGCCGATTCGTCCGGCGCTCGATTCCCCAGCGTCGTTTCAGGGAGGAGACGAGGCCGATCGGAGCCAGTCGGGGTGTGCATTGGTCACCGTGTGCTAAAGGGCGGGCTCCATGTCTGAACTTCTCAGCCTCGAGCAGGCGCCTGCCGGCCTCGGCTCCGCATTGCGCGATGCCGGATTCGAGCGGTTTACCGCCATCCAGCACGCCGTCCTTCAGCCGGAGCTCGCCGGGCGCGACCTTCGAATTTCTTCCCAGACCGGCTCCGGCAAGACCGTTGCGCTCGGCCTTCTGCTGGCCCCGACGGTTGCCGAGGCCTGCACGACCAAGCTCGCCCGAAAGGGGAGCGCATCACGAGTGGCGGCACCCGTGACTCTGCTCATCGCACCAACCCGCGAGCTCGCCGGGCAGCTCGGACGCGAGCTCGGCTGGCTCTACGCACCGCTTCGGGCGCGCGTCCTGGTCGTGACCGGCGGAACGAGCGTGATGCAGGAGCGCATGGGGCTCGAAAAGCAGCCGCAGGTCGTCATCGGCACTCCAGGCCGCCTTCTCGATCATCTGCGGGCCGGAGCCATGACGCTCGACGAGACGCAGACCATCGCGCTCGACGAAGCCGACGAGATGCTCGACATGAACTTCGAAGAGGAGCTCGATGGCATCCTCGGATATGCGCGCGAGGCGCGTAGGACCCACCTGGTGTCTGCGACGTTTCCGCGCGAGGTGGTGCGTCTGGCAGACCGGCTTCAGCGAGACGCGGTTTCGGTTCAGGGTACCGTGCTCGGCGAGGCCAACACGGACATCGAGCACCTGGTGATGCTCGTGCGCCCGGCAGACCGGTTCGACGCCGCGATCAACGTTCTGCTTCGTTACCCCGAGGACAAGACCCTGCTGTTCGTGCGCACGCGGACGGAAACGGTGCGACTTGCAGATGAGCTTTGCGCAGCGGGGCTCCCTGCCCGCGCGCTCAACGGCGAAATGACGCAACGAGAGCGCACCTCGACGTTCACACAGTTTCGAACCGGCGCTGTGAAGTATCTCGTCGCCACCGATGTAGCTGCGCGCGGGCTGGACGTGCAGGACATCGCCCGTGTCGTCCAAGTCGATCTTCCGGACAATGCCGATGTGCTGACACACCGAAGCGGTCGGACGGGCCGCGCTGGACGGCGAGGCACCAACGTGGTTTTCGCTGCCGCCCGGGCGGAGTCCAGAGTGAAGGGCCTGCTCCGGGGCGCGGGCGTCGAGGCACGGCTGGTGCCAGTCCCCACTCCCGACGAAATCTTCGTCGCTGCGGACGAGCGCTTGGGCGAGAGCTTTCGCCGAGACCTGGGGACGAACGAGGCC
>DATIUW010000285.1:0-5799 GCA_035466435.1 Polyangiales bacterium | reverse complement strand
ATGTTCGTCCACCAGCACAACGCCAAGGTCTCCATCGAGTACCGAAACCGCCCCATCTTCAACTCGAGCGGAAACGTCGAGAACCGAAAGGGAAACTCCTTCGTGCTTCAGATGCACCTGTTCATCTAGGCTCTCTGCTTTGGCCTCCCTGGTTGCGGTCTGCTAAGCAATGAGCGGACTCGGCCAGGGAGGGGTTGACATGACCAAACTCACATTCAGGTGCGCGGCGCCATTGCTAGCACTCGCCGCGCTAATGCCTCGAACGGCAACCGCACAGGACGATGCGGCTGCAGAGTCGGACCGCGATTCCGCGTCCGTCGCGCAGGACGATCCGGCGGTCGCCGCGACTGGGGAGAGCGATTGGGCATACCCCAAGACCTATTCGGTGCGGCCACTGACCCTGGAGCGTGGGATGATTCGCGCGAATGGCATCTTCACGGTCTGGGATGACGGCGAGGAGCTGGTGTATGGAATGACGCTTGGCGCCTCCATCGGTGTGACGGACGACCTAGAGCTCGGCATCAACAACTATCGCACCGGATCATCGCTGCAGCAGAGATACGAAGGCCTGATTCCGGTCATCTTTGCACCCGATGCGGGTTTCGGAAACATGCCGCTTTATGGCCGGTACCGCTTCTTGAAGCGCGAGAAGCTCGATGTTGCCGCCGACCTGATCTTCGTCCTTCCGGTGGATAGCGCCTTCGCACTCGAAGCCGCCTTGCCACTTCGCATCAAGCCCAACGACCGGCTTTCCGTCGATACCGGCATCGAGGTACGTGGAACCTTTGGTTCTGCAAAGCGGGCGGACATCCGGATTCCAGCCATCGTCAACTACAACTTCTCGGACCGTGCGTTCATCAGCGGCGAAACCGGTGTGCAGTTCGTGAACTTGGGCGAGAGCTTCGCTGCCGCGCCGGCGGACAGTAAAGGCATCGCCATCCCCATCGGCTTTCGCGCGGGCGGCACTTGGCAAAAACCGGACAAGCACCTCATCGATCTCTTCGCCGGGTTTGCGTTTCCGGCTGTGATCGAAGCGGCAACCAGTCGCAAGACGGTCGACTTCGGAATATGGGACATCTTCGTCGGCGTCGCATTTCATACGCGGCCGCTGTTTTAGAGCGGCTCGGCTCATCACTTCGCCGAGAGCTGAGCTACTTCACCCGCTGACACCGAATAGAGCTCCCACCCCGGCGGTCAGGGCCATCGCCAAGGCTCCCCAGAACGTCACCCGCACCGCGGCTGTGACGACAGGAGCGCCCCCCGCCATTGCACCAAGCCCACCGAGCAGCGCTAGAAAAGAGAGCGCACTACCCGAAACGGCCCACATCATCGCGGAAACCGGCGCCAAGAGCGTGACGAGAAGAGGCAGGGCAGCACCCAGTGCAAACGTCCCTGCCGAGGCCAGCGCGGCCTGCACGGGCCGGGCGGTCGCGGTATCGAAGATGCCGAGCTCATCACGCGCGTGTGCGCTGAGCGCATCGTGCGCCATGAGCTGGGTCGCCACCCGGGACGCGAGCTCCGCATCGAGCCCACGCTCCATGTAGATGGCGGTCATCTCTGCATGCTCATGCTCGGGTTTCGAAGCGAGCTCCTCCCGTTCTCTTGCGAGGTCCGCACGCTCGGTATCCGCCTGCGAGCTCACCGACACGTACTCTCCTGCCGCCATCGACATCGCACCGGCCACCAGACCGGCAACACCCGCGATCAAGATGTCGTCGGAGCTCGTGCCCGCTGCCGCAACCCCGAGCACGAGGCTGGCCGTCGATACGATTCCATCGTTGGCCCCGAGCACTGCTGCCCGAAGCCATCCGATCCGGTGCGTTCGGTGTCTTTCGATGTGTTTCATGTGGTCGATGCTTTCTGCGATGAAGGCGGCGTAAGCGCATTCTCCGGATTATGGGGTGCTCAAATCGCCGGAAGAATAGTACAACCGGCTCGGCGTGGAAGAGCGACAAGAGGCGTGACATGAGCAGTGACGGCAAGAAGAGCAATCGATTCGACTGGGCGGACGTCAAGCCGCAGTTGCCTTTGAACTTCGGGGTACGTTCGAACGGCGAGCACTTCCACCTTCCCGATGCGAAGGACCGCTTGATCGAGAAAGTAGCGCTCCAGATGGCGGCCGACAACGCCAAGCGTCTCGGCATGGATCGCCGTTCCTTCTTGGCCACCTCGGCCGGGCTTGCGACCACGCTGTCGGCCGTCAATCTCGTGTCAGGCTGTGAGAACGGAAGCCTCAGCGAGGTGACTTGCGACCTGGACGGCGCACGCGAGGTGCTCGACCCGAGCAACATGTTCTTGATGGACGTCCAGACGCATCACGTGGACGCGGACAACGAGTACGATGCAACGTGGCAAGAGACCAACGTCGCCTACGCCACGGCCTTCAACAATTTTTTTTCCGGGTCCTGTCCGGACGACCCGGGTCCTCACATCCCATGCCTGGGAAGAGACGACTTCGTAGACCTCATCTTCCGTCAGAGCGACCTGCACGTCGGTGTGCTCTCTACGTTTCCGGCGCTCACCTGCGAGCAAGCGGATAACATCGGCTATCCGATGGACTCCGGCATCTGTGGAGACTTCCTTCCCAAGCAAGCGATTGCCGACACGCGCGACTTGATCAACGAAGCAGCAGGTTCGCAGCGGATGCTCGGGCATGCTGCGGTGATGCCCAACCCGTCCTCCCATTTGAGCGCCGCAGACAAGGACCGATGGGTGCAAGAGACGCTCCGAGGCATGCGAAGCGCAGTCGAGGATTTCGGAATCCGAGCCTGGAAATGCTACACGCCGTTCGGGCCCCTGCCCAATGCCATGATCGAGGATCTGAGCCGGTCGCAGATTCTCGCTGGGCTTCTGAGCGGCTCGCTGATCGCCGAAGGATGGTGGCTCGACGGAGAGTACGGCCAAGCCATGATCGAGCAGGCGCGATCGCTCGGCGCACCCCTCATCAACGTGCATAAGGGAGTTCCCTTGCTGTCCTTCAATCCGGAATATGGCAGCGCCCGCGACATCGGGATCGTTGCCACGCGGTATCCGGACGTGGCGTTTCTGGTTTACCACTCCGCGTTGAACTTCAACACGAGCTCGACCGCGCAGGTGGTGGAGGGACCTTACGATCCCGAGGCCTGGGGTCCTGACGACGATCCACTCGGCATCGACAGCTTGATCCATTCCGTGGTGGTGAACGGGCTTTCCGCCGAGGGCCGGGGCCGGGATTACGTGAGCAACGTAGTCGCCGAGCTGGGGGGACCAGGTGCCAGGGCGATCAGCAGGCCGGACCAAGGCACGCACATCTTCGGCAAGCTTCTCAAGTACATCGGCGAGAACAACATCGTGTGGGGCACCGACGCGATTTGGGGCGGAAGCCCGCAAGCGCTGATGGAGGGCTTCATGGCATTTCAAATGGACGAAGCCATCGCGGAGACGCACGGCTACCCGATGCTGACCGACGAGATCAAGGCGAAGGTACTCGGGCTCAATGCGGCAAGGATCTACGGCGTCGACGTCGAGGCAAAGCGCTGCGAGTTGGCTGATGATGCTTTCGCTCGAGCCAGGCGAGAATACAAAGACACCATGGCGCGAAGGCCCTCGCCGCTTCGCCCGAAGCAGGTCTACCGAGGGCCGCGGTCGAGGCGCGACTTCTTCAAGCTCTGGGCGAAGAACCCCAACTATCCTGCTTGAGCGGAGCAAGACTGACTCGGGCGTCAGGGGCTACCAAGGCTGCACGCAAGGCCGCTTCTTCTTGCTGCGCCGCGGGGGCTCTGGCACCGCTCGAAGGATGTTCATGATCCAGTGTCGCGAGTCTGCGGGGTCGATCACGGCGTCGATCTCGAACTGCGCTGCCACGTTCGTCGCCTTGCCCATGTCGTAGGCCATGGCGACCATGTTCTCGAAAGCCTGCTCGCGCTGTGCGGGATCTTGGATCGCAGCGAGCTCCTTGCGATAGCCGAGCTTGACCGCGCCCTCGAGCCCCATGCCGCCAAACTCTCCCGTGGGCCACGCGACGGTGAAGCTGGTCGCCTTGAAGCTTCCACCAGCCATCGACTGCGCCCCGAGGCCGTACCCCTTGCGCAGAACGATGGTGAAAAATGGAACATCGAGGCTCGCTCCGACGACGAACATGCGAGCCGCGCGCCGCACCATCGATGTCGCCTCGACTTCGGGCCCAACCATGAAACCGGGCGTGTCGCACAGAAACAGAAGCGGAACGTCGAACGCATCGCAAAGTTGCATGAAGCGGCTCATCTTGTCGGCCGCATCTCCGTCGATGGCGCCCCCAAGATGCGCAGGGTCGTTCGCAATGATTCCGATCGGGCGGCCTTCCACCCGCGCGAGCGCGGTGATTGCGGCGGAGCCGAAGCCGGCACGAAGCTCGAGCACGGAGTCGGTGTCAGCCAGGATGTGGATGACTTTCCGCACGTCGTAGACGCGCACCCGGTTTTCGGGAACCGCAAAGCGAAGCTGATGTTGGTCCGAGCAGGTCCAGTCTTGCATCCGGCCTTGAAAATAGCAGAGGTACTTTTTGGCGACGGCCACCGCTTCCCTGTCGTTTTCGACCAGCACGTCGATCACGCCGTTTTGCGATTGAACGTGTGAGGGGCCGATCTCCTCGGGCTCGAAAACGCCCAGGCCGCCACCCTCGATCATCGCCGGCCCTCCCATCCCGATGTTCGAATCCTTGGTTGCGATCACGACGTCGCAGCACCCGAGAAGAGCCGCGTTGCCGGCGAAGCAGCGTCCCGATGCAATGCCGACCAACGGCACCAAGCCAGAGAGCTCGGCGAAATACTGAAACGCGCGGCAGTCGAGCCCCGCGACCTGGGTGCCGTCCGTGTCCCCCGGCCTCCCTCCGCCCCCTTCGGCAAAGAGCACGACCGGCAGGTGAAGCGACTCGGCCAGCTCGAAGATCCGGTCCTTTTTATAGTGATTCATCACGCCCTGCGTGCCGGCGAGCACGGTGTAGTCGTACGACATGACGATGGCGCGAGTCTCGGCATCGGGGAACGAGGCACCGTTCACGTCGCCCATTCCCGCGACGAGCCCATCGGCCGGAGTCTTCGCGATCAGCTCCTGCACCGAACGCCGCTGACGCTGCGCCGCGATGACGAGCGCGCCGTATTCGACGAACGTGCCGGGATCGACGAGGTCCGCCAGGTTTTCCCGTGCCGTTCGTTGACCGGTCTTTCGACGGCGCGCCATGGCCTCGGGGCGGTTCTCGTCGTGACCGATAGCGAGGCGAGCACGAAGTGCTTCGAGGTCGGCGCGACTTTCGTGAGCATCATGCTCGCCCACGGGGGCCGTTGCTTCGTCTTTCGCTTTGGTCTGCTCGAGCTGAAGAAGCCGCTCGCCCTTCGAGACGGTCGCCCCCGTTTGAAAGGCGATGGATCGAACGACCCCCGAACGGTCGGCTGCAACGACGTGCTCCATCTTCATCGCTTCGAGGATGACGAGCGCTTGCCCTTTCTTCACGACATCGCCTTCACGAACGGCGAGCCGAGCTACGAGGCCCTGCATGGGCGCAACGACCGTGTGCATCGCGCCCGAGTATAAGGGCGCTTCGGCCTGGCGCCCAACGCCGAGTACGTCATTGCGATGGGCGTAGCCGTCCTGGGGGACCGACGATGGATAGAACCAAGAGCACGAGGATCAAGATCAGAAGTGTGCCACTCCAGAACAGGAACTGACCGTATTGGCCCGGAATCAGCCAGCCGAACCACTGCAGAGCACGGCATCCCAGCACCGCGGCGGCGATCGAGGCCCAGTGCCGACCGACCTCCCCTTTGCTTCTCCAAGCTGCATCGA
>DATIUW010000284.1:0-30271 GCA_035466435.1 Polyangiales bacterium | reverse complement strand
CTCGTTCATGGACAACTAACCGGGCTCGGAAAAACACGACACGGGGTTCCACGGAACGGGGCGGTTTGCAAAGGTGGCCCGGTGCACGTCCGTTCCACCCCATGTCGCGTTTTTCCGATCCCTCCGTACGTCGACTTCTCCGGGGATCCCGGTTCGCTGTCGCGGGCCCTGTCGCTGACACTGACGCTGTCGCCGTCACTGAAGCTGACGCTGGATCGAGGATCGGGGTCCGTGGTCCGTGCCCCGGGTGCGCTGACGTTTACGGAGGAGGACGGGTCGGGATGGGCAGCACAGCGAACGGGCCGTCGCCTAGTCGTATTATGGGGACTTCAGGCGGCGGGGGCGACGGGGCGCCCGAGCGCGAGCACGCCCGTCGCGACCCGTCCTCCGGGGATTTAGTCTTCGATGACCGTTTTGTGGATGATGATTCGCCGGCAGTGGGGACACTGATGTAGCTCCTCCGCGCGTTGCAGCTCGATGGTGAGCTGGGGCGGAAGCGCCATGCGACAGGCGGTGCACGTGGTGTCGCTGATGATGACCACGGCGTTGGGAAGGCCCTTCCGGAGGCGCTCGTATCGCTTGATCACCTCATTCGAGACCTTTTCAGCGAGCACGTCGCGGCCGTGCAGCAGCTTTCCGCGTTCTTCCTCGAGCTCGGCGATTCGTGCCGCCGACGACTCCTCTTCGGAGGCCAACACGCCTCGTGCTTCCTCGAAGTCTTTCTCACGCTCGGCAAGCGACGCGGTCTTGGCTTCGATCGCCTCGGCGATACGGCTCAGCTCTTCCTCGCGCTCTCTAATCGCGCTTCGATTGGCGTTGACTTCGCGCTCTGCTGCATCTGCTTCGCGAATGCTCGAAGCCTGAGCCGCCTTCTTGCGAGCGCGCTGCAATCCTTCGCCTCGCTCCTTGAGCTCGCTCGCTTGCTGCACCTTGAGTTGCTCGGCTTCCGCCAATTGCCGCCGTTCCTGGGCGAGCAGGCTCTCCAGCATCTGCACACCGGCGCGCAGCTCTTGCATACGCTTCGGGATCAGCTCCAGCTCGGCGTCGATGTCGCGCGCCGAATCGTCCATTTCAGCAAGTCTAGCCAGCGCTACGAGCTCTTCGCGCAAGGATTCCCTCCGTCATCAAACGCGGTTGGCCGGGGCCTTAGCGTGCCTTTCCGGATGACGCAAGAGAACCGCGCTTGAGGAAAAACACGGCAGACCGGCCTTGGTCCTCGTGGCGTTACCTTTCATCTCTCGACTGGATCCAATGCGATCGACCGCGAGCCCGCAGGGCGAAGCCCGGCGCGCATGCGCCGCCAAGCCCAAGCGAAGCACAGGGCGCGGAGGGAGGATTACGGGTGGGGTAGGCGATAGTGTGGGGGTGGTGGGGCGGGACCAGCAAGTCGCCGAAGGCGTCCGGTCCACACGCGTGGTAGGCCCACCTGGACTCGAACCAGGAACAACCCGGTTATGAGCCGGGGGCTCTAACCAATTGAGCTATGGGCCCGTGGGAACACTTCTAGCGCGAATGCCGCGCCGATGCGAGTCTCTCACACGATCGACAGCCAGCTTTCCTCGGGGACGTGCACTCCGCGGACGGCGTCGAAATAGGCGTTTTGCACCTTTTCGGTGATTGGCCCGCGTGAGCCCGCGCCGATGGTGCGATCGTCGAGCTCGCGCACGGGGGTCACCTCGGCGGCCGTGCCCACCATGAAGACCTCGTCTGCGATGTAGAGCTCGTCGCGCGAGATGAGCCGCTCGTGAACGGTGATCCCGAGGTCTCGTATGATGCGCACCACGGAGCTCCGGGTGATGCCGCCCAGTATCGACACGCCCATTGGCGGAGTGGCGACTTCCCCGTCGCGGACGACGAAGATGTTCTCGCCGGATGCCTCGGACACGTACCCCTGCGTGTCGAGCATGATGGCTTCGTCGTAGCCGATCATCTGCACTTCGCGCTTCGCGAGGATCGAGTTCACGTAGTGGCCGTTGATCTTCCCCTTGGACATCAGCGTGTTGACGCCGGCTCGCTGAAACGAGCTGACCTTGGCACGGACGCCTTTGCGCAATCCCTCTTCTCCGAGGTAAGCGCCCCAACGCCAGGCGATGACCGCGACGCGGGTTGCATTCTTCGCGCCGAGGCCCATCTCTCCATCACCCATGAAGGCGATCGGCCGCACATAACACTCGTCGAGCCCATTGGCGCGAACGGTCTCGAGGCAAGCTTCCGCGATCTGTTCTTGGGTGTACGGCATGGGAAGCATGCAGATGTGCGCGGAATCGAAAAGCCGGCGAACGTGCTCCTCTAAACGAAAGATTGCGCTGCGCCCGTCGTTCAGCTTGTAGCAGCGAATGCCCTCGAATACGCCGAGCCCGTAGTGGAGCGTGTGCGTCAATACGTGGACGTTCGCCTGCTCCCACGGAACGAGCTCCCCGTCGAACCAGATCTTGTCCACTTTGTCCACTGTGATGCTCCTAACACCCCCGCCGTTCGGGGGCCGCGCGGTTGTAGCATAAATCCGCAATTCCGATGAGTTGACCGGTTGGGGGGCATGGAGTAGAACCCGCCGCGCTCACAGGGCCCGGAACGCGGTGTGCATCCGGGCTCTACGAGCATTGAGGGTTCGCCGTGCTGTATTCGTTGTTTTACATTTTGCTCCAGCCCGAGGTGACTGGAGGCCCAGCCGCTCCGGCGGGGGGCGGAGAGGGTCCGGCTCCTGGGCCCATGGGCTGCGGTGGCGGGACCGAGCAAATCGGCCTGCTGCTCCTGATGTTTGCGGTGCTCTACTTCCTGATGATTCGCCCGCAACAAAAGCGCGCAAAACAGCACGAGGCGATGATCGGTGCGCTCAAGAAGGGCGACATCGTACGGACCAACGGGGGCATCCGCGGCGAGATCACGGCGCTCGACGAGCGCGACGTGACACTCGAGGTGGCGGATCGCACCCGGATCAAGGTTCTGCGGAGCCACATCGCCGGACCGGACCAACCCCCCGAACAAAAGAGCTGAACGGCACAGGCGAGGATCATGGATCGAGGCTGGTACTTTCGTTTGGCAATCGTCATCGGCGCCGCCGTGCTGGGTTTCCTGGCTTTGTGGCCGAGCCTCGATCGATGGTTGCCTTGCCCGGACATCGTAAAAGAGACCTTCGAAAATCAGATCAACCCCGGCCTCGACATCAAGGGCGGGTTGCGGCTGATGTACGAAGTCGAGGTCAACGAGTACATTCGCGACCGCAGAGACCGCCTGGCCGAGCAGGTGCAGCGGCAGTGCGGCGTCTTGATTGGCGTCATCCCGGAGGAGGAGGTCGACGACATCGACAAAGCCACGCTCGAAGAGATTCGCCAGCGTTGCAAAGTCGAGCGCGTAGACAAGGATGGGGGCGCAGTCCGCGCGATCCGTCTCACCTTCTCCAACCAGGAGGATGCCGACAAGCTCACGAAAACCTGGGTGCGGGACTATTTCCGCGACCTACGCGTCGCGAGCGGCGTCGGTGACCTCGTGGTCGACCTCCACATGCGCGAGGAGCAACTGAGCAACATGCGCGAGACGGCCGTGCGCCAATCGGAGCGAACGATCACGAACCGCATCGACAACCTCGGCGTGCTCGAGCCTACCGTCATCGCACGGCCGAACGAGGGCGACATCATCATCGAGGTGCCGGGCGCGCAGGAGAGCTCGTTCGAACGCATCAAATCGATCATCAGCCGGACTGCGCAGCTACAGTTCCAGATCGTCGACGACGAGTCCGACGCGCGAGGCCTGTTTACGGATCCTCCCGAAGGCATCTATCTGAATGCCGACTCGCAGACCTACGCGGAGGCCTTCGGCGAGGACGCGAGCGACCGGCTGCGCCAATACATCGCGACGCTTCCGGTGCCTGATGACCACGAGCTCGTCATCGGGCGCCAGGATCCGGACCCAGAAAGAGGTGGCGAGGGTTGGCGCACCTATTATCTCTACCGCGTTGCGGAGGTGACCGGCGAAGACCTCGACGACGCGGCGGTCGGATTCGATCCACAGAGCGGTAGCCCCGAGGTCGATTTCACCATGAACACGCGCGGCGCATCGCGGATGGCCGATCTCACGGGGCGGAGCATCGGAAAACGCATGGCCATCGTGCTCGACGATCGTGTCGAGTCCGCGCCCGTGATTCAGGGCCAGATCGGCGCACGTGGACGCATCACGCTCGGGGCCTATCTCGACCGCAACGAGTTGCTCCAAGAAGCAAAAGATCTGGTCGTCGTCCTACAGGCTGGTGCGCTGCCAGCGCCGCTCCGGCCCGCCAACGAGCAGCTCATCGGGCCCACGCTCGGCCAGGACTCGGTACGAAAAGGTGCCGCAGCGGCGCTTTGGGGCGTCCTCCTCGTGTTGCTCTTCATGGCCGTCTACTACGAGGTCGCGGGTTTGGTCGCGGACGGCATGGTGTTGCTCAACTTGTTGTTGTTGCTCGGCACGATGTCTGGCATCGGGGCGACCTTGACCCTGCCGGGTGTGGCCGCCATTGCCCTCACCGTGGGTATGGCCGTGGACGCCAACGTGCTCATCACGGAGCGCATCCGGGAAGAGCTGAGGCTCGGCAAGTCGCCGCGGTCGGCGGTCGAGCAGGGCTACGCGCGGGCCTACTCTTCGGTGTTCGACAGTCAGCTGACCACGGCCATTGCGGGCATCGTGTTGTGGCAGTTCGGCACGGGGCCCATCAAGGGCTTCGCCACCATGCTGCTGATCGGGATTGCGACGTCCCTGTTCACGGGCACCTTCTGCTCGAAGGTGTTCTTCGACTGGCTCGTACGCGGCTTGCGCGTACAGCGATTGCGGGTGGGCTGAAATGGAATTCATCAAACCCGGCACCTACATCGATTTCATGAAGTACCGAGCGCCGGTGACCGGTGCCCTCGCATTGCTTGCGACGCTCAGCCTGGTTTCGTTGTTCTATCCGGGCCCCAACTACGGGATCGATTTCGCCGGCGGCACGGAGCTTCAGCTCGCTTTCGCCGGCGACACGACGTCTGCGGAAATCCGGAGCGCGCTCGAAGACGCGGGATATTCACGCCCCGACGTCATCAGCGTCGAGGGCCAGCCCAACGAGTACATCATCCGGGTCAGCGAGGTGTCTTCTCTTCCCGAGGAGCAGGCCGAGAAGATTCGCGCGGCAGCAACTGCGGCGCTCGGCGAGGAAGTCTTGCAGGAATTGCGGATCTCCCCTGGCGGCGACAAGATCACCATTCGAGCATCCACCGAGATCCACGAGCAGCAGCTACGGGAGGCCCTCGAATCCGCAGGCGCTCGCGTGCGGTCGGTCAATGCGCTCGCTGGCAGTCGCATCCCTCGGTACGAGGCACACTTGGTTGGCGTCGCTGACGAGCTGATTGCGCAACTCCGGACCCGATTCGGAGATCGAGCTCCGGAGAGTGCGCTGCGGGTCGAGTGGGTCGGACCGAAAGCGGGTGAGCAGCTTCGGGACGCCGCGATTCAATCGCTGCTCTACGCCATCGCGTTCATCATGCTCTACGTGGCCTTCCGCTTCGACCTTCGGTTCGCGCCTGGCGGGGTCATCGCGATGCTTCACGACGCCCTGATCACACTCGGAATCTACGTTCTCCTCCAGAAGGAGGTGAACCTCACCACGGTCGCGGCTCTGCTCACGATCATGGGCTATTCGATCAACGACACGATCGTGGTGTTCGATCGAATCCGCGAAAACATGGTCCGAGTCCGGGACAAGAGTCTTCGCGACCTCATCAACATCAGCACGTCGCAGATGCTGTCCCGCACCATCGTCACCTCGCTCACGACCCTCTTGTCGGTGTCGGCCTTCTTCTTCTTGGGCACCGGTGTCATTCAAGACATCGCATTCGCGCTGGGTATCGGCATTCTCATCGGAACGATCTCGTCGATCTTCATTGCCGCGCCGATCACCGAGCTGATGGACAGGCGGCTGTTCAGCCGCGCACGGAGCTGATCTCGTGCATCGGTATCGCGTTCGGCCCGCCGATGAACGGGGGGCCGGCATGCTTGCCGACGCCTGCAGACTGGGATTGAGCGCGGCTCAAGTCCTGCTCCAGCGTGGCATCCGCGATGCCACCGAGGCCGAGAGCTTTCTCGACGCGAAGCTCCGAGACCTGAGCTCTCCCGAGTGTATGGCCGACCGGGCCGTGGCCTCCGAACGGATTGCTCGATCCATTCGCGCCGGCGAGCGCATCACCGTCTTTGGAGACTACGACGTCGATGGAACGACTTCAGCTGTGATTCTGAGCGAAGTCATTGCTGCTCTGGGCGGCGAGGTCCGAACGTTGATCGCCGATCGGTTTCATGGCGGCTACGGTCTGAGCCCGGAGGCGCTCCGCCGCTGTCTCGAGGAGCGGCCGGGACTGTTGATCACCTGTGACTGCGGCTCGAGCGATCACGAGCGACTCGCCGAGGCGAAAGCGAAGGGCATCGACGTCATCGTCGTCGACCACCATCTCGTCCCGGAAGAGCCTCTGCCTGCATTTGCGTTTCTCAATCCTCATCGTCCCGAATGCGACTTCGCCTACAAGGGGCTCTGTAGCGCGGGGCTGGCCTTTTCTCTCGGCGCGGCGCTTCGCGCACGAATGGGTGCCGAGCTCGACCTCCGCGCCTGGCTCGACCTGGTCGCCATCGGCACGATCGCCGACCTGGCTCCGCTGACTGGGGACAACCGGAAGCTCGTGCGCGCCGGCTTGATGGCTCTCGGCTCGTCTCGCACGCGGCCTGCACTTCGAGCGCTTCGCCGCGCCGCGAAGCTTCCGGAGTCGGCACAGGTCACGGCTCGCGACGTCGCGTTTCGATTCGCGCCGAGGCTCAACGCACCAGGCCGGCTCGGCTCGGCCGATCTCACGCGCCGGTTCCTCATGTCGGAGACTCCCGAGGCAGCCTCGGCGTTGCTTGGGGAGATCGAGACGCAAAACGAGGCGCGAAAAACTCTGACCCAACAGGCTACCGAAGAGGCATTCGCGCAGGTTCGCGAAGTGTATGGCGAGGCGCCCGCCCGAGGTGTCGTCGTGGCGGGCGATACGTGGCACCGGGGCGTGGTGGGTATCGTGGCTGCTCGGCTGGTCGATGCATTGGGTGTTCCGTCCGTGGCCGTCGCGTTCGACGGTGACCACGGACACGGAAGCGTTCGAACGGCCGGCGAGTTCGACGTGCACGAAGCCCTGGCTCGCTGCGCAACCGACCTCGGCGCCTGGGGCGGTCATCGGGCCGCCGCGGGTCTTTCCCTCTCTCGGAAGGCTCTCGATTCGTTTCGCGCCTCGTTCAGCGATGCTACCGAAGGTGGGTCATTCGGCAGCTCCGCGATGGACGTCGACGTAGCGCTCGGCGGGGCATTTCGAGTGCCGACGGTAGAGGACCTGCATCGGCTCGGACCCTTCGGCGAAGGGAATCCGGTTCCTTTGTTCATGGCCGACGCCCACGTGCTCGAGGCGAGCGGCGTAGGGGAGGGCAAGGTGCACGCAAAGCTCGAGCTCCAGATCGGTCGAGAATCCGTGCGCGCGTTTGCTCCGGGCATGTTTGCGGAGCTCGAAGGGCGGGAGAATCTGCGTCTGGTCGGAGAATTTCAACCCGACCAGTGGATGGGAGGACGCTCGGTCGAGCTCCTCGTGAAGGCGTTGCTCGACTAGCGGCCGGTCCAGCGCGGTTCGCGCTTCTCGAAGAACGCCGCCAGTCCTTCCTTCGCATCCTCGCTGGCCAGCAAGGCGTAGAGCTGGTCACGGAGGAAGGGCAGCGCCTCTTCTACCGACATCTTGCGCTGCTCGTTGAACGCCTTCAGACCCATTCTCATCGCGGTGGGCGATTGCTTGGCGAGCTGACCCGCGAGCTCGCCGACACGCGTATCGAGCTCAGCGTCGGGGACGACCTCCGTGAGCAAACCTATCTCCTTGGCCTTGGCCGCCGAAATCTTCTCTCCGAGCAGCATCAACCGCAAGAGGTCACGCGGCTGTACGACTCTCCGCAAGACGGCCATGATCATCATCGGGAACAAGCCGCGCTTGATCTCCGGTGTGGCGAGCACCGCGCTCTCGCAGGCGATTGCGAAGTGACAGCAGGCCACGATGCCCATGGCACCGCCCATCACGTAGCCCGGAATGCGCGCGATGATGGGCTTTTTTAGCGTATCGAAACGAAGAAGGAGATCGTCGAACTCACCCTTCTTTTCGAGCTTTCCCCTGCTTGCGGTCATGCCTTTGAGATCCGCGCCGGCGCTGAACGCGTTGCCGGCGCCGGTGAGCACGATGACCCGCACCGTGGCGTCGGCTTCGGCATCGTCGAGCGCCCAGAGCAGCTCGTTCACCAGCTCCTGGCTGAGCGGGTTTTTCTTCTCGGGCTTGTTGAACGTCAGTGTGACGATGTGTCCGTCCTGCTGCACCAGCAGGGATTGATAGTCGCGCTCCTGCATCGCGCAGAGTCTTGGATGGGGCAACGGCGAATTCAAGCCAAATGATTCCTCCGTAACATCGCGTGGTTGCGGCGATTCACGGCGCCGTGTAAGGTATCGGGATACAGCCCGGGAGGGGGACGTGAGCTGGCGACGAATCGGACATGCGATCGCATTGGCAGGGTTGATCCTGTCGTCCGTGCCGGTTCGCCAAGCCGATGCACAGATCGATCAGGTGGCATTCGATTCGGTGCGCGCGACGCCCAAGGGCACCATCGGCCTAGGCCTGGTGGGAGCGGAGCTCGGCCTGATCATTCCTTCCGCTGCGGGCCTCAACGAAGTGTGGTCCCTCACCGTCTTTCCCATCGTCGGCGCTGCGGGCGGAGCGCTCGCAGGCTACTTCGCGCTCGACAAGCCGGGCCGCGAAAAAGGATCGGTAGCCACGTTGGCCGTCGGTTTGGCGGGCGTCCTGCCGGCCATTTTGGTCACCGTCAAAGGAGTTCGTCAGGAGCGGCAGGAGCGCTGGGAGCCTCAGCAGCAAATCCGCGTTGCGAGCGAGAAGGAACGTAGGGCCCTCGAGGCCGCGGAGGCGGGTCCTGGTCTCTTGCGACGATCGCGCTCGGGCCTGCGTGTCGGGATGCCGGCCGTTTCCGTATCCACCAGGGCGCCAATCGATCCCGAGTCCGCCGTGATGGGCGGGCTCCGCGACCGGACGGAGCTGCGGCTTTCCCTCGCTTCGGGCGTGTTCTAGCGTTCACGCATGATCACGTCGACGGTACGCCGGTCCGTGCGCGAACGGGCGCTGGTGTCGCCTGGAGACCACGTCCTGGTCGCATGCTCTGGAGGACCCGATTCGACGGCGTTGCTGCACGTGCTGCACAGGCTACGCAGGGATCTCGGAATCACGCTCTGCGCCGCATCGATCGATCATGGACTGCGGCCCGAGTCGTCTTCCGAGGTCGAGCAAGTGGGGGCGTTTGCCGGTTCGCTCGGAGCTCCCTTCGTTTCGGCTCGGGTCGAGGTCGAAGCAAAGGGTGCGTCCCTACAAGCACGAGCCCGCGAGCTACGGTACCGAGCGCTTTTCGAGCTGGCTGCATCGCAATCTGCCAACCGCATCGCCGTCGGGCATACGCGAGAGGATCAGGCGGAGACGGTGCTCGCGAGGATTCTTCGCGGAGCTGGAATCCGTGGGCTCGGCGCGATCGAACCCCGGCGCTCCGATGGCGTGATTCGTCCGTTGATCGACTGTCGCCGGCAGGACGTCCATGCGTACGTCCTCGAGCGTGAGCTCCCGTTCGTCGAAGATCCTTCGAACCATCAGCGGAGCTTCGAACGCGTGAGAATCCGCCACGAGGTGCTGCCTTCGTTGGCCGCGGAGGACCCACGAATCGTCGAGCATCTGTGCGCGCTCAGTGACGAGGCCGCAGAGATCAACGCCTACCTCGACACCCAGACGCCCGCGCTCCCGCCGCCCGGCGCTCGCTTCGTGCCAGCCGCTACGGTGATCGTCTTGCCGGCTCCCGTCCGAATTCGCTGGCTCAGGAGCTGGATCGCGAGGGAAACCGGTTTAACCCTCGGACGCATCCATCTGACCGAGTTGGGGCGACTTGTTACGGGTCCGGGTGAGGTCCTGCTAGGATCAGGGTGGGCGGCCCGCCGGGAAGCCGGCGGCCTTTCGTTGGAATATCGTGAGCATCGAACAACGCGCAGCAATCGTTCGTGAGCCCTCGAGAGGGGTGATGGTTGCCAAGCGGGCTCGGCGGCCTCACAAAGAGGAAAGAGACGAGGCGTCACTGACGACGTGGTCGGCGCCCGCGTCCCATCTTAACGAATGAAACAAAGCCAAAAAACACTGCTCTTCTGGGTCCTCGTGATCCTGATGTGTATCGTCATCTTCAACTTCGTGGCCCGTGAGGAGCAGCCTCGCAGCGTTCCCTTCAGCGAGTTCGTCACCGACGTCGCCGAGGGGAAGGTCAAGAAGGTCAAGATAAGACCTCAAGAGAACAGCGGCGAGTACACGTACTGGCTGAAGTCTGCGGACGATTCCGTTGCGGAGGGTCCGCGTGCGACTCGAAACGAAAAGGTCACCGTCGGCATCATGGGCGAGGGGATGAACCAGCAACTCCTCGACAACAACGTGAGCGTCGAGTACCTGCCGGAAGACCAGAACGGGCTTTGGACCAGCATCCTGGTCACGTGGCTGCCGATGATCTTTCTCGTCGGCATTCTCCTGTTTTTCATGCGCCAACTTCAGGCTTCCGGTGGCAAGGCGATGAGCTTCGGCAAATCGCGCGCCCGGCTGCTGAACGAGTCGCAGAACAAGGTCACCTTCAAGGACGTTGCGGGCATCGACGAGGCGAAGGACGACTGCGAAGAGATCATCGCATTCTTGAAGGACCCCAAGAAGTTCCAGCGCCTCGGAGGACGCATCCCAAAGGGTGTTCTTCTGATGGGAGCGCCGGGGACCGGTAAGACCCTGCTCGCCCGCGCCATTGCGGGTGAGGCCGGGGTCCCCTTCTTCAGCATTTCAGGCTCGGATTTCGTCGAGATGTTCGTCGGCGTGGGCGCCTCGCGCGTGCGCGACCTGTTCGAGCAAGGGAAGAAGCACGCGCCGTGCATCATCTTCATCGACGAGATCGACGCCGTGGGCCGCCATCGCGGCTCGGGCTTGGGCGGCGGTCACGACGAACGGGAGCAGACACTCAACCAGCTCTTGGTCGAGATGGACGGCTTCGAGTCCAGTGAGGGCGTGATCATCATCGCTGCGACCAACCGGCCCGACGTGCTCGATCCGGCCATCCTACGGCCGGGTCGCTTCGACAGGCGCATCATCGTGCCACGTCCCGATTTGAACGGACGCCAGGGCATTTTGGCGGTTCACACCCGGCGCGTGCCCCTCGGCGACGACGTGCAGCTCGACATCATCGCCCGCGGCACTCCCGGTTTTTCGGGAGCGGACTTGGAGAACCTGGTGAACGAGGCCGCCCTTTTGGCCGCGCGCCAGGACAAGGACCTGGTGTCCATGGCTGACTTCGAGATGGCCAAAGACAAGGTCATGATGGGCTCGGAGCGCCGCTCGATGGTGATCAGCGAGCACGAGCGCAAGACGACCGCCTACCACGAGGCCGGTCATACCCTGGTGGCGTGGATGCTCCCGCATCACGATCCCATTCACAAGGTCACCATCATTCCCCGAGGCCCGGCGCTCGGCTTGACCATGGCGCTTCCCGAAGAGGACCGCCAAAGCTACAGCTCCCACTGGATCCTCGATCGCATTGCGATGGCCTTGGGTGGGCGCCTCGCCGAGGAGCTGGTGTTCGGCCAGCTCACGACCGGCGCGGCGGACGACTTCAGGAAGGCGACCCAGCTCGCACGGTCGATGGTCACCGAGTGGGGCATGAGCACGAGCCTCGGTCCGCTCTCCTACGTCGAGAAGGAGGAGACGGGATTCCTCGGCCAGACCTATCACAAGGACTACTCAGAGCAGACGGCCAAGGAAATCGACGACGAGGTTCGCAGCATCATCAATGCGCAGTACGATCGGGCCAAGGTCGTCATCGAGCAGCATCGTGAGAAGCTCGATGCCATCGCCGAAGCCCTCCTCGAGCGGGAGACCCTCGGTCGCGAGGAGATCGAGGCGATCATGGCCGGCCGGGAGCTACCGCCTCCGGTGGTGGTCAGCGTGCCGACCTACGCGGAAAAGCGCCGCGAAAACGAAGAAAAGCGCAAGGGCACGATCTTTCAGCCCCGCCCGCGTGAGGTTCCGAGCGCAGGATAGTGGAGGTATCGATGCCCGAGCTATGGGGCGTCCTCAACGTGACGCCCGATTCCTTTAGCGACGGCGGCAGGTACCTAGAAACCGATGCGGCCATCGAGCAAGGCCGCCGGCTCCTCGACGAGGGCGCCGACGTCCTAGACGTGGGAGGCGAGTCCTCCCGGCCGGCCGGCCGGACCTATGGCGCCGGATTTACCCGAGTCCCTGCGGCGGACGAGATCGCACGCGTCGTGCCGGTGATCGAGGTCTTGGCGGGGAAGGTGGGGGCGCGCGTGTCCATCGATACGGTCAAGCCGGAAGTCGCGTCTGCGGCCCTCGCGGCGGGCGCGCGGATCGTCAACGACGTGCGGTGCGCGGAGAACCCGAGGCTCGCCGAAGTCGCCGCGGCCGCAGGCGCCGACTACGTGATCATGCACAACCGCGGCCGTGGCGAGGTCCGGCCTCCGAATACCGACTACGAGGATTTGGTCCACGACGTCCTCGACGAGCTCCTGGCCGCTGCCCGTCGGGTAGAGCGCGCCGGGGTCCCCAAGACGGCCGTCTGGCTCGACCCCGGTCTCGGCTTCGCCAAGACCGCCAGACAGTCTGCTGACTTGCTAAGTTCTCTTGGGCCTTTCACAAAGACGGGATACCGTGTAATCGTGGGGCCGTCGCGGAAATCCTTCATCGCCGAGCTTGCGCCCGATCCGGGCGGAGGCCGGCCTCCTGCCAACGACAGGGTCGGGGGTACCGCGGCTGCCGTTGCAATGTGTGTGGCTGCACGAGTCCATGCTGTCCGCGTGCACGATGTGCACGTCATGAGGCAGCTCGTTCGCGTTGCTGAAGCACTATGGCCGTCTGTCGAGGCGACGCCATGATCGAAGTGCTCGCCGAGGCATTGACCAATCTGAGCGACGGACTGGTCGGTTTCTTCCAGCGCAACCCCTGGGAAGTGCTGCACGACTTGCTCGACATCGGCTTGGTTGCGGTGCTCATTTACTGGGCGTTGGTGATCCTGCGCGGCACTCGCGCGATGCAAGTCGCGATCGGCTTGTGCCTCGTGTTCGTGGGCTATCTGCTCGCCCGCCGCATCGGCTTGGTGACGGTGACCACGATCCTCGATTCGGTGCTCGCTTACCTCGCGGTCATCGTCGTGATCATCTTCCAGTCCGACATTCGTCGTGCGCTCGCACGGATGGGAAGACGGCCGCTCTTGCGCGGGCAGCGAACCGCAAAGGAAACGCAGACCATCGAAGAGGTGATCAAGGCAGCCGGAACCCTCGCTCAGAAGCGGATCGGCGCCTTGATTGCGTTCGAGCGCAGCGCCGCGTTGGACGAGTTCATCGAGCGGGGAACGGAGATCGACGCATCGGTGAGCAAAGAGCTGCTCCACAGCATTTTCGTGCCGAGCTTCGAGAACCCCATGCACGACGGTGCGTTGGTGATTCGCGAGGGACGAATCTGGCAAGCGGGTGTGTTCTTGCCGATGGCGGGCTCCGCCGGCGGCGATCCGTCGCTCGGCGCGCGCCACCGGGCCGGTCTAGGCATCACCGAGGAAACCGACGCGGTCGTGGTGGTCGTGAGCGAAGAGCGGGGGTCGATCTCGCTGTGCTTCGACGGCAACATCGTTCGGAACCTGGACGTTGCTTCTTTGCGTGATGCGCTCTACGGGTTGTTCTACGCACCCAAGCCCAGTCGGAAAAAGGCGGCGGAGCGAAGAAGCACCAAGGTGCCTCCGGAGCCCAGCCGGTCCCAGGCCTCCGATGCCGTCATGACCGTCAAAAAGGCGGAGGAAACGTAAGTGGGGGGCCTCGTCGACGCACTGAACTCGATTCGCTTGTTCTTCACTTCGAATCTCGGGCTCAAGGCAAGCGCCATCGGTGTGGCGATCATCATGTTCTCGTTGGTTCATGGCGCAGAGGACATGGAGCGCAACGTGTACGTGGGGGTGGTCGTGCAGCCACCGCCAGACGCCGAGGACATGATCTTGGTCACCGAAATCCCGGATAGGATTCGGGTCCGGCTCAAAGGAAGCCGGGCGCGACTGAACGCGATTCGGCAGGAGAACCTTCCCCCGGTGGACGTGGAGCTCAAGACCAAGGACGAACCGACCTATTACTTCGAAAAGGAGATGTTCGACCTGCCGGCGGGTGTGTCTGTCGTTGGAGTGGTTCCTCCGTCGTTGGTGTTCAAGTGGGTTCCGCGGGCGACGCGAGAGCTCCCCGTCGAGGTCGTATTGGACGGAAAGCTTCCACGGGGGCTCGAGTGGGCAGCCGAGCCCGAGGTGTTTCCAGACACCGTGGAGGTCGAAGGACCGCGCGACGTGGTCAATTCCATGCGCTCGGTCCGGTCGATGGAAATCGACGTTTCCGACTTGGGCGAAGGCGTGGTGCAGCGGGAGATTCCACTCGTCGGTGCGCCCGCCAACACCAGCTTCATGACGCAAACCGTCGTGGTGACGCTCCGCATTCAGCCCAAGATGACCGAACGGGTGCTCCGCTCGCTCCGCGTCAATGCAGAGGGCGAAGTGCCGCGCGCCATTCGCCCGAGAAGCGTCACCTTGCGGATTCGCGGCCCCGAGACGCTCGTCGAAGCGCTCAATCCGGACTCGGTGTGGGCCGCGGTAGATCTCAACGACCCGCCGGAAAACAGAGGGTCGGTCTCGGTTCCCGTGCAGGTTCGCGGCTTGCCGCCCGACATCGAGGTGCTCGACGTCGACCCCCCTGCGGTCACCGTATTACTTTCCGCCGAGCCCCTCGAAGCGCCGTGAGCCTCAGCGCTCTGCCCGGAGCTCCTTTTGGGCCGTGTCAGCGATGTCATCAGCCATGGTTTGGATCTTTTCCAACCGAGGGCCTTCGATCATCACCCTGAGCTTGGGCTCGGTTCCGCTCCATCGGACCAAGACCCGGCCTTCCTTGCCGAGCGTTTTCTCGACCATCGCGATGGCGCGTCGAGTCTTGGGCAGCTCGTCGAGAGGCCGGCGGTCCGGAAGTGACACGTTCACCAAGACTTGCGGCACCCGTTCCATCACCTGCGCGGCCAGCTCCGAAAGCGGGCGCTGCTCCCTGCACAGAATGGCGAGGACCTGCATGGCAGCGACCAGCCCGTCTCCGGTCGTGGCGTGATCGAGGAAGATTAGATGGCCCGACTGTTCGCCTCCGAAGTTGAGGCCGCGGCTGCGCATGGCCTCGACGACGTATCGATCGCCCACGTTGCATCGAAGCAGCTTGCCGTCGTCGTTTTCGATGGCTCGCTCTAGACCGAGATTGCTCATCACGGTCGCGACCAAGGTGCGTTGGCGCAAACGTTTCGCACGGAGCATCCGAGTCGCACAGAGAGCCATGATCACGTCGCCATCGATCTCCTGACCCTTCTCATCGATCATGATGATTCGATCGGCGTCGCCATCGAGGGCGATGCCCAGGTCCGCATGGCGCTTTCGGACTTCTCGGGCGCAGGCTTCGGGATGCAGCGCGCCGACTTTGTGATTGATGTTCTTTCCATTCGGCCGAACGCCGATCGGGTAGGTCACGGCCCCGAGCTCGGAGAAGACCAAGGGTGCGGTTCGATAGGCTGCGCCATGGGCGGCATCGACCACGATCTTGACGCCTTCGAGCGTGAGCTCGTTGGGGAACGACGCCTTGACGAAGGCGACGTACCGGCCGGGCGCATCATCCTGACGTTCGGCGCGTCCCACGCGCGTACCCGTCGGGCGTTCGGTATCGAGCGCCGATCCGAAGATCAGATCCTCGATTTCCATTTCCATTTCGTCCGGGAGCTTGAAGCCGTCCGGGCCGAAGATTTTGATTCCGTTGTCCTGATATGGATTGTGCGAGGCACTGATGACCACGCCGGCGTCCGCGCGCATGCTCGTGGTCAAGTGTGCGATTGCCGGCGTTGGCAGCGGTCCCGTGAGCAGCACTTCCCCGCCGAGGGCGCAGATGCCCGAGGCGACCGCAGTCTCGAACAAGTACCCCGACAGCCGCGTGTCCTTGCCCACCACGATGCGTGGGACGTGCTTGATGCGCTGTCGCGCCTGATAAGCGATGGCAGCGCCGATGCGAAAGGCGACTTCGGGGCTCATCTCGCCGCGATTGGCGAGGCCGCGAATGCCATCTGTTCCGAAAAGCTTGCGAGTCATCCTGGGTTCAAGGCTCCCAGGTCACGTCGATACTCCAGTTGGAAGGAGGCGCAAACGTACCTGTCGTCACGAAGTTTAGCGGCCAGAGCACCTCGATCAAAAACCCCGGCCGCTGGGCCTGCGCAGTCGTATTGGGGCCACCCTCGTTCCGTCGAGCCACGAACTGGCCTTCGACGTAGAGACCGCGGATGGGCACGTCCTCGGGGAGGACGCTGTCGACGTTGAACCCGACCTGGACCGCGGTGTCGGTTTCTGCATCATCGGCCACCGCCTCTCCTTGCTGGATGCCGATGACGGGCGCCAATCCACCGAACTGAGACTGAAGAGATGCAGAGAAGAGCCCGGCAGCGACGCCCGAAAGGAAATTCGAGGTGTCTTGCGAAGCCTGGGCCGTCGACGTATTGACGCCCCGCTGTTGTCGAGTGGTGCCGGTCACCAGAAGCGCGATGACTTGCGCCTCGCTGGTCGTCGGAACGCTCGAGCTGAACTCGATCTTGGGGTTGCTGAGCCGACCCGAAGCCGTGACGGTCACGGTGTCGTTACTGCCGCGGAGCGAATGGCGGGCCACCAGATCGACCTTGGCATCCATGTCTGGATCGCCGTCGAATACCATGTTGCCGGAACGAATCTCGAATCGCTTGCCGAATACCTGAAAGCTGCCCCTGTGAAGCGTGACCGTGCCTTCGACCAGCACGTCGTCGACCACCGTCGTGTGCAAGTCGGCGCTGGCCTCGACGAAAAAGCCTTGATCCCGGCTTCGAATGATGACTCGATTCTCGGAATCCACGTCGAGCTCCACTCGATATGGCGTCACGGGCGCCTCGGGCTCGACCGTCTCTCCGACGAAGAAGATCTCGGGGTGGGGTGCAAGCTCGATGGGCGTGGCGCTCCGCTCCGGAATGTCGAGCTCGAGGTCGCGCAGACGGACCTCGCCGTCGAGCTCCTGGTCCTCGAAGCTCGCGATGAGACGAGCGTTGCCGGTCATTCGGGTCATGACGATTCCCTCCTGACGCAAAGGAAAATCCTCTGCCTCGACCTTGAAGTCGGTCTTGCGGAGCTCGAGCCGTTTGAAATCGAGCCGACCGTCGATTTTCGCCGAGCCTCCCTGATCGGTCGCCTTCAGGTCGGTGATGGTCATGCCGTCTTCGTCGAAAATGGCGCGGCCGCTCACGTCCTCGAGCGTCTGGCCGATGGTCCGCAAATTCACGCGGCCGTCGGAAAGGTCGACGCTTCCGACGAAGCTCGGGTCCTGCGCCGAGCCCTGCGCCGAAACGCTGCCTTCGAGAATGCCCTCGACATTGACGGCTCCGGTCACCCACGCCAACGCCGCTTGAAGCGGCATGCGGTCGAAGTCTGCTTTGCCGCGAATCTCCCCTCGCTCAGCCAAGGTGGGAATGGGGTTTTCACTGTCCCATTGCAAGGGGACTTCGGCGTACATCGTCGTGGAGCCGCCGTTCCACCACTGCATGTCGAGGTCCATCTTGCCGATGCCGTCCTCGTACGACGCCGAGATTCGGTTCTGTGCCGGGGGCGTTTCGACGATCGTATAGATGAGCCCCGCTCGGCGGGCAGGCTCCAGGCGGCGCGCCCTGAGGTCGTCGGACCGCATCGTCAGCGAGAGCTTGGGGTCGTCGCCGAAGAGGCCGGTCGCTCTCAGTTGCGCCGTCAGCACCCCAGCCGCGTATCGGCAGACGTAAGGCAGGTTCTCGGTCGGGGCCTCGTAGAAGTCTGCACTGATGTTGGTGACCGGCCAGGATGGAATCTCCGCGGCTTTCAACCACTCGTCGAGTGGCGTCTCGGCCGATGCTCTCACGTCGATGACTTCCGACTCTCCGACCACGCCATCCAGGGTCAACTTGGTGACTCCCTCTTCCAGACGCGCAGTGATCGTCGCGCGCGGATTGGCATCGCTTCCGCAGAGCCCCTCCGAGCCTCCGGACAGCCAGTCGACACTAGCGTAAAGGTCACCACGCGTTCGGAAAGCACCGCCTGCAACCGTGAGGCTTCCCGCGAGCTGCAGCCGATTTGCATCGGCGAAGAAGCGCTCACCCAGCTTTTTCGGAAACGCGCTCAAGAGCCGGGGCGGCACACGCATCGACACTCGCCACGGTGATGTTTCGAGGGCTTCGATCGCCTCGGCCGGATTCTGCACGAGACGCACCAAGTCGACCAACGAGCTTCCTTCGGTTTCGAAGAGCGGCCCTGCATCGTCTCCGAGGCGCACCTGGGCGAGCAATGCCCCGTACTCGTAACGAAACTCCGAATCGAGATCGATCGGACCCCACTCCTCGACCGTGAGCGCAGGGATCTGGACGTTCCCCTTGAACGAAGGTGCATCGATGGGTCCGGAGAACGCCAGCTTCGCGTTGGCGTAGCCCTCGACGTCGGGCATGTCTTCTTCCAGTACCAGCTCGAACAGGGTCAGATCCATGGCACGGGTGCTCAGTGTCGTCTCGTAGATGCCCTCGCGCAGCGACGGTCCTATGCCGCCGGCAACCGGATCGACGAAGCCAGTCGTGCTGAGGGTGAAGTTGCCGCGCCCACCGAGGTCCACTTGCGCGTCGGCATCGAGCAGCCCGGCATCGTAGTGGATCAGGTATGCGGCGTTCACCGGCGAAATCTCCCAAAGGGTGGCATCCGTAAGCGTCCCTTCGGCGACTATCGTCGGCCTCTTGTCGAGGTCGCCACGAAACTCGAAGTGAAGGTCCACGCTTCCCTCGAAGTCCGGCGCTTCCTCCGGGTAGAGAATCTTCAACACGGCCAGGTCGAAGTTCTGGAGATCGGCGCGGATGTCGTCGGGCCCATCGAAGAGCCACTCGCCTTTCGCCTCGAGGCGCTGCGGCCCCTTGCCCATCAGGATGCGATCGAACGAAAGACCCTTCTCGACGTCTAGAGTCGCGTTGTTGACCAGGCCTTTCCACGAAAGTTTGCCCACCACGAGCTCGATGGTGTCGACGTCGAGTCGATAGACGTCGTCGTTGGCTTCGACGCGCGCTCGAAATCGCGCATGCCGATCTCCGTCTGCCTCGAACTCCCCGGTGGCGTCGTATTGTTTCGGGCCGCCGGTCAAGAGAGCCTGCCCGTTGCCGATCGGGTAGCCCGCAACCCGAACTGCCGCGCCATCCAGCTCGAGGTCGAGAAGGGGCTTGGCGGGATCGCCCCAAACCCGGCCCCTGAGGACCAGAGAACGTGCGGTGATGGCTCCGTAGTCGAAATCATCGAATCGCACCACGCCTTTGCTTTCGAAGTCACCGCGCATCGTCATGCGAATGTCGAGGTCGAACTTGGCGCTTCCTTCGATTCCCTCTGCGTATCGCTGGAAATTGGGCTCGTCGCTCACCTCGGGAATGGAGCCCCGCGCGTGGAGCTCGGTGAGGCCCTCGTACTCGACGTGCCCCTCCAGATAGAGGTCGCCCCCCGCGTACTTCGTCTGCAGAGAGCGAATGTCGATGCCGTCCTCCCGGACGCGCGTCTTGGCAACGAAGGCAGGGATGCGAAGGTCTTCGTAGTCGAAGGCTTCGGTCTCGATGTCGACCCCCAGCACGTCTTCCTGCTTGGGGTCGCTCCTGATCTCGAGCCGGCCGGTCACCTCGATGTCCGGAGCACCCCCGATGACCTCACCCACTTTGGCTTGCTTCGTCGCGATTTCGATGCGTGTGACGCCCTCACTCGGCAGGTCGCCGTTGATGCGTACACGGCCGCCTGGCGTATCGAGGTCTGCCCGCAGCCGGTAATCACCCTCCGGGCCCCATAGCCGCACCCATCCCGAGGTCTCGCCTTTGAGCGATTCTGCCCAATCGAAGCCGACGTCTCGGAGAGTCTCGGCGCTGACTGGCTCCACTCGGACGAAGAGATCCAGATCGTATGGATCCTCGGGCGCGCTGTCGGCTTGCGGACGGTAGACGAGCTCCGCGGTGAGATGCTCGTCTTCGCGGCTCGCCTCGGCCGTCACCTGCGTACCCCGCTCATCGGTGTGGACGCTGCCCACGATGTTGTCGATCGCGGCTTCGAAGGGGAACGGACGGACGAGCCGTCCGGTGGCGGACCAGATCTCGATGTCCGTGATCTCGTAGAACTCCATCCTGCCCTTCGCATGGAGGTCGACGACGCGAAGGTCCTCGAGGCCGAGCAGCTCCCCGCTCACCTCGATGTTTCGAAGGTCCACGTCGTCGACGATCGCGTGGAAAGGCTCACCCTCGGAGGGCGTTTGATCGGCTGCCTCGAACGCTTCGAGGAACGTGGGCGCTCCTTGCCCGTCATCGACCAGGTCGACCCAGCCGTTCACCAGATTGGCATAGTAGAACCGCAGGCGACCGCGAAGGCCGGCAATGGGATCGATGCCCAGATGGACCGTCTCTCCGTAAATGATCGCGTTGCCGTCCGGGTCATACACGAACGTATCCTTCACGATCGTGTGCCAGAGGCGGAGCTGTACGATGTAACCGGCATGCAGGCTGCCAGCCATCTCTCCGGAGACGAACTCGTTCAGCATGTCACGCGCGATCCGCCGGCCGACGTCCGTATCGAGGTGAAACAAGACGCTCGTCACGAGGGAGACGAGCGCCAGAAGCGGCCAACCCAGGAACCAACTCACGAGACGGGAGAGCCAGCGCATCAGAACGACTCACCGATGGTGAAATGAATGGCACCGGGCACGCCGCCTCGGATGAAGCGGAAGATGTTGAACGCGTTGGGCGGCGCGTCCTCGCCGACGATTTGCCATTTCGGGATCAAGAACCCGAAGTCGAGACGAATCGGGCCGAGCGGCGTCTGGTAGCGGAAGCCGAATCCCGCCGCAGCATGAATATACCGAAATCGCCATACCGGTGCGCGGTTGACGTCGCCGAAGTCCATGAAGAGGGCCGTTCCGAAAGCTTGCGTGATCGGTAAGCGCCATTCGACGCTGGCCTCCCAACGTCGAAGGCCGCCATCGTTACGCGCGTCGAAGCCCTCACGATTGAGCGAATCGACGTCGCCCGGATCTCCGAGAAAGCCGCCAAAGAAGCCGCGATGCGTGGAGGGACCGCCGGAACGCAGGCGGTAATTCTGCGGACCGAGCTGTTGACTGATCAGGTCCAGTCGGTCCCGGTCACGCGAAAAGAGGAACATGGCACCCATGCCGAACCGAACAGCCAGCGTCGAAGATAGCGGCATCGGGATGAAGCCGCGAGCCTCGGGCGAGACGCGCACGTATTGCCAGGACCGCCTCAGCGCGGCGGGTGACTGCTGGCTCTCGAGCTGAAAGAAGAATCCCTTGCGTGGGCTCCGCGAGTCGTCACGGAGGTCGACGATGAGGCGCTCGTCGAAGAACACCACCTGGTAGCTGCTCGGGTACCTGGGGTCCGTATCGACGGCCAAGTACGTGTCGTAGTTCAGGCCTCCTTCCAAGAGAAGCCGGCCCTCGTAGAAGGGACGGGAAAGGCTGCCGCGGATCTGCAAGTCGTGACGGCGAAAGAGCTCGAAGGGGTCTGGGCCCCAGTCATGACGGAAGCGAATCGATGCGGTCGTGCGGGGCTCTAGGAAAGCAGGGCGACGGTATTCGGCCCGGATCTCGTTTCCGAACAGGAAGCCTCTGCCAAACCGGAAGAAGGGGTCCCGCGCGACGATCTTGGGACGGTCTTCGATGCGCAAGCGCCTGAACCCGCCTATGAAATTTCGGTGCTCGAATAGGCCGAACAAGTGAACGTCCGAGATGCGGGTATCCTGCTGCAGGGTGAGCGTGGTGATGGTGCCGCTTTGGATGCCCGCACCGATGCCCCAACGAATCTCGCGTCCTGGCTCCACGCCGATGTCGACGTCGACGATCCCAGTACACTGCTGCTCCTCGTCTCGGCGCGGCGTGGCGGTGACGTCTACGGAGGCCAGGGCACCCAGCGCGTAGACCGCCCGTTGGGCGTCGGCCAGAGCGCTCGAGCTGTAGGTTTGGTCGGTATGCAGATTGGCGACGTCCAGGATCGTGTCGGCGGGCAAATCGCCGCTCCCGGTGACGGTGATGTCGCCTAGGACGCAGGTGGGGCCGGGATCCACGCGAAGCTCGACGAATGCTTCCCGCGCTTCGCGATCGATCTCGACACGGCCCGCCACTCTTCCGCACGCGTAGCTCGCTTCCTTGAGCTGGCGGCGAATTTCGCGCTTGCTCCGCTCGTAAATCGCTTCGTCGAAGCGCTTTCCGATCTCGAGACCGATGGCACCCTCGATCCTCTTGCGCCGCTCATTGGTCAAAGACTCGGTCCCAGTGACCTGAATCGACTGCACGATGACGGGCTCGCCCTCTTCGACTTCGATGCCGATGGTGAGCGTGCAACCTTCGTCTTGGTCCTCCCTCTCGCAAGGAGCTTCACCGTTGGGTCCGGGAATGATGCGGTCGCTGCCCGCGGCGGAGGGCGGGTCGAGCTCCGTGCTGATGACCGCAGCGTCGTAGTAGCCGCGCGCCTGATACCAGCGTTCGATCCGTTCGAGATCCCGCTCGAAGACCGCCGAATCCAGGGTGGGCCAGCCTTTGCGAAGCTTTCGCCAAAGATCGAAGGAAACGCGCTTGCCATCGAACGGTGGAACGCCGCATTCCGGGTCCGCGCCGGTGCCGAGGGCGATGGTGATCCGGTCACGTTCCTGGGTGGCGAGGCAGGCCCGCAACGCTTCGGGATCCAAGTCTTCCATGCCGCTGAAACGAATCCGGTCGATGCCGTATGCATCTTTGGGGATCGTCTTGCAGCCACTCGCCAGAACGAGCAGCAGGCAGATGCATCGCCGGCGAATCATCTACCTAGGGCTTGTAGCGCGAGGCACCCCAACTCCGCCAGCGATCGGCGTAATTTCGGCCGTTTGGCGACTGAGTCCCCGGGCTGCTAAAGCTAGCGCCGACCCTCTCATGAAGTGCTATTTCGTCCAGACCTTCGGCTGCCAGATGAACGTCCACGATTCCAGGCGAATCGAGGAGGTTCTGCGTTCGAGCGGCTATCGAGAAGCCCCGGAGCCCGGATTGGCCGATCTCTTGGTGGTCAATACGTGCAGCGTCCGGGAGAAGGCCGAGCACAAGCTGATGAGCCTTCTCGGAACTTTCCGGCCCTTCAAGGAGGGCCGGCGTGGGACCGTGGTGGCGGTCGCGGGATGTGTGGCCCAGCAGGAGGGGGAGCGGCTGCTCCGCAAAGCGCCCTTCGTCGACATCGTGCTCGGGCCGGACAACATCTCCGAGCTGCCGGCTCTCATCCGCGAGGTGGAGCACGGCGCGCCCCCAATCGCGCGGACCGTGTTCGACATGGACGACCCGAAGTTCCTTCGGGCCAGACCGCATCCCGATCGCCGTGAGGTAACCGCGTACGTCACGGTGATGAAGGGCTGCGACGAGCGCTGTACCTTCTGTATCGTTCCTCATACGCGCGGCGCCGAGCGCTACCGGCCGGCCGACGAAATCGTCGGAGAGATACGCGATCTGGTCGCCGGCGGGGTGCGTGAGGTGACGCTTCTCGGGCAAACGGTCAACTCTTGGCACGAGCCCGGGCCTCTGGGCGAGTCTTCGAAGCTCGAGTCCAAGACGGCGCCGTCCACCTCCGAGTTTGCGGCCCTGCTCCGGCGGATTGCCCAGGAGGTGCCGGACCTCGTCCGGCTGCGCTACACCTCTCCACATCCGCGCCACATCACACCCGAGTTGACGGCTGCGCACGCGGAGCTCGGGTTGCTCCCTGCGCACGTCCATCTCCCGGTCCAGTCCGGCTCCGATCGCGTGCTTCGGCGGATGGCCCGCCGATACACTGCCGACGATTATGTTGCGCGCACCGAGGCGCTCAAGAGCGCCAAGCCCGGGCTCACGCTGTCCACCGACTTCATCGTTGGTTTCCCGGGCGAGACGGAGGAGGATTTCGAGCAGACGCTCGAGCTCGTGCAGCGGGTCGGATTCGTCGCGGCGTTCGGCTTCAAATATTCCCCCCGGCCCTATACCCCCGCGCTCAAGCTCGGAGACGAAGTGCCGGAGGAGGTCAAAGACGAGCGTCTGGCTCGACTCTTCGCGCTGGTGGAGCACCAGCAGCAGACCCATTTGCGATCGCTGGTCGGCCAGGAGCTCCAAGTATTGGTCGAGGGCCCGTCCCCGGGGGATACGGGACGATTCTCAGGCCGCAGCGAGCGCAACGAAATCGTCCACTTGATTGCGCCCGCGGGACATGACCCGACTGGTGAGCTGGTGTCGGTGACGATCGACGAGCCGTTTCGACACAGCTTGTCTGGGTACATGGCAGGTGCCGGCGGGCGCCGTGCAGGAGGCCGGCGGACACGTCTGTCCGTCATGGACGCGGGAGGCACGACCTGATTGCCGGCGCATGGCCGCAGTGGCTGAGGCCCTGGCGCTTCGTCCTTCTGTACATGGCACTGATCTTCGTCGTCTCCTCGATCGAATTGCACGTGCCGGTCGTGCGCCACGTCCCGTTCCGCGACAAAGGGATCCACTTCATCGAGTATGGAATCCTCGGATGGTTGTGCGCCGGCGCTTCGTCCCGGACTTGGCCTTCGGCATCCGCCTGGCGCACGGCGGGTTTCGCCGTCTTCATTTCGCTCTTGTGGGGTCTTTCCGACGAGATCCATCAAGCGCTCGTTCCCGGCCGCACGCCCGAGCTCGCCGACATCGTGGCCGACCTCGCGGGAGCCATCGTGGGCGCAACCGGCCGACAGCTTCTTTCGAACAGATCTGTGAGCTAATCCACGGGAAAACTCGTCTCACGGAGGGACCTGGCGTTGACGCACCCGGTGCGGGTATCTAGATTGTGATAGTTGAGGACGAAACGTCCTCCGGTTTGAAAAACAAAAAGCTTCACCGGCGGAACCCCCCCACATGTCCGTCGGTTGTCCCCCGCCCGGTCGTGTCTCCCCCCCTCCAAAACGACCGGGCGACCCTTTTTAAGCACCCGATGCGGGTGCTGGACGGCTGCAAAGCGCACCCCTACAGTTCGCGCCATGCACTTGCCCGGAAGCTACGTGCGCCGCGCGGCTCTGGCCGCGCTGATAGTCGCCTCGTCGAGCTGTGCGAGCTCTCAGACCCCTGAGGCCGAAGAACCGAGGCCCGAAGCCGAAGTCGCCGTCGATCCACTCCCTTCGTGGCAGGACGCCGGCGCCAAGGCCAAAATCATGGAATTCGTCCGGACGGTCACCGATCCGGACGATCCGGGGTTCGTCGAGCCGTCGCTGCGGATCGCGACGTTCGATCACGACGGGACTCTGTGGGTCGAACAGCCGATGTACGCGGAAATGGCTTTTGCGCTGCACCGCGTGAGAGAGCTCGCTCAGGTCCACCCGGAGTGGCGGACGCAGGAGCCGTTCCGAGCAGTCCTCGAGGGAGACAGGCAAGCGCTGGTTGCGGCGGGAAGCCAGGCGCTGGTCGAGGTCGTCGTCGCGTCCCACACGGGCATGAGCGCCACCTTGTTCGAGACGATCGTCGCGGAGTGGATTCGCGATGCTCGACATCCGGACCTCGAAACGCCGTACACGGAGCTCGTCTATCAGCCGCAGCTCGAGCTCTTGCGCTATCTCGAGTCCAAGGGGTTCAAGACCTTCATCGTCTCGGGTGGCAGCGTGGAGTTCATGCGCGTGTTCAGCGAAGAAGTGTACGGCATTCCCCCGGAGCGCGTGGTCGGCTCTGCAATCGAGACTCGCTATGAAGTGCAGGGTGGGAAGCCATCCCTTTTTCGTCTTCAAGCCATCGACTTCGTCAACGATCGGGCTGGCAAGCCCGTCGGCATCCACGAGCACGTGGGCCGGCGGCCGATTCTGGCGTTCGGCAACTCCGACGGTGATTTCGAGATGCTGCAGTGGACGACGCTCGGAAGCGGAGGCCCCCGGATGGGTCTCATCCTCCATCATGATGACGCCGAGCGCGAGTACGCGTACGATCGCGCGAGCCGCGTCGGGACGCTGGACCGGGCCCTCGAGGCAGCGGCCGATTCGGGCTGGGTCGTAGTCTCGATGAAGAGGGATTGGAAGACGATCTTTCCGGAGGATTGAGGACCTGATGATGAGACATCGTGTCATGTTGGGGTTCGTGGCGGTGTGCGCGCTGGTCGCACTGGCCGGCTGTAAGAAGTCGAGCACGGCCGCAGACGCGAGGGCGGACGACGACACCAGCGTTCGCCTGATCGAGAAAGGAGACAGGCCGCGAACCGAGCTTCGTTACGACATCCCGATTGGAACCGCGACCACGTCGACCACCACCTTTCGGGCCGCGACCCTCGCGTCCAGCACCAAAGATGCAGCGATGTCGGTCCTGCCCGGTCTTCGACTCGACGTCGTCTCGGGCCCTGCGGAACCGACCGACCGAGGCGTGAAGCTCCAGGTCGACGTCGTTCGATCGGAGGCAATCGTGCCCGACGGCTTCGACGAGGCACTGGCTCAAAAGCTCCGCGCCAGCGCCGCCGTCGCGGACAAGATCGGAGGCTGGGTCGAAATCGACGATCGTGGCCGGGTGCTGGATGCCTCCTTCAACGATCAGACCAAACGCGCCGACCTTCCCGTCAGGCTGCTTCGCATGATCGTCAACACCCGCGAAACGTTGACCCGGGTACGGCTTCCCGAGGAGAAGGTCGGACTCGGAGCGAGGTGGGAGTCACACCGGGTCATCACGGCGTATGGCTTCGAGATCGAGCAGGTCAGCACGTACACCTTGGTCGATCGGGCAGGGAACGAGATCATGCTCAACGTCTCCGTGCAACAGATGGCCCGTCCACAGACCATCGAGTTCCCCGATGAGGGCATCTCGGTCGCCGTGGAATCCCTCACCGGCCACGCGGAGGGACAGATCATCTTGGACCTCAATGCTCTGGAGTCGGACGCATCGGCATCCGGCCAGGTCGAAGACCATCTCATGGTAAAGACCCCCGAAGGCACCGAGACGATTCAGGTCATCGAAGAGTACGAAGTCCAGATCGCCAACACCTCGGCGCTGGTCGCCGACTGAGGCGCTGGGAACGCGCTCGGGCCGAGGTCCTTCCGTCAGCTGTCGACCTTCAAGATGGCGTGAAAGGCGTCCTGGGGAATCTCCACGCTGCCCACTGCTTTCATGCGCTTCTTTCCCTCCTTCTGCTTCTCCAACAGCTTCCGCTTTCTCGAGATGTCGCCTCCGTAGCATTTGGCCGTCACGTCTTTTCGGAGGGCGCGCACGGTCTCCCGGGCGACGACCTTGGATCCGATGGCCGCTTGGATGATGACCTCGTATTGCTGCCGCGGAACGATGTTCTTGAGCTTCGCGGCCAGGGCCCGACCCAGGTAATACGCCTTGTCCTTGTGTACGACGGCGCTGAGCGCGTCTATCTTTTGCCCGTTGATCAACATGTCGAGCCGGACCAAAGGGTTTTCCCGATACCCCGCGAGCTCGTAGTCCATCGACGCGTAACCCTTGGTGGCGCTCTTGAGCTTGTCGAAGAAGTCGAATAGGACCTCGGCGAGCGGCATCAAGTAGGTGACGATGACTCTTTCGGTCGACGCGTACTGGATGCCTTGTTGCTCGCCGCGTCGCTCCTGACAGAGCTTGATCACCGATCCGATGAACTCTGCTGGCACGTGAATCGAGACCTTGAAGTAGGGCTCCTCAATCCGGACCCGCCCATCGGGAATCTGTGACGGGTTGCCGATTTCGAGTGTCTCTTCCTCGGTGTGCACCCGGTACACCACGCTCGGCGCGGTCGTGATCAGCCCGATGTCATATTCTCGCTCGAGCCGTTCCTGGATGATCTCCATGTGCAAGAGACCGAGAAATCCGCATCGGAAACCGAAGCCGAGCGCATCCGACGTCTCAGGCTCGAACCGAAATGCCGCGTCGTTCAAGTTGAGCTTCTCGAGCGCGTCACGCAGCTCCGTGTACTGATCACTATCGGTCGGGAAGATGCCGCAGAACACCATCGGCTTGACCTCTTTGAACCCAGCGAGCGGCTTCGGTGCCTGCTTCTTGGCGAGGGTGATCGTGTCGCCGACTTTGGCGTCTTCGAGTGACTTCATGCTCGCTGCGAGGTAGCCGACCTCACCGGGACCCAGGTGGTCCACCTCCTTTTGAAACGGCGTGTAGACACCGAGCTCGGTGACTTCGTATTCGGCCCCAGTAGCCATGAGCCGGACCTTGTCGCCCTTTTTCACGGTCCCGTCCTTGACCCGGATCATGCAAACCGCGCCCCGGTAGCTGTCGTACCAGCTATCGAAGATGAGCGCGCGGAGCGTCCCGATGTCTTCCGTCGTGGGCGGCGGTATGCGTGCCACCACCGCTTCGAGAATCTCGGGCACGCCTTCGCCAGTCTTGGCGCTGCAGGCGAGCACGTTCGTACAGTCGAGCCCGATGACATCCTCGACCTCCTGGCGCACCCGATCGACGTCGGCGCTCGGAAGGTCGACTTTGTTGAACACCGGGATGATCTCCAGATCGTTCTCGACGGCGAGGTAGACGTTGGCGAGCGTCTGCGCTTCGACGCCCTGGGTGGCATCGACGACCAGAAGCGCCCCGTCGCACGCGGCGAGCGACCTCGACACTTCGTAGCTGAAGTCGACGTGTCCAGGCGTGTCGATGAGGTTCAGTTGATACGTCTCGCCGTTCGCCGCCTTGTAGTGGAGCCGCACGCCCTGGGCCTTGATGGTGATGCCCCGCTCCTGCTCGAGCTCCATTCGGTCGAGGAGCTGCGCCTTGCGCTCACGGATGGAGATCGCCCCGGTCACGTCGAGGATCCGGTCGGCGAGGGTGCTCTTGCCGTGATCGATGTGCGCGATGATGCAGAAGTTACGGATGTGCTGAAGATCTTGCGCCAAAGTGCGACCTGTCTAGCGTCGGGCCGCGCCGGCAGCAACGTGCCGTCGTCAGCCCTTCTTCGTAGGCGACGCTTCCAGCGTCATTTGGCCGGGAAGCTCGTCTTGGTGACGGTCCAACACGAGGTCGATGCCTTCGCGGATGTAAACGGCAACCGGAACCTTCGTTCGCTCGTGCAGTAGCTTCAAGCGCTCGTTTTGCTCCGGGGTGATGTAGACCGTGGTGGAAATCTTTTTCCGCGCCATTCAGACCTCAGAAGTGGCATGAAACTACATGGCACCATATATATTGTCAATCTAGCCCGCACGGACTTGCCTCGGCATCCGAATAGACCCTATTCTTGAAAGGTTAGGGTAGTGGGGGGACTCGGGATTGGCCGCAAACATGAGCAGTTACGCACATGCGGTGGGCCGCTGCGCGCTGGCGGCCGGACTGCTGATCATTGGCTGCCAGAAGGGTGTTGCCGGTACGATGCCGCGCGGGTCACAAGCGCCGGCCGCCGAGTGTCAGGGTAACAAACGCACTGCCACCGACGTCAATGGGGACGGAAGAGCGGACATTGAAGAGGTCAGCCGTAACGGCCGTCGCTATTGCACCAAGACAGACATGAACTTCGACGGAAAACCCGACGTGGAACGTTACTACGAGTCCGATGGTGAGCAGATTGCGCAGGAGCGAAGCGACTTCGACTTCGACGGCCGCATGGACCAGCTCTCCTTCTACGAAGCAGGACGGCTGGTCCGCAAAGAGCTCGACACCAACTTCGATAACATGATTGATACCTGGCTCTGGTGCGATGCGGGATGGGTCGCTCGGGCCGAACGGGATCGGCATCGGGATGGCAAGGTCGATGTTTGGGAAGTCTATTCCCAGGGTCTTCTGACCGAGGCGCAGTACGACGAGAATCGGGATGGCCGGGTCGAGAAATGGGATTCGTACCGAAACGGGAAGCTCGTCTCGACCCAATACGACGACGATGGCGACGGCGAGCCGGACCGCAGCGAGCAGATGCCTGCGCGGAGCCTCGGGCCGGCGGATGACGCGCTCCGATGTGAGGAGGGACAGCCATGAAACGCTTCGTGCTGTTCATGTTGGGTTTCGTGGTGGCGGGTTGCGGCGCCAAGGACGCCAAGCCGGTCACGAGCCCCGGCGCGGAGCAGACGGAGGCCACTGCCGGTGGCGAGGTCGCCGATGCGGGACGATGCCGACCCAAGGGCCCAGGCTACGATG
>DATIUW010000283.1:0-4786 GCA_035466435.1 Polyangiales bacterium | reverse complement strand
TTCTACGAGCTTGCGGCGCATTTCCTCGCTGGCTCGTCCGTCGTTGTCTGCCCAGCATTGAACGAAAAGCAATGCCTGAGCCTCGTACTCGTCGAAGCCCTCGACCGAGCCGGAGAGGATGGTGTCCAGCTCTTCTTTCGTGACACCGGAAAGCAGGGCCGCTCGGGAGTGAACATAGGAGCACGCTGCGCATCGATTGACGGTCGTGATGACCATCATCAAGCGCTCGCGAAAGGCATGAGACACGGATCGGCCAAGCAGGGCATCGGGAATCAACCAGAATCGACGAGCGATGTGCCACGCGTCGCGAGCCACATGGCGGGGTCGCACATAGCGGCGCTTTTGCTCGATTGCGTTTCGCATCCAGACCTCTCGTGATCCCATGGGAAGGTGAAAATCCTAGCAGGCCAGCCAAACGACACTAGCCGAAGCGACCGCTTGCGGTAGGATCGGATCGGCTGATCGTAGCGGTGGATCCGACGCAGGCGTCGCTTGCGCTCGCCAACCGATCGGTACGATCTACGAGGGTTCGTCGACCGCCGGCGACGGACCAACACGAGCCCGAGCAAGGCCAGCAAGGCGAGGCCGTCGATGGGCGACTCTCCTCTCCGCACGCTGCAGCCTCCGGTGACGTCGCCACTCGTCGTGTCGGGCGGGGGGCCTGCCGTCCCGGCATCGGGTTGCATGGGAACGCCGCCGTCGGGGATGACCCCGGCGTCGGGAACGCCTCCATCCGGCTCGACTAGGGATTCGATTTCACACAGCGCGGAGCATCCATCGCCCTCGTCGAGGTTACCGTCGTCACACTCCTCGTCTTCGTCGAGCGCGCCATCGCCGCAAAACGGGGCGGCTGCAGTGCAGTCCTCATTGCACGTCGCGGTGCCGGGTGGCTCGCAATCTTCAGCTCCTCCGTCGTTGACGACTCCATCGCCGCACATCTCGCGGACGCACGCTGACGTACAGCCGTCCCCATCCAGCAAGTTGCCGTCTTCGCACTGTTCAGGCGGCGTTCGGTACCCGTCACCGCAAAGCGGCGTGCGCGCCTGGCACGTATCGTCGCAGAGGGCGGTCCCAGGCGGCTCGCAAGTCTCTCTGCCTCCATCGTTGACGACTCCATCCCCGCACACTTCGAGCACGCAACTCGACGTGCAGCCATCGCCACCCACTAGATTCCCATCGTCGCATTGCTCGGGCGCCGTCAAGAACCCGTCGCCGCACAGTTGCCCGCGCGTCGTGCAATTGCTCGAGCAACTGGCAGTCCCAGGCGGCTCGCAGTCTTCCGCGCCGCCATTGTTGACGGTTCCATCGCCGCAGACTTCCAACACGCAATTCGACGTGCAACCGTCGCCGTCGACCGTGTTGTCATCATCGCACTGCTCCGGCGGTGTGACGAGCCCATCGCCACAGCTCGGGCTGCGATCCGTACAAATCTCGGTGCAAGTCGCGGTGCCCGGCGGTTCGCAGTCTTCCCGACCGGCGTCGTTGACCACTCCATCGCCGCAGCGCTCGAGCATGCAGCTTGCGTTGCAGCCGTCTCCACTGACGGTGTTGCCGTCCTCACACTGCTCCGGGGGCGTGCGGAATCCGTCGCCGCATTGCGGTGCGCGCGCCTGACAGCCGCTCGTGCAAAGCGCCGTCCCCGGAGGCTCGCACGTTTCTACGCCGCCATTGTTGACGATGCCGTCCCCGCAACGTTCGACCACGCAGCCCGAGGTACAACCGTCGCCATCGATCGAGTTGCCGTCATCGCATCCCTCGCCGGAGTCGACCGTGCCGTTGCCGCAAAAGGGCGGAACTTCGATCAAACAGTCCGACGAGCAACCGTCGCCGTCGAGCAAGTTGTCGTCGTCGCACGTCTCGGGCGGCGTGAGGAACCCATCACCGCAGACCGGTGTGCGTACCTGGCAAAGCTCGGTGCAAAGCGCCGTGTCCGGAGGCTCACAAGTCTCGGCACCATCGTCGTTGACGACGCCATCGCCACAGACTTCGAGGTCGCAGGCCGCTGTGCAGCCGTCACCGTCGAGGACGTTGCCGTCGTCGCATGCCTCGGGCGGCGTCCGGTACCCGTCGCCGCAAAGCGGCGTGCGCGCCTGGCACGTATCGTCGCAGAGGGCCGTCCCAGGCGGCTCGCAGGTCTCTCTGCCGCCATCGTTGACGACTCCATCCCCGCACACTTCGACCACACAACCCGACGTGCAACCATCGCCGCCGAGGAGATTGTTGTCGTCACACTCCTCCGGAGGCGTCAGAAATCCGTCGCCGCAGAGCGGTGGCCGAATGGTGCAGGATCCCGTGCAGGTTGCCGTGCCGGGCGGCTCGCACGTTTCGGCGCCACCGTTGTTGATCACACCATCTCCGCACACCTCGAGAATGCAGCCGGACGTGCAACCATCGCCGCCGAGGAGATTGTTGTCGTCACACTCCTCCGGAGGCGTCAAAAGACCATCCCCGCAGAGCGGTGGCCGTACTGTGCAGTCTTCCTGACAGGTCGCCGTGTCGGGCGGCTCGCACGTTTCCACGCCGCTGTCGTTGACCACGCCATCCCCGCAAAACTCCAACACGCAGCTTGCATTGCTGCCGTCTCCGTCGACAGCGTTGTCGTCCTCGCACTGCTCCGGCGGCGTTCGGAAGCCGTCACCGCAGACGGGAGCCCTCGTACGGCAGGCGTCGTTGCACAGGTCCGTACCGGGCGGCTCGCATGTTTCTTCACTGCCATTGTTGACGACGCCATCGCCACAGACTTCGAGAACACAACTCGACGTACAGCCGTCGCCGTTTACGAGGTTGCCGTCGTCACACTGCTCGCCCCCGTCGAGCGTCCCGTCTCCGCAGGCATCGGTCGTAACTCGCCATGTGAAGGTGACGACGGACACCGAAGGGCCGTCCGAAGCGCTCGCCGTCACGGTCTGGACACCCGCACCGCCGAAGATCCCCGAAATCACACCCGTGTCGTGATTCACGCTCAAGCCCTCCGGGAGGCCCGAAGCATCGAAGTAAAGAGCATCCCCGTCGCCGTCGGTGGCCGCCAACGAAAGCGCCACCGCACCTCCGGGGCGGCTGCTCTGCGCGCCTGGGCTCGTCAGCACCGGCGAAGTGTTCGGCGAGGTGGAAGGAAGCCGCTCGATCCATTCGGCGAGCAGATCGACCGCGGGCTGCTCGGCTAGCGCTTTGGCGAGCGGAGGCATGGCGATGGATCCGACCGCCGCACTCCGCTGCCAGAGCGCGGAGAGAATTGGATCGCCCGGATAGACCACGACCGTACCCGGATTGCCGAGGTCATCGCGGACTGCGGTCCACAGAAATCCTTGATTTGCAAAGGGGGTGGTGAAGCGCGCATCGAAGCCCGCATCGACCTCGCCCGGACGGTGACAATACGAGCAGTTCGAATCGAGCCAAGACCTCGCCCGCTGCTGAAGCGGCGCGGTCACGTCTGCGTATCCAGGTGCCCTCGGCAGCCCGGGGATCGAGGCATCGCTCACCGGCGGGTCGAACATGGCGAGGTCGTTCCAAGTGCGCAGTTGGTTGTCGGTTCGACCCGTGCTGGGATACGCGAAGTCGCCGTTGAGCTGGTGTGTTCGCAACCCGAGCGCACCTCCGGACCCTCGTCGGTGGCACCGCAAGCAGTCGAGCCGTGAGGGGAAGTACCAGGTCTGGTTCCGAGTCCCGCCGCCGGAACGCGCAATGCTATACGTCGCGGTCTCCTCGTTGGTGAGGAGATCCGCGTCGAGCTGGTCGGCGCGCCAGCGATAGGTGAGCCCGTACCATTGGCCGTCGTCCCCGAGGACGATGAATCGGGTTTCGAGCCGCGTCTTGACGCTGGGGTCGCTTTCGTCGAGGGGGAGCTCGAAGTGCTTCATCAGGACGGTCCCGGTGGGGAACGTCCAATTGCCACTCGTCGAGAAACCGACCCGCTCGCCTGCGGTGTCCCGAGTTCCGTCGTTTGGAAGCGCGATGAACCGGTGCTTGGACGCGCCATCCGACCAGAACGGCTGATTCAATCCATAAGGCACCCAGTAAGGGCTCGGGGTTACGTTGGCGAGGTTTGAAAATGCCCCCGTCTCAGACAACGTGCTCGGCGCATCGGGCGGTGGATCGCCCACGCGCTCGAGCCTGTAAATGAGCCCCGTGCCGTAAATGTCTCCGAGAAAGACCTCTCCGTCGTTGTCCTGGCCCCAAGTGACGAGGTTTCCGGCGGCGAAGTTCGTCAAGTAGGTCTTGGTCGCCGTCATCGTGCTCTCGTCGAGCGTGACGGCCCAGATGCGATCGGTGATGTAATCGCCGACGAGGTAGCGCCCGTAGAGCTCTGGAAATCTCGAGCCGCGATAAACGTAGCCGCCGATGATGGACGCGGCCTCGTCGCGCGTGAAATCGATTACGGGATCGGTCAGCGTGCCTATGTACGAACCTGGCTGACTGTAGATGCCCTGGACAGTCCCCTCGCGAAACGGCCATCCGTAGTTGTTTCCGCACTCGATGACGTTGACCTCTTCACGGCTCGCTTCACCGACGTCTCCTATCCAGACGCGTTCGGTCACCGGGTCGATGCCGAGACGAAAGGGATTGCGAAGCCCGATGGCGCAGTACTCCTCGAAGGTGCTCCCTGTCGCGTCGGGCCACGGATTGTCGTCTGGAATGCAGTAGTGGCGCCCCGAAGTTTCATCGAAGGTGTCGAACACCCGGCGGGGTTGGTGACTGTTCGGGGGGCACGTCCAGGTGCCGTCGCCGTTGTCGTTCACGTTCACGGCGAGGCGCAGCGCTCCACCGTTGAAGTTGTCGTCGATTTCTT
>DATIUW010000282.1:0-12486 GCA_035466435.1 Polyangiales bacterium | reverse complement strand
TCGTCTTCGTCCTCGTCTTCGTCTTCGTCTTCGTCCTCGTCTTCGTCCTCGTCCAGCGCATCGGCTGCGGCGCGGGCGGCATCCTCCTGGGCCAAGAGCTCCTCCTCGGCCTGCTCGAGCGCTTGGGCAGCTGCCAGCTCGGCTGCGGCGATATCGATCGATTCGCCGGTCTTTCGCTCGAACAAAGCCTTGTGCTCGTCGGTGAGGTCGCTGAACTCCCGGAGCGTGGGAAGATCTTTCAAGCTGCCGAGTCCAAAGAACTCGAGGAACTGCGGCGTGGTTCCATACACCAACGGTCGTCCGGGTTCGTCCTTGCGTCCTAGGATCTTCACGAGACCACGATCGGTCAGCACCTTGAGAGAAGAGCCGGAGTCGACGCCGCGCACGTCGTCGACCTCCGGCCGCGTGATGGGCTGCCGATACGCGACGATTGCCAGGGTCTCGAGCTGCGCGCGGGTCAGACGAACGGGCTTGGGCGCGACGAGGGACTTGACGAAGTCTGCGCTCTCTCTCGCGGAACGGAACTGATATCCGCCAGCCACGTAGTACAGGTGCACTCCGCGCTCCGCGTAATCCGCCACCAGCTCGTCCAGCAATGGTTGTACTTCCGCAAGCGTCGCGCGCGCCGCACGGGCCAGTTTCTTGGGCGTCACGGGGTCATCGGAAACGAAGATCAGGCTCTCTAGGACGTTTTTCAGCGATTCTCCGCTGGGCGAGACGCGCGTGCCCTCGTCGGAATTCGTCTCGTGCGATTGCGCTTCGGTCTGGGTCATGACTCCAACTCGTCCTCGTTCCATGCCGATGCTGCGGTGGTGCCAGCCGGCACGACGACGGACTCTCTGCGTTCGTGCGTCGCATCAGGGACGACGACCGCGTCTTCGGCTTCAGCGTCGTCGCTGGTAGGCCGTGCGATCTCCGCCGGCGCCAAGGGCTGTCCCGAGGCATCGAGCAGGGTGTATTCCAGATAGATCGGCTCTTCGTGATCGGTCTGATAGATGCTTGCCAGGCGCATCTTGGCCATCTCGAGCAGCGCGAGAAAGGTGACCACCAGATCATAGGACGTGCTCACGCCTTCGAATAGCTCGTCGAAGCGGCATCTGCGTTGCACTCGGAGCAGATCCACGAGCTCGCTGATACGCTGCTGAATGGTGATCCGCTCGGCGTCGACTTCGAGCGCGATGCTCGCGTTCACACGGTCCGCGATCTTCTTGAGCGCATCGAGCAGCTTGAACACGCTGACCTCCGCGAGCGGCGGTGGCCCTTCGGCGGCCGGTGGAGGCGAGCCCCGCGAGAATACATCGCGGCCAGCAATCGCTCGCTCGGCCAGATCTGACGCGACCGTTTTGTACTTCTGATACTCCAGCAGACGCCGGATCAGCTCAGCCCGTGGATCGATCTCTTCGATCTCCTCGTCGTCCTGGCCCTCGGGAGGTCGCGGCAGCAGCATCTTGCTCTTGATGTGCGCGAGGGTCGCAGCCATGACGAGATACTCGGATGCCACGTCGAGATTGAGGCCCTGCAACAAGCCCAAGTATTCCAGGTACTTATCGGTGATGAAGGCAATGGGCAGATCGAGGATGTCGAGCTCGTGCTTGCGGATCAAATGCAGCAGCAGATCCAACGGCCCTTCGAAGTTGGGCAGCTCGATTCGGAAGTTGGGGTCGAGAGCCTCCGGCGCCTCGGGCACCGGCATGGGGCTGGGCTCGCTCATCGCAGTGGAACCATGCGCTGCTAGGCTCCCCAGTGTCAATCGGCGCGGGCCTCGTCGAGCGCCTCGAGCACGGCATCGACGTGGCCTTTCACGCTGACCTTGGGAAAGTGCTTGATGACCTTGCCGTCGGGCCCGATCAGCACGGTGGAGCGGATGATGCCCATCGACTTCTTGCCATACATGTTCTTTTCGCCCCAGGCGCCGTACTTCTCGAGCACTTTGCCATCGGGGTCGCTGAGCAGCGGGAACCCGAGGTCATATTTGTCAGCGAACTTACAATGCGACTCGATCGAGTCCTTGCTCACCCCGACGACGACCGCGTCACGCGCTTTGAGCTTGCGGAGCGCTTTGTTGAAATCATTGGCCTCGGTCGTGCATCCGGGGGTGTTGTCCTTCGGATAGAAATAGAGAACCACGTACTTTCCGGCGAGGTCTTTCAGCGAAAGCTTTCCGCCGGTGGACGAGGGCAGATTGAACGCAGGTGCTTTCCGGCCTTCTTTGATCATGAGACTGCCTGTATTGCCGGTTTGCGCCGGCTGTCAACGACTCGGCGCGCCTCGAACTTGGATTCTGCGCCCGACGCGCCCAAGATCAGAACATGACCATTCGCACTCTCGTGGTCGGCGACGTGCACGGCTGCCGCGAAGAGCTCGAGGATTTGCTCGAGCACTCGGGGTGGGACGAGGACGATGAGCTGGTGTCGGTCGGAGATTTGGTGGCCAAGGGCCCGGATTCCCTAGGTGTTCTTCGGCTCATGCGTGAAGTCGGAGGACGCGCCGTTCGTGGGAATCACGACGAGCATTGCCTTCGATGGTGGGAAGCGAGGCGCACCGGACAGGATCCCCCTGCCCTCAAAGCCGCGCACCAACGGGTGGTCGACGAGCTGGAGGATCCCGACTGGGAATGGCTCGCCGATCTGCCTTTTTACCTGGAGCTTCCGGAGCACGATGCCCTGGTCGTCCACGCTGGGTTGCTGCCGGGTCTGGCCTTGGAAGAGCAAAAGCCATACGACCTGATGAACATGCGCAGCGTTCTTCCGGACGGGACCGCGTCGAGAACCTACGAGGAGGGAACGCCATGGGCGTCGCTTTGGGAGGGCCCGCCTTTGGTCGTGTTCGGTCACGACGCGGTGCGAGGACTTCAGCGGCATCCACACGCCATCGGTCTCGATACCGGTTGCGTCTACGGCGGCTGGCTCACGGGCGTCTGGCTTCCAGAGCGCGACTTGGTTTCGGTGCCCGCGCGGGACACCTACGCGCGACCCGGAGGAGATTGAACGGCGTGGAGGTACGGGTCTGCCGCGAGGACGAGCTCGTTGCGGGAGTCGTGCGCACGGTGGATCTCGGCCGCGACCAGCAAGGGCGGCCGTTCGTCGCGCTCTTGCTTCGCGACGAACGGGGCGCAGTGGTCGCGTACCGCAACATGTGTCGGCACCTTCCGGTGCCTCTCGACGGTGGAACGGGTCGGTTTCTCAGCGAGGATCGGGCGCACCTGATATGCGGAACCCACGGCGCCATCTACCGGCTCGACGACGGACATTGCGTCGAGGGTCCGTGTGCTGGGCGCGCACTGCACAGGCTGCGCGTCAGGCGGCGGGGACACCACCTCTACGTGTCTTCAGAGCCGGCCCCGGCGCCGGATCGCTAGCCCGTCTTTTCTTGGCGGGCAGCCCATGCGGCCGGAGAGGACAGTGGGCCGACATCCGCCCATGGTTTGTCTTCACAGTTGCGAACCACGTGCTTTCGGGCGGTCAGCACCTCGCACCCGTCGCGCGTCACCAGCACCGTGTGCTCGAACTGCGCAGAGAGCGAGCGATCCAGGGTGAGCACGGTCCAGTCGTCATCCATCACCTCGGTCTGGTATCCACCGATGTTGATCATCGGCTCGATGGTGAACACCATGCCGGCCTTCATACGCTTGTCTTTCCCGCGTCGTCCGAAGTGCGGGATTTGTGGCGGCATGTGGAACTCGCGGCCCACGCCATGACCCACGTAGTCGCGGACCACCGAGCATCCCCTGCCCTCTGCATATTCCTGAATCGCTGCGCCGATGTCGCCGATGCGCTTTCCGTGCCGCACCTCGGCGATGCCGAGCTCCAAGCAACGCCGTGCGGTTTCTACGACCAGGATCGCCTCCTCGCTCGGAGTGCCTACGTAGAAGGTCACGCTGGTGTCGCCGTGGTAGCCGTGCTCTTTTGGCAGGTAGGTGGTGACGTCCACGTTGACGATGTCCCCGTCCTTCAAGACCTGCTGGCCCGGAATGCCGTGGCAGACGCAATCATTGACACTGGTACATACGCTCTTGGGGAAGCCCTTGTAGTTCAGGGGCGATGGGTAGGCGTGCCTCGAGACGATGTACTCGTGGACGAATCGATCGATGTCGTCGGTCGTGATGCCCGGCCCGATGATCTCCCCGACCGCCGTGAGACAGTCAGCGGCTAGTTGGCAGGAACGACGCATGTCGTCGACCATGCGGGGGGTCATGAGCTCGATGGCGGACAAAGCGGAACCTCGGGCGATTGCGTAGTGTCTGTAAGACAAGCCCGCAAATTGTCGAGCGAGCGAGGGCTTCCGTCGCGTTTGACCCACGATGCCGATGGCACTAAGTAGCCGCCCCGAGAGGTTTCGAGGGCTTTTTTCATGTCAGACACCTACAACAACGTGCCGATGAGCGACGCCATGGCCGCGAGGACCGAAAAAGAAGACTCGTTTTGGACCGGGCCCAAGCTGATCCTCCTGAGTTTCGCGACCTTGGCGGTCGTGTTCGCCCTGCTTTGGTCGATGGCCGAGGGCATCATCGGCCCGGAGCAGCACGACGCAAACTACGGCCACGAGGTGCATTTCCTGCAGCCCGGAGGCGGCCCGGCGGACTGACCGCCCACCCCGCGCCTTCAGAAATCGAAATCGAGCTCTTTCGGCTCGTCTCTCGAGAGCGAGTCGTCTTCCCCCGGATCGAACGTGGCCTCTGCATAGAGATCGTCCAAAGACCACCCAGCCTTGTGGTCGCGGCGAAGTTCCTCGCGCTCGAACTCGGCCAGTGACTGATAGCTCTTCGGTCCACTAGGGCGCATGACCCCTCCCTTTTTCGCGGAGCGGCATCCGAGATTTGGTATGCCGGGTAACCACGTTGTCCCACACTGCAGCACACCCTACCCGGCGCGATCCAGATGGCAAGAAAACAGACGAGATTGAAACCCTGCACCGCCACTGGTAGACGCAAGCCATGAGTCGGGTGGTGGCGATTGCCAACCAAAAGGGCGGGGTCGGAAAGACGACGACGGCAGTCAATCTCGGCGCCAGCCTGGCAGTCGCCGAGCAGCGCGTGTTGTTGATCGACCTCGATCCGCAAGGCAATGCCTCGACCGGCGTTGGATGCAGTCCGGGCGACGAGGACATGGAAGGCTCCTACGAGCTTCTGCTCGGTGAGGTGGATGCTGCAGACGTGATCTACGAAACCGAGATGCCGTACCTTCACGTCATCTCGGCCACGCAGGACTTGGTAGGCGCAGAGCGCGATCTTCTGCAAGCGGACGACAGCGCGACCCGGCTGCGCGATGCGCTCGATTCGGTGCGCGATGACTACGATTTCATCGTGGTGGATTGCCCGCCGTCCCTCGGCATGTTGACGATCAATGCCCTGACGGCAGCGGACATGGTGATCGTTCCGCTCCAATGCGAGTACTATGCGCTCGAAGGACTGTCGCAGTTGGTGGGGACCATCGAGCGAGTACGCGCGTCGGTGAATGAGAGGCTGGAAATCCACGGGGTCCTTCTGACCATGTTCGACGCTCGCAACAACCTCGCAAACGAGGTGGCCGAAGAGGTGCGCCGCCACTTCCATGTCTACGAGACGATCATCCCGCGCAACGTGCGTCTCGCCGAAGCACCTTCACACGGCAAGCCCGTGATTTTGTACGACGCCTCGTCGCGAGGCTCGTACACGTATTTGAGCCTCGCGCGCGAGTTGCTCGATGATTTGGAGGTTGCGGCATAGTGGCGCGTCGACGCTTGGGCCGTGGTTTGGACGGTCTGCTGCCTGCAGCGCCGGTCGTCTCCGAACGTCCGGCAAAGAACACCGCAGCCATCGAGGAGCTTCATCCTGGACGGATGCAACCTCGCGGTCGCATCGCGGCAGAGTCGCTCGCCGAGCTTGCGTCCTCCATCCGACAGCACGGTGTGCTCGAGCCGATCTTGGTGCGCAAGCGAGCCGGAGGCGGATTCGAGATCATCGCCGGGGAGCGGCGTTGGCGTGCTGCCCAACAGGCGGGGTTGAAGGAAGTGCCGATCTTCGTTCACGACCTCGACGACGAAGCCGCGTTCGAAGCTGCGCTCGTGGAAAACCTGCAGCGCGAGGATTTGAATCCGATCGAGACCGCACGTGCGTTTCAGCGACTGGTCGACGACTACGGATACACCCAAGAGACCATCGCAGCCAAAGTGGGCAAGGAGCGTTCCACCATCGCCAACGCATTGCGGCTGTTGAAGCTTCCCAAGGACGTGATGGATCTGGTCGAGGACGGCGCGCTCAGCGAGGGGCATGCGCGCGCCTTGCTGTCGGCGCCAAACGTCTCGAGCATGAAGAAGCTCGCTCACGCCGCGATCTCGAAGGGATGGAGCGTGCGTGAGGCCGAGCGTCAGGCCCGTCTGCTTTCTCGCGACGACGGAAACGCAACGCCAGCCAAGAAGACGGCCAAGAGCGCCAACCTGCGCGACCTCGAGCAACGTCTCTCTCGTGCAGTCGGATCGTCTACGACCGTTCACGAAACGGCTAAGGAGCGCGGCCAGATTCGGATCAACTACGCGAGCTTCGACGAGCTAGACCGGCTGATCGAGAAACTGACGAAGTAGCGCCGAGCGTACGAACCGGGCTCGGAAAAAACACGCCACGAGGTTCCACGGAACGGGGCGGGTTGCAAAGGTGACCCGATGCACTTGTCGGCTTGGGTCACGCAACCCGCCCCTCGGGCGGCGCGCCAATCGGAGGTGGTTGCTTCCATGCCGATTGGCACTTCGCACGTCCGTTCCACCCCATGTCGCGTTTTTTCCGAGCCCTCCATACGTCGACTTGTATGAAGGAGGACGGGTCTGTTCGCTGTGCTGCGCATCCCGACTCGTCTTCCTGCGCAGAAGTCAGCACACGCGGGCCTCGGGCCACGGCTCTCGAGCCTCGATCCAGCGACAGTGCCAGCGACAGCGACAGGGTCAGCGTCAGCGACAGTGCCAGTGCCAGCGACAGTGCCAGCGACAGTGACAGTGCCAGTGCCAGCGACAGGGTCAGCAGTCGGGCCACGGCTCCCGATCCTCGGCGCTCGAATCTCGGGCCCCGATCCCCGAACCTCCCCAGTCGGTTGCCACTCCTCGAGCGCGCGGCTATACACCCCTCTCTTTCGGGCGATTAACTCAGGGGTAGAGTGCAATCTTCACACGGTTGAAGTCGCTGGTTCAAATCCAGCATCGCCCACCATCGAGGGCGGCCCTTCGGGGCCGCCCTCTAGGAGTCGCCCTTGGCTGACCTCGCTGCGCTCGTCCAGGGAGTACAACGCGGAGACGTACGGGCAGTGGCCCGTGCGTGCCGCCTCATCGACGAGCGGGATCCCCGGGCGTTCGAGCTGCTGAAGCAGGTCTTCGCCTGCGAAGGGAGCGCTTATGTGATTGGCGTGACCGGCACGCCAGGCGCGGGCAAGAGCACGCTGGTCGACGGCCTGATCCGTTTGTACCGCGATCAGCAAAAGCGCGTCGCCGTGCTGGCGATCGACCCGACGAGCCCGTATTCGGGCGGGGCCATTCTCGGCGATCGCATTCGCATGCAGCAGCACTTCACCGATGAAGGCGTGTTCATTCGCTCGATAGCGACACGCGGCCATCTCGGTGGGCTTTCGCGTTCGACGGGCGACGTGCTCCACGTGCTGCACGCGGCGGGCTTCGACATGGTGATTCTAGAGACCGTCGGCGTCGGACAGGATGAGCTCGACGTCACCCGCCTCGCGGACACGACGCTCGTGGTGATGGCGCCCGGCTTGGGCGACGACATACAAGCGATCAAGGCTGGGATACTCGAAGTAGCGGACGTCTTTGCGGTAAACAAAGCCGATCGGACCGGCGCGGATGCCACGGTGCAGGATCTCCAGCAAATGCTCTCCCTGCGGCGTGTGCCGACCGGTGTGAGCAAGATGCAGGGGCACACCGCGGTTTCCACTCTGAAAAGGGGTCCCTCCGCGGCGGCTGGGGAATGGGTGCCGCCGATCATCAAGACGGTCGCGCACCGCCGAGAAGGCACCGAAGCACTGGTGGATGCCTTCGAAAGACACCGCGAGTACCTCGCCACGACCGAGGCCGGACGCCAACACCGTGAGCAGCGCCGCGCCGCCGAGTTTCGTGCGATCTTGGTGCAGGCACTGATCGACGAGGTCGATACGCGCTTTTCGGCACGGGTCAGCGAGAAGCTCGAGGCGGTGCTCGAGGGACGCGCAGATCCCTACACGAGCGCGGAGGCTTTGGTGCGCGAAGCGATGGGAGACGCCGAGTCTTGACCGGCCGTGCTCGCTACGCCTCGTTGGGCTAGAGTGCGCGCCATGACCTCGTTTGTGGAAGTGACGCACGACGGCCACGTCAGCACCTTGACCATCAACCGGCCCGACAAGCTCAATGCGCTCAGCAGGGAGGTGCTCGAAGACCTTCGTGCAGCGGTCGATGCGCTGGCGAATCGCGGGGAGGCTCGCGCGGCCTTGATCACGGGAACCGGCAAGGCATTCGTCGCGGGCGCAGACATCGCGGCCATGAAGGACATGACCGAGGCGGAAGGACGCGCCTTTGGGGCACTGGGCCACGGTGTATTCGATGCCATCGAGCAGCTCCGCATTCCGGTGATCGCCGCCGTCAACGGCTTTGCCTTGGGTGGAGGGTGCGAGCTCGCCCTCGCTTGCGACTTCATCTATGCATCGAGCAAGGCGAAGTTCGGACAACCCGAGGTCAACCTCGGCATCATTCCGGGCTTTGGCGGGACCCAGAGGCTTCCGCGGCGTGTCGGCTCGGCGGCGGCCCGGGAGCTGATCTACACCGGCAAGATGATCGGCGCAGAGGAAGCGCTTCGCATGGGCTTGGTGAACGCGGTATTCGAGCCCGATGCGTTGCTCCCAAAGACCATCGAGGCGGCGAAAGAGATCGCTACCAAGGGCCCGCTTGCCGTCGCCGCGGCCAAGCGACTGATTCGCGACGGCATGGATCGGGCGCTGCCGGAGGCCAACGGGTTGGAGCAGGCGGCTTTCGCCGAAGCGTTCGGAACCGCCGACCAGCGGGAGGGCATGACCGCGTTTCTCGACAAGCGACCGCCCTCGTTCAAAGGCGCGTAACGGACGGGCCGGTCTGCCTTCATCGCTCGGCGAAGGCGCGTTCTACCGCCGGCCGATGGACCCTCACCTTGGCGGCGCAAAGCGAGATCGCTTCGAGCGCCCCCGCGAGATTGCGCGGCCCTCCCGCGAGCCCCGCGACCCTGGGCTCGAAGAAACGCTCCACCTCGGCGGCGGCGTCCTCGCTGCAAAAAGACGACGCGAGCCACGGCACGTATCCTACTTGGCTGCTTCCCAAGCGGGCTTCCAGGGCGTCGAAGCGCTCCGTGAGCCACTGCCAGGCTCTTTGCCGCGTACGCGGATTGCGAAACTGCGGAGCGAGCACGGTCGTGATCTCGTTCACTCGCAGCCGTGGGTCGAGGGCAAGGTCGAGAGCGCGTGTCGAGAGCGCCGGCGCTTCGGCATGGCCGAGCGCTGCGAGGGTCCTGTTGCGCGTCGTCGCATCGGTGCTCTCGGCGAACCGAACGAGGAGATGGTCGAACAAGCCTTCCTCGCCCTCCTGAACCGCGGCGGCCAAGACGAGCCCAGCTAGCTGCGGATCGACAACTCCGGGACGTTCTTTCGTCCGATACCCCGCATACGCGCGCCCGAGCCGGGCAGCGCGACTCCTCGCTCGTGGATCGCGCACTTCCATCACCATGAACCGGATCAACGTTTCCCGTAGGAGCTTGATGTCGCTCGAGTCCGTCGATCGAGCACGCCACCCGAGCTGGTCGTAGCGGCGGCGATAGAGCTCGCGAGCATAGGCGCGCACGTCGTCTCGAGCCTCGGGAGGCGCGGCCTCGTACATCATGAAAGCGAGCGGGCCCATCGGTGCGGCCGCTACTTGCCGAACCGGGCTCCTGACGAATGCCGGAAACCACGAAAGCAGCGCATCGGGCTCGATGGTTCCGCGATCGAACTCGGCCAACACGCTGTCGGCGACCGCCATCGTCCCCCGGTCCGAAAGCTGCGATAGGCCCTTCGTGCGCAGCGTCGTCCATTCGGAAGGCGGCAGCGAAAAGCGAAAGTAACCCGCTCCGTCGTCGTTCGGCATCCACCAGGCGGGGCAACCGGGGAGATCGATGTGCCCCTGCGTCTCGGCCAACAGGCCGCAGGTCGTTCCGTTTTGGTGCCGGATGCATAGTGGGATCTTCCAGTTTCGCCCGTCGGCGCCCGTCGATCCGATGGGGAAATAGCGCTGTTGCCGGAGGCTGATTCGTCGCGGGCTCGATTCGCACGAAGGGCTGTCACTGCTCGCCAATACCAAAGGCACGCCGGGCTGGGTCAAGAACGAGAGAAAGGGCGCCGTGACCTCTCTTTCGGACACTTCGTCGAGCGCGGCGAGAAGATCGTCCGAGGTTGCCGTACGCATCTGGTGGCGACGGAGGTAGAGCTGGATCCCTTCGCGAAACGTCTGCTTGCCGAGCCAGTGCTCGAACATGGGGAGCACGGCACCGCCCTTCTGGTCGGTGATCGCGTCGAACGCGTTCTTGATGTCGTGGTTCGTTTCGATGGGTTGCGCGATGCTGCGCGCGCTCTGCAGGCTGTCGAGCGTCATGGCGCGGTGGGCAGAGGCGAGGCTCGAGAGCTCCGAGCTGTATTCCGGGTGGAGCTGCTCGACGACTTTGTCGCCCATCCAGGTCGCGAAAGCCTCGTTGAGCCAGATGTCGTCCCACCACGGCATCGTCACGAGGTTGCCAAACCATTGATGCGCCAGCTCGTGAGCCATGACGTAGGCAAAAGCTCGGCGTTGGCCTTCGGTGGCTTGATCTTCATCGAGCAACAGAAGCCATTCGCGAAACGTGATGAGCCCGACGTTTTCCATCGCGCCAGCAGCAAAATCGGGCACCGCAACGAGGTCGAGCTTCCGGTAGGAATAGGGGATGCCGAAGTACTCCTCCAAGGTTTCGACGAACATCCCGGTTTGTTGGAGTGCGTACTCTAGCTGCGCTCCTTGGCCTTTGGCTGCAATTCCTCGAAGCGGGATCGGGAGCGGCCGCCCTTCGGCCGGGGGGATGTCCGGCCCCGTCACGACATCGAACGGTCCGACGGCCCACGCCACCAGATACGTGGGTAGAGGCGGCGTCTGCTCGAATGCCACCCGTTGAAGCCCGTTGGGGAGCCTCACGGCCCGATCCACCGGTGTATTCGACGCGACGAAGTGATCGCCGGGCACGGTCAGCGTCACTTGGAACGGTGTCTTGAATCGGGGTTCGTCGAAGCAAGGGAAGGCGAGCCGCGCGCTTATCGCCTCGAACTGTGTGAACGCATAGGTCTCTCCCTGTGACTGGACCCGATAGAGACCTTGCAACGTCGTGTCGAGCTTGGCGCCGTACTGAACGTGCAGCGTGCTGCGACCTGCTGGAAGGCGCTCGGCGAGCTCGACCAGGGCCACGCCGTCGGTGGTCCTTTGCTCCCAGCTCGCCGCGATGCGCACACCTTCGCGCTCCGCATGGATCGACATCACCTGAAGGCCCTGGCCGTGCATCCAAATCTTCGATGCAGGCTCGGCGAGCTCGATCGCGATGATCGCCGAGCCAGAAAACGTATCTCGCTCCGGAATCACCTCGAGGCTCAGCCGATAGCTCGTGGGACGCACCCCCTCGGGAAGCTTTCCTCTTGGAGGCTTCTCCACGGTGAACGTCGGCTCGGTCGGAGGTGGGCGTCCGCCGCACGCGGCGCCTAGCATGCATGCCAAGACGAACAGGCGAGCGGTCTGTCGTAGGACGTTCATAGCTGAGGCCTCGGTCCTGGATCGTGGCCCAGCGCGAAGAGCCGGTCGTAGAGTATGGAGCTCAGCGCGCTATGCGAGGTGCGCGGCAAGGCTTGTCTGTGTGGCGGCGGCAGGCTGCGAAGGCTTTGTGCGAGCTCCCGCATCGAGGGGCCATTCGCGCCGAGCGCCAGTCGCGATGCAGGGACCCGATTGGCGAGCCAACTCGCGAGCGAGGTGAAGAACACGGCGAGCACGCTGGCGGCCACCAGCTCCCGCGGGCCTTGGGCGCCGACCGCGAAGGCGACCACGAAGCCAGAAAGACTGAGCGGGATCGCCAGGCCCCAGCGCATGGCCCGATCCGTGGGTGAGATGGGCGTGCCGCTTGCTTCGTAGTCGACGAGAGCTCGCCAGTGCTCGGCCGGCGCATGATTGAGAAGGCCGTCGCTCACCAGAATCGCTCGAAGCCAGGGCAGGGCGGCGGCATGAACGAAAAATGGCGACGGCACCGGGAGGTGCACGAGGCGCCAGGAGGTGCCATCGGCATCGAAACGGCGTGGCAACACGCGCCAAATCCCTAGGGTCATCGCCAGCGAAGGGCTGACCACGAGCACCGCAGCCAGCGAGAGCAGAGCTGCGCAGAGCGCTCGGGCCATCGGAGCCTCAGCGAGCAATGCCTCCATGCTCACGGTCGCGATCAATGAAAGCCCAATGGCGACGATCGGTACGAATGCGATT
>DATIUW010000281.1:0-8114 GCA_035466435.1 Polyangiales bacterium | reverse complement strand
GCTTTCATGAAGGAAATCGATGCTTTCCCGGCACATCTAGTGGGTCACTCCTGGGGTGCGTTCATCTGCCTGCTCGCGGCGATTGCGAGGCCTGAAGCCGTGCGGAGCCTCGTGCTGATGGAGCCGCCCGTGTTGTCGCTTTTCGTGAGCACGCCGCCTCGTCCGGGTGAGCTCTTCAAAACCTTGCTCCACCGGCCGCGTACCGCCCTTGCCATCGTGAAGTTTGGCGCAACGGCCGTTGCGCCGGCACAGAAGGCGTATCGGCGCGGCGACGACGGGCGCGGCTTCGAAATCTTCGGGCGCGGCGTTCTGGGAAAGAAGGCATTCGAGCAACTGTCGCCCGCACGACGGAAGCAGTCGTGGGAGAACAGAGCGACGGACAAAGCGCAGCTTCTCGGCCAAGGGTTCCCCCCACTCGAGGACGATGACGTGCGTGGTGTCCGCAAACCGGTACTCCTCATGCATGGGCAAAAGAGCCCTACGATATTTCACCTGCTTGCAGACCGTCTCGAAGATCTTTTGCCGAACGTCGAACGGCTCGAGGTCCCACGCGCGTCGCACATCGTGCATGAAGACAATCCGCGCGCAGTGAATGAAGCGGTGCTCGCGTTTTTGAAGCGCCTGACGTCTGCGACGCGTTGAACAGTCGCACGACTCGACCGCAATAGAATTACGTATAGACGATCTGCATCGAAAGCGAGAGTGTCGATCGTCCGGAGAGAATCGCACGCGTACGCGTTTCGGTTCTTCTCAGACCGGGGAAAGGACATACCATGAAAGCGCTACTCTCAACCGGAGTCGCCCTGCTTGCTGCGGCGGCTTTTCTCATCCCGAACGCCAAAGCAGACAACGTCGAGGGCCAATGCAACCGCATCGTCGCGACGGCGGTCGGCTCCGGCCAGGCTTGTTACAACTTTGGCTGTGTACCGACCGATTCAGAGTGCATCGACGTAGGAAGCTCTCTGCTTTCGTTCTTCGGCGATCCGGAATGTGCCGAGGCCTATGCCAACGGCGAGCTCGATGGCTTGGCAGGCAACGCAATCATCCAACCGGCCGGACCCGATGCAGGAGGGACGAAGCACATGCAAGACGTGATCTGCACCTCCATTGCAGACTGCGGCTTCTGCGCGGCAGCCCTCGCAGTCGGTATCTGTCCGCTGTTCTGCCTCTGAATCACAGGGGTTTGAAAAACGCCTGATGTCGCTGGGAGACGCTCCGATTGCTCCCGGAGCGTCTCCCGCGATTCAGCGCGGGTGCTGCACGTGGCGCCATGGTCGTGCCACACTCACCTCATGGCCAAGGTCTATGACTCCATCAACCCGAAGCTTCGGGACTTCATCGAGGCGCAAAAGGTCTTCTTCGTGGCGACGGCGCCCACGAGCGCCGACGGGCACATCAACATCTCTCCAAAGGGTCTGCCCGGCACTTTCTGCATCGTCGACGACCAGACCCTCGCCTATCTCGATCTCACTGGAAGCGGCGTCGAGACGATCGCGCATCTTCGAGAGAACGGACGCATCTGTGCCATGTTCTGCGCCTTCGAAGGCCGTCCGCGCATCGTTCGCGTGCATGGCACCGGCGAGGTCCTCGAACCGCACGACGAAGGCTTTCAGACCTTGATCGGTAAGTTCGGCGAGTATCCGGGCGTGCGTTCGATCATCGTCATCCGCGCGAGCCGCATCAGCGACTCCTGCGGCTACGGCGTGCCGCTTTACGAGCACAAGGGCGAGCGGGAGCAGCTTCAAAAATGGGCCGAGCACAAAGGCCCCGAGGGCATCGCCGCGTATCAGCGCGAAAACAACGCCCAGAGCATCGACGGCATCCCGAGCGAGCTCCGCAAGGCGCTCTCCGACTAGCGCTTACTCGACGACTTGGATCGGAATGTAGGCGCGGTTGTTCGAGCCTCGGCGCTCGTTGGTGGTGTTCTGGTAGTCGATGATCGCGCCGAAGTAGTAGCGCCCGAGCTGCGCGGAGTTGGGAATGCGAATGGTCCTCTTCGCCGTGTACGGCACGTTCCAACCCAACGAGAAGTTCCGATCTTCGAGAAACCAGTCCGAGGTGGTGATGTTGTCGTTGGAAGAAAGATAGTACCCCACCTTCGTATCGATGGTGCCTCCGGGACCGAGGTGCTCGTAGGTGAATTCGAACTTGTACTTGACCCCTCGTTTCACTTCCACATACCACTCGCGTCGGCTCGCATCCCAGATCCACGGCAGGGATTCCGTGCCTGCTTCGTGGAAGACCTGCGCAAATCGATGCGTGGAGTACTCGCCGCTCTTGCCGTTGTATTTGAAGGGTGTGATCGCGAGATCGGGCTTGCTGCCGTTGTCGGTCCCGTACACGAATGCGGCTCCACGTGAAGGGTCCTCGCTCGAATAAGACTGAAACTTGCCGTCGTTGACGTTGATCACCTCGGTATCGCTGCCCATCAGGTTGTAGCGAACGTTGGAGTGTGCGAGCCCCAGGGCGTGGCCGAGCTCGTGCATCAACGTCGTCTGCGCCGGCCGATAGCCGTCGCCATCGGGACGCCACTTGCGGTGGCTGGCGCGCGCTTCGTAGTTCATCCACATCACGTCGTTGTTCATCACGATGTCGACTGACTTGAGCTTCTTCGAAAAGACGCTGCAGTTCCATTTGATGAGCGCGCGGGCCGGCGCCCCGTCGAGTAAGCCGCTATCGGTCGTGTACCAGATCTCGCTCGTGTTGTTGCTCGAGCTCACGCCTTTGTTCCACGCCGGCTCGTAGAGCTCGAACGTCGACGGGGCGTCGTTCCAGTGGATGAGCGCCTGGCGCAGGGAATAGCGCCTGTTCTCGCTGGCGAACGAGCTGGTGCCCGCTTCGTACTCGAGGCCGCCGCCTTGAAGCTTCAGCACGGTGCCATCACAGGTCCAATAGCGATAGGCTTCGGCATGCGAGCTAAAAAAGAGCGTGCATGCAAACGCGGCGGCTGCCCAAAATGCCGTGTGTCCCGTTCTCATCGCACCGGCTCCGTCCACATGTCTTCCGCGAGCGCATCTTCATCTCGCTCGTTCGGTGTTTCGACCACGCCGGTCAACGTCTGGCGCCGCGATTGAATGTCGGCGATGACCGCCGGATCGATGCTTCCGTCGTTCTCGATGTCGGCTGCCTCGACGGCCGCGGCTTCGGCTTCCTCGTAAGGCTCCCGCACCGGCGCGGGCACGCGTGGATCATCGTCCGAAGCGGGGCCCGCCGCATCGGCGAACTGCCCGATCGTGAATGGCTGCGTGGGGTCCGCGTTCGCATACGGCTCCCAGAGGAAGTCCGGATGGTTCGCGATCGACTGGAGGATCAAGGCCTCGAGCTGCGAGGGTGTAAGGCGATAGCCCGCGACCGGGGCGTCGGCGGCTTCGGCAGGCTCATCGAATGGGGAGGTCCCATCGGGGCGTGGCTCGAAGCTGTGCTTGGGCGCAAGCGCGGGGGTGACCGGATCTTGCTCTCCGCTTTCGTCGGTCGACTCGAAGACGAGCTGGATCGAGCTGCCATCCGGCAACGCGACGGTGTGCTCGAAGATGTCGGGGATGCGGTGCTCTCCCACCATGAACAGGTGCGCCTCGTCGGCGGTGTCTTCGACCAATCGCACTTCCTGCGCGAGCTCGCTGAAGACATAGGGCTGGTCGTCTCGCGGGCTCTGCAGAATTCGGAAACGCCCGTCGGCACATCCCACCAGAGGACACGCGAGCTCCGTATTGCCGCGCATCAAGACGATGTCACGATCGCCGACGTCGAAGCGAGGCGCCTGCGCGAGCTCGAGGATGTCGTAGTCGGGTCCGGTCGCTTCATCGACCCCCCCGATGAAACGCATCGTCACGGTGTCACCCATCGCATTCCCGCTCAGGTCTTCGATGATCCGATAGGTGACGAACGTGTGCGCCACCACGCCCGGATCGTCGATGTCGTCCGGGTCCGGGCCTCCCGTGCCGTTGTTCATCGAGGTCGCGTACTCGATGGCCGTCACTTCGCCCTCGAACACGAAGTCTGCTTGACTCAACGCTTCGTCTAGATTGGTCACCGCGCCGCGAAACGGCAATGCGTCACCGCCGCTTCCTCCGATGCCGCCTGCACCACCGCTGCCGCCGCCCCCGCCGCTCGACCCGTTGCTACACGCGACGCAGACCACGCTGAACAGCGCCGCCCACATCGTGCACGTGGTCAGCTGACGTTTCATGAGCGTCCTCCAGGCTCAGCCCGTGAGCCTACACCAGATGAGAAAGCTTTGCGCGGGGATCCGCAGACGCCCAAAAACGTCGGCAATCTTGACAGTTTGGGACCCACGTCGCGCAAATCCGCTTTTCCCATGGGCGCGCAGCGCGCTGAATCATGGGGGCGACTACTCCGAGGGGCACGACGCGTCGGTGGTGAGCTCGAGGTCGTCGAAGTACGCGTACTCGGTGCCACCAAACGGAGCGCAGAGACCACTGCCGCCGGACAACCCGAGCCAGATGTTCGCGGGTCGTCCGGCCACGTTCGGGTCGAGACAGAGAATCGCCTCGGTCCACTCGCCGTTTTCGGGGAGGGAAAGCGTGCTCACGCTCGACCTGGCGATGGCCGAGCTCACGGGATTGTTCGGCACGCGGTGCCAGAAGCGCAGCGCCGGCCCCCCTGCCGCGTCGGGTACAGGTGGGATGACGTAGAAATCATAGCGCACGCTGGCGCAACGGGCGGAGACCGAGACTTCGAGCACGCCGTTGCCCGAATGCGCGAGCGCCGGGTCGAGCACCGTCGTGACGGTGCCGTCTCCCAGCGTCGCCACGCTCCCGATGAGCGGGACCGGCGCGGACTCGAAGCCCGGATCGAACACGCCGTCGCTGGTGCCGCAGGCAGGCTCGTTCACGATGCGGATGTCGTCGAGCACGAGCTCGCGTGGAACTGATTCCGCACAGCCCCCAGAAAGCAGCGTGAGCTCGGCCTCGATCCAATGCACGCCACCCTGCATCCAGGGAGGCACGCAATAGCGGGCGGTTCGCGCAAAGCCGTTTCCTTCGAGCCTCGTCCAAGGTCGATCATCGATTTCAAAGCTGAAGTATCGGCCGTTGGTGCCCTTCCACCACAGCTCGATCGCGGGTGACGGCATGCCCGAGGCGGCTGGCACCGAGAGCGTGCCTCGCATTCGCGCGCCCTCGCATAACCCGATGGCGGCGAGCACGGCCGCTCGCGAGCCATCGACGCCGACGCCTTCTTCGATGCTGGCCGTGGCGCTTTCTCCGCCGGCGGTGAGCTTCCAACCTCCCTCGTCTTCGAAATCTCCGTTCAGAACCTCGCCTGGCGCGGGGCATCGTCCGGGCTCGGCGACGACGATCTGGAAGTGATCGATTTGCAGATCCGCCTCGGTCGGGCAGGAGATCCTGAACCCGTTGGGGTCGTTCGAAAGCTCGATCTCGACCTCCCCGCCGTACGCGGCCTCGCCCAAGCAGTAGCGTCTGGTTCCGAAATCTCGTTGCTCGATTGAATCGGTGACCCAGGCCCCTCCGATGCCCATCGAAAGGAGGGGGACGTCGAAGAAAGTGCGTTCTTCCAGCGCGCGAAACGAAACGTCCGCCGCGAAGGGCTGCGAGCCTTCGAGGGGCGGCATCGAAACGACCTGGCTCACCGAGCCGAAGTTGCACAACGCATCGCCGGGGAACGAGGTGTGGCCCGGATCGATGGAGCCGGAGGCCTCCGGATCGATGATCACGCCTCGGCGGGTCGTCCACGCCGTGGGCATGTTCTGAAAACCAGGGTCGGCAGGCACCGTGCTCCAGGTACACGGGTCACCTTCGTAACCAGGAAGGCATGCGCAAACCCGCCCCGGTTCGGTCGGCTCGCAGCGCGCGAATGCCCCACAGTCTTCGTCGACGTCGCACTCGCACACGACTCCTGGCATCTCGCACTCGTCGACTCCGCCATCGGGCAGACACGAATCTACACCTCCGTCAGGCGTCTCCGCGCCATCCGAGGAGCCGCAGGCAGCAAGCGCCACGATCAAATACGCGAGCCAGGCACGAGTGAAACGGGCCATGGCTCCACCATCTACAAATCACCCGAATTGCGCAAGATGGGGGCACGCAGCCCGTCCAAAACGCATTTGATTCCAAGGTCTTACGACCAATGCCGCGCGAATCCGCGCCAGGCTCTCCGTCTGGAGCTCCCGAACGCGGATCTGCGCGAGTGGTCGTTACTGGCCGCAGCTCGTGGCGCGGGCGTCGCTCATGATCGCGTCCTTTTCGGCCTCGGTGATGATGGATGCGTCGACCATGGTGTCGGTGGTCTCTCGCATGCACTTCAAATAGGCGCCGTGATTCTTCCATGCGTTGTCGCAAGGGCAGGTCTGGTCGACGCTGCAGCCGTCGGGCAGCACCGGCTCTCCGGGCCCTGTACCCAGGCACGCATCCACCTCGTCGCTGACCCCGTCCCCGTCCGAGTCGGTGGCCGTGTCGCACGCATCTCCGATTCCGTCGCCATCACCATCGGCCTGGTCGGCATTGGCGTCGAATACGCAGTTGTCCGCGTCGTCCACCACCCCGTCGCCATCGGTGTCGGGCTCGCAGGCATCACCCACTCCGTCTCCGTCCGTGTCGTTCTGACCCGGATTGGAGATCACGTCGCAGTTGTCGTCGACTTCGCAGATGCCGTCTCCGTCGTTGTCGTTGGCCGCATCGACCGGGCAAACGTCACAGGCGTCCGGCGCGCCGTCTCCGTCCGTGTCGACGTTGTCGTCTCCGAGCGGACACTGGTCCACGTCTCCACAGACGCCATCGCCGTCGATGTCGTCGTTCGGGTCGTTCGGGCAGACGTCTACGTCTCCGCATATCGAATCGTTGTCGGCGTCGTTGTCGAAGTCGTAGGGGCACTCGTCGCATGCATCTGGAACGGTATCGCCGTCAGCGTCTAGGGAGTCGTTGCCGCCGACGCAAACGTCGTCGTTTCCGCACACACCATCACCGTCCGCGTCGTTGAGTGCGTCGAATGGGCAGTCGTCGCAATCGTCGGGCGTGCCGTCGGCGTCCGAGTCGATGGCGTCGTCGCCGCCATTGCAGACGTCACAGCCGTCGGGCATCCCGTCGAGGTCGCTGTCGATCGTGTCGTCGCTGCCGGGGCATACGTCCACGTCGCCGCAGACACCGTCGCCATCCGAATCGTTGAGCGCATCGACGGGACAGGGATCACACACGTCTCCGAGCATGTCGCCGTCCCCGTTGGCCTGATCCGCGTTCGTGATCCCCGGACAGTTGTCTTCGTTACCGCACAAGCCATCGTTGTCGACATCGTTCAATTCGTCGATCGGGCAGAAATCGCAAACGTTTCCAAACCCGTCCACATCGACGTCACTCTGATCGGCGTTCGCTACGCTCGGGCAATTGTCCAGGTCGTCGATGATGCCATCCGCATCGGTATCGGGCTCGCATGCGTCGCCCGTCCCGTCGCCGTCGGCATCCTGCTGCAGGGGATTGACTACGTCCGGACAGTTGTCTTCGGAATCGACGAACCCGTCTCCGTCACGATCCGTTTCGAAGACGTAGACGGAGCCGACGTTGAATCCGAGGATGACGTCATCGTCGCTTCTCGCGCCGACGATCCCCACGTTGCCCGACACGGCGACGGCCTCGCCGAAGAAATCGGTGGCCATGGCGTCGCTCGCCGAAAGCTTGTCGAATGGCGACCAAAAGCTTCCGTTCAGAAGGTACACATAGGCCGCGCCCGATGCGTAGCCGTTCACTGCGTGATAGGGGGCGCCGACGAGCGCCACGCCACCCGATACGGAAACCGAACGACCGAGGGCATCGCTAGGGGCGCCGTCGGCGGCTGACAGAATCTGCTGCTCGGCCCAGAAGGAGCCGTTGTACGCGAACGCAAACGCCGCACCGCGTCCGCTCGTGCCGTCGACGGCATCGTAGCTCGGTGCGCCGATCAGCGCCGTGTTGCCCGAAAGCGAAACCGAATAGCCGAAGAGGTTGGCGGCATACCCGCTGTTTGCAGTCAGCTTCTGCTGTTCGACCCAGAGCCCCCCGCTCGTTTCGAATACATACGCTGCTCCAGAGGTGGAGCCATTGTCGTCATCGCCTTGCGCTCCGATGACGGCTCTGTTTCCGTCGAGCGCGACGGCTGCGCCAAACATG
>DATIUW010000280.1:0-3052 GCA_035466435.1 Polyangiales bacterium | reverse complement strand
GCTGAACGAGGAAGCGCTCGTCGACATCCTCACCCAGCCGAAGAACGCGTTGGTGAAGCAGTACCAGAAGCTTTTCGAGATGGATGGCGTGAAGCTCAAGTTCTCGACCGGTGCCCTCAGAGCCGTGGCGCGCGAAGCGCTCAAGCGGAACGCTGGCGCACGAGGCCTCCGAGCCATCATGGAAAAGTCGATGCTCGACATCATGTACGACGTCCCGTCACAAGCAGACATCCGGGAAGTCGTGGTGAGCGAAGAAGTCATCGCGTCTGGTGAGAAGCCGCTCATCGTCTACGAGAAGGAAGAGGCGGAGCTCGCCTAGCGGGTCCGGTGTCGCGCTTCCTGCATCGGCCGGGTCTAATAGATGTTCTTTCACCGAAACGACAATGACGATCGCAACGATGGGGTGAGCACCCCGAGCGGTCAGAGCTATCCGCTACTGCCGCTCAGGGACATCATCGTGTTCCCACACATGGTGGTGCCGCTCTTCGTCGGACGCGAGAAGTCCATCAATGCCCTCGAAGAGGCGATGAGCCAGGACAAGGAGATCCTGCTCGCCGCACAAAAGAAGGCCAAGACCAACGACCCGACGTCCGACGACATCTTCGAGGTGGGGACCATCGGCACCATCATCCAGCTGCTCCGGCTTCCCGATGGCACCGTGAAGGTTTTGGTCGAAGGCAAGCGGCGCGCTCGAATCACCGAGTTTCTGCCGAGCGACGAATTCTTTCTTTGCGCCGTCGAGCCCATCGAAGAGCTGTACGCGGCCAACGTCGAAATCGAAGCGCTCATTCGCTCGGTACAGTCCGCGTTCGACGTCTACGCCAAGTTGAACAAGCGCATCGCGCCCGAGATGCTGATGACCGTCCAGACCATCGACGACCCATCGAAGCTCGCGGACACGGTGGTCGTTCACCTCACCAGCATCAAGCTATCGGACCGTCAGGAGATTCTCGAGACCATCGATCCTGCAAAGCGACTGGAGCGTTTGTTCCAGCTGCTCAACGCCGAGATCGAGATCATGCAGGTGGAGAAGAAGATCCGCTCCCGCGTCAAGAAGCAGATGGAGAAGACGCAGAAGGAGTACTACCTGAATGAGCAGATGCAGGCCATTCAGAAGGAGCTCGGTGAGCGCGACGAGTTCAAGAGCGAGATCCAGGAGCTGGAGCAGCAACTCAAGCAAAAGAAGCTGAGCAAAGAAGCGCACCTCAAGGCCCGCAAAGAGATCAAGAAGCTCAAGATGATGCAGCCGATGAGCGCGGAGGCGACCGTCATCCGCAACTACATCGACTGGGTGCTCGCCCTTCCCTGGGCCGACAAGAGCGAGGAGAACTACGACATCGATGCGGCCGAGCAGATTCTCGACGAGGATCACTACGGTCTGAAGAAGCCAAAAGAGCGCATCGTGGAGTACCTGGCCGTGCAAGCGCTCGTGAAGAAGCTCAAAGGCCCCGTGCTCTGCCTGGTGGGACCGCCCGGCGTCGGAAAGACGTCACTCGCGAAGAGCATCGCGCGGTGCACCGGACGCGAATTCGTGCGTCTGTCTCTCGGTGGCGTGCGCGACGAAGCCGAGATACGGGGCCACCGGCGGACGTACATCGGCGCCCTGCCCGGCCGTTTGATTCAGTCGCTGCGCAAGGCCGGGACGAACAACCCGGTGTTCCTGCTGGACGAAATCGACAAGATGTCGTCGGATTTTCGTGGAGATCCCGCGTCGGCCCTTCTGGAAGTGCTCGATCCGGAGCAAAACCACAGCTTCAACGACCACTATCTCGACCTCGACTACGACCTGTCCGACGTGATGTTCGTCACCACGGCCAACACGCTCCAAGGCATTCCGCTTCCGCTTCGGGATCGCATGGAAATCCTGGAGATCAGCGGCTACACGGAATTCGAGAAGCTCAACATCGCGATGCGATATCTGGTGCCTCGTCAGCGTGACAAGGCCGGGCTCAAAGACGTCGACGTGGACATCACCGAAAACGCGGTTCGGCAGATCATCCACTACTACACGATGGAGAGCGGCGTTCGGAACCTCGAGCGAGAGATTGGCAGCGTTTGCCGAAAGATCGCGCGGCAGGTCCTGAAGGATGGTGAGGAAGCGAAGTCCAAGACGTACCGGGTCGAAGCCAAGGACGTCGCGCAATTCCTGGGCGTCTCGAAGTACCGGCCCGACAAGACCAACGAAAAGGACCACGTGGGTCTCACCAACGGGCTCGCGGTCAATGCCTTCGGGGGATCGATCCTCGAGTGCGAGGTCGCCGTAGTTCCCGGTAAGGGCAAACTGAACATCACCGGCTTGCTCGAAAAAGGAATGCAGGAGTCGGCGCAGGCTGCGATGAGCTACATCCGCTCCCGGCAAAAGGTGCTCGGGCTCGAGCCGGACTTTCATTCGATCTACGACGTCCACGTACACTTTCCGAGCTTCGTGCCGAAGGATGGGCCGAGCGCCGGCATCACCATGGCGACCAGCATCGCGAGCGCCCTACTCAAGATTCCCGTTCGCAAGAACGTCGCGATGACTGGCGAAATCACGCTACGCGGTCGCGTGCTTCCGATCGGCGGGCTCAAGGAAAAGCTTTTGGCGGCCCACCGAGCCGAAATCGACGTCGTGCTCATCCCGAAGGAAAACCAAAAGGACCTCGCCGAGATCCCGCGCCGGGTCCTCAACGCCCTTCGCATCGTGCTCGTCGAGCACATGGACCAGGTCCTTCGTGAAGCCCTCGCCCTGAGCGACCCCGACGCCCTCTTCGGCGACCACCAGCTACGCCCCGCCGAGTACCGCTCCGGCGAGCTCATCACCCCGGACGCCCCGGACACCGACGACGTCCCCGAGCCCACCGTGGACGCCCCCGGCGCCCGCCAGTAGCGGGGACACTCTCCGGGGGTGTAACCTCCCGCATCCAAAGGGCTTCTCAGCGAAAGATCGCAGCGACTGGCATTCGCGGGTCGTCAGGCAGAGCCTACGTGAAGCTCTGAAACGCTCGCTGCGGATCCCTTCGGTCTTGCGGCTGGATTGCTCCTGCGTCCAGTGCGTCATGAGGGTGGAGAGTGT
>DATIUW010000279.1:0-7427 GCA_035466435.1 Polyangiales bacterium | reverse complement strand
AGGTACCCCGTGCTTCCGATATCGCCCGCCCCAAGGACAGCGACCCCGATGTCACTGCGTTTTCGGCTTCATTGGCAGAGCTATTCGCCGAACGCCGGGGCGAAGAACCTCCGACGTGGACGAAGCAGGTGAAGCCTTCAGCCCGAAGCCACTACCTGATCAAGACGAACAGTGACCGGAAGAGAGAGTGGCTGCGGAAGCTTGCGCCAGCGGCGCTTCGGCGCCGAAACTTCTACGCACCGCCAAACTACCTCATGTCAGCGTAGTGCTCTCGAACGCGAGCGCGGAGGCGCCTCTCTCAGCGAAGATGCTCTTCGGCATGCAACGACACCTCAAGCATCCGTTCCAAGAGCTGGTCGGGACGTAAACCGGGGATCGGGTGCACAACGACGTTTGATCGAGGCGTTGGCGCCGCTCGCGCCACCTCATGTCAACCACGCGTCAACGAGCAAAAAGAAAGGCACCTAGCCAATTCGCTAAGTGCCTGACTTCCTTAGTTGCGGGGGCCGGATACGCACAGCGTTGTCCGGTGGAGTTTGGGGTGCCGATGGAGGTGGCGATCCCGGCGTAGCTGGTCGAAGAACGCGGACCTACGGCATCAACCGTCGGCGCATTCGGCGGCATCGCTGAAGGCACGAGGCTCCGCGTCGTTGGGACACTGGATGGTGCAGGTCGAGCCGTTGTCACAGCTCACCGAGCAGCTGCCCTCGCAGGTGACGTCGCAGGTAGACATGTCCGTGCAATTCACCGTTGATGCCGGACCGACGGTGACGGTGCATTCGGAACTATCGCAATCAACATCGCTGTCACGGGCGGCGACGAACTCGCATTGGCTCTCGGTACAGTCGAGGTCCGACTCGGCGCCTCCCGTCACCGCGCACATTGCATCCGCCATACAATCAACGTCGTTGCCGAGGCCCACCTGAACGTCGCAGGACGTGTCGGCGGCGCAGGTGACATTACAGTCCACGCCGCAAGTGGCAGTGCAATCGGCGCCCGGCATGCAGTTCAAGCTGCAGGCGTCACCCGAGGCATTGACGTCGGCGCAGTCGAGGGAGCACTCGGCTCCGACACAGTCACACGTCGCGCCCGTGCAGGGACACGCTGCGCCTGGACAGTCGGAGGAGGCCCCGTCGCCCCCGTCACAACCAACTGTTCCCATGAAAGCGACCAACGCGGCCAGAAAAGCTAATCGAAACATCGTTTCCCCTCCAACCTACAAATTATCTATGGGGGGCCAGTGCCCTCCACTGAAACAAACAAAGTTGCGACCTATCTCACGGCGGGCCTGATCCGACGTTCCCATGGGAAGGTCGAATCACCCGAACGCCATGCGCGCAAGCGCCGAACCGTCGACCCAAGCGGATCAACTCCAGTTTGCCGAAAATCGCGCCACCTGGTGTCAACCGACGCCAACCAGCGACACTGCGCGACAGACAGCGCCAAAAAAACTCAGAAAGAGATCGCGGGCGCCAAGAAACGCCAACCAGCATCAATTGGCGCCGTCTTCGTTGCTGCAGCGGCGAAGCGCATTCGTACGGTTCCGGCCCGAGGACGTCGTCGGTCGTATTCGTGACCTCGGCGCGCTCTTCGACAAGAGCCCCAAGGACGCGCGAGAAGCGCTCAAGCATCTGCTCGACGATGGCATTCAGCTCCACCCCCTCGAAGACGAGCGCTATCGGGCCCGCTGGACCGTCCGCGCAGGCGCCCTTTTCTTTGGCGGAACGACAAAGCCCCCGGTGCAAACCGAGGGCCTTGAAGAGCGGTCAACGCTATGGGTTGCGGGGGCCGGATTTGAACCGACGACCTTCGGGTTATGAGCCCGACGAGCTACCAGACTGCTCCACCCCGCGATAGGGAGCGGCAATATAGCCATGCGAGTTCACTTGTCAAAGGCAGCCGGCGCACTAAATTTTCGCGATGATTTCGGCGGGTTTCCGTTCGCAGGCATGGTGGCTGCTCGGCCTATTGCTCGCGGCATTGGGCTGCGAGGGCGAGGCGCCGGCGGCGAGCGGCTCGGACGGGCCGCCCCCGGCTCGGGTTCGGCTCGGCGAGGTGCGTTCGGGTAGCATCGAAGCGCAGTGGTCGTTCCTCGGTGACGTGAGCGCTCTCAGGCAAGCGCGACTGGCAGCGGGTGCATCCGGCGAGGTGCGGCGCGTGACGGTTCGCGTCGGAGATCACGTGAAGGCCGGCGACTTGCTGGTCGAGGTGGATCCGTCTCTCGCAACGGCCAGGGTACGCGCGGCGTCGGCATCCAAGGAAGCGAGCGCGGCCGAGCTCGAGCGCGCCCGGCGCGATGCCGAGCGGCTGAGCAGCGCAGGGCCCGACATCGCGGCAGCCGCCGAAATCGAGCAGGCCACCTCGGAAAAGAAGCGAGCCGTTGCCGAGCGTGAGCGTTTGCGTGCAACCGAGGCGGAGGCACGTGCTCAGCTCGGGCGCCATCGCGTGCGCGCGCCGTTCGACGGCGTCATCGCAGCCCGGAGCGTCGACCCGGGCGATTGGGTCGATCCCGGGGTCGAGGTAGTCGAGCTCGTCGACGACCAGGGCGTCGAAGTCCTCGCCTCGGTGCCTCCGGACGTTGCGCGCTACTTGGCGCTCGGCGACGAAGCGACCCTCGAGCTCGCGGGTCAGCGCACGGGCGCCACCATCGAGGGAATCGTCCCTGCGCTCGACACCGAATCACGCACCATGCGGCTCCGTTTGGTTCCCGACGAGCCCACAGGGTGGTTGCTGCCGGGAGCGGCGGTCGACGTCGTGCTGACCATCGAGCGAAGCGAAGAAGGCGCGGTCGTCATTCCACGCGATGCGCTGGTCTATGGCATTGCGAGCACGCAGGTCGTCAAATCGGTCGACGGAAAAGCCGAGGTCGTGCCCGTAGAGGTGCTCGCGCGAGGTCGGGACGAGCTGTTGGTCGCGAGCGAGGCGCTCTCCGCAGGTGACGCAGTCGTGACCCGTGGCAACGAACGAGTGTTTCCGGGTCAGCCTCTCATCGTGTTGGAAGACTGAGCGGCCGCATGCCCGACGACCCTCATCCACACGACGAGCGTCCCGCCGGCCTTTCTTGGGTCGCCATCCAGCGGCCCATTTCGGTGGTGGTGGGAATCGTGCTCGTGGTCCTGTTCGGCGCGTTGTCGGTGAAGGACCTTCCGATTCAGCTCACCCCCGACATCTCGACGCCTACCATCACCGTCAACACGGCTTGGCCGGGCGCAGCGCCGGTGGAGATCGAAACCGAGATCCTCGAGCAACAAGAGGAAGTGCTCAAGAACGTGCAGGGGCTCACCCGCATGGAATCGAGCGCGAGCATGGATAGCGGCAGCGTGACGCTCGAGTTCGAGGTGGACACCGACATCGAGGAGGCGCTCGTTCGCGTGACCAACAAGCTCAGTCAGGTAGCGAGCTATCCGGAGGCGGTCCGGGAGCCCATCGTCGAGACGGCCGACAGCTCCGGTCCGCCGCTTGCCGTCATCGCGATCCGCGATCCCCAAAAGAACAGCGTGGCGGCGTACCGAACCTGGGTACAGGATCAGATTCTGCCGGAGATCGACCGCATTCCGGGTGTGGCCGGCATCTTCTTCATCGGCGGCCAGGACACCGAGGTGCACGTGCAGTTCGACGCGCAGGCGCTCGCGGCGCGCGGCCTTTCGGTCCAGGGCGTGGCCGATCGCGTACGGGGCGAGCTCCGCGACATCTCGGGAGGGGACGTGACGCTCGGCAAGCGGCGCTATCTCGTTCGGGCCGACATCGCTCCGGACGACCCGACGACGCTCGAGCAAGTGGTGCTCGGCGCGAGCAGCGACGGAACGCCCATCCTGCTCGGCGACGTGGCTGAAGTGAAGCTCGCCCTGCGAAAGCCGAGCGGCGTCGCCTTCGTGCAGGACCGGCCGGCCATGGTGATGCTACTTTCGCGCGAAGCGGGAACCAACGTCCTCGAGGTGACCCGCGAGGTACACGACGTCATCGATCGGCTGCAGCGCGAGGAGTTCGCCCGCGAAGGCTTACAAATCGAGATTCTCGCGGACCAAGTGGAGTACATCGAGGGCGCGCTCGATCTAGTCCAGCAAAACCTACTGCTCGGTGCGCTCCTTGCGATCGTGGTTCTGTTTTTGTTCTTGCGGACCTTTGGCGCGTCCGCCGTGGTGAGCGTCGCCATTCCGGTTTGCGCCTTTGCCACGGCGCTTGGCATGCAGGCCCTCGGCCGGACGATCAACGTCGTGTCGCTTGCTGGCATCACCTTTGCCATCGGCATGGTGGTCGACAACTCGATCGTCGCCCTCGAGAGCATCGACACCTGGCGCACGCGCGCGCCGGACACGAAGCTGGCGGCGTACCGCGGCATCCGCGAGGTCTGGGGTGCGCTGATCGCATCCACGGCCACGACCGTTGCGGTGTTCATTCCGATCGTGCTTTGGAAGGGCGAGGTCGGCGAGCTGCTGCGCGACGTGGCGGTTGCAATCTCGCTCGCGGTCTCGGTCTCACTGGTCGTGTCGGTGCTGGTGATTCCAAGCCTCGCAGCAAGGCTCTTGTCTCGCGGCAAGACGCTCGACATCGGAGGCTTGACCGGGTTTGGGCGGGCATTCCGCGGGCGGGTGACCGAACAGGTGCGCTGGCTCTGCAGCTCGGTGCGGCGCGCCGGGGGCGCCTTGGTCTTGGCGGTCGTGGGCTCTCTGCTCGTCGCCTGGGCGCTTTTGCCACCGATGGAGTACCTGCCGACGGGCAACCGCAACCTCGTCTTCGGCATCCTTGTGCCACCGCCCGGCTATTCGATCGACGAGCTAGAAGCGACGGGCAAGCGGCTCCAATCGGAAATGGCTCGCTACACGGGGCAGGAAGTCGATGGCGAGCCGAGCATCGAACGAAGCTTCTTCGTAGGCAGCCCCGACCGCGTGTTCGCGGGTGCGGTGGCCTCGCGCGACGAGGACGTGGGGCGAATGCTCGACCTGCTTCGGCGCGTGCAGTCGAAGATTCCCGGCATGATTTCGTTTGCAACGCAGGCTTCGCTTTTCGGTCGGAGCATCGGCGGGGGCCGCGTGGTCGAGATCGACATCCAAGGCTCCGACTTGCCGACCCTGACCACGGTCGGCGGGCGCCTTTTCGGCGACCTCCGGCAGGCGTTGCCGGGCTCTCAGATCCGTCCCGAGCCGAGCCTGGACCCCGGCGCTCCGGAGCTCCACGTCATTCCGCGGCGCAAGGAAGCCGCGCAGCTTCAGATGGGCGGCGCCGAGCTCGGGCTCGTCGTCGACTCGTTGATCGACGGCGCGATCATTGGCGAGTTCACGCCTGAAGGACAGCCCAAGCTCGACGTGGTCTTGCGCGCGGTCACCGACGGCGGGGCGCTTTTGCCCGATGCGCCGGCGCTGCTGTCGGCGCCCGTAGCAACCCCGAGCGGACGCACCGTGCCCCTCGGCGCGCTGGCGCGCGTCGAAGAACGGCTCGGCCCGTCGGTCATCCGCCACCTCGAACGACGCCGCGCGATCACGTTGAACGTCTCTCCGCCCGAAACTCTCCCATTGGAAGAAGCCATCGACACGATCCGCAACGACGTCATCGGGGGGCTCGAAGCGCAAGGCGCGGTGCCGGCGGGCGTGGAGTTCGGTCTGAGCGGAGCGGCGGGCAAGCTCGAGGTGGCCCAGGGGCAGTTTGCGAACATTCTGTTGCTGGCCGTGATCATTTCCTTCCTGCTGATCGCGGCGCTCTTCGAGGACTTCATCTCGCCGCTCGCCGTGCTGATGAGCGTTCCGCTGGCCGCCGCGGGGGGAGCGGGCGGCTTGTGGCTGGTCGACGCCTTCCTCGGCAAGCAGCCTCTCGACCTGATGACTGCGCTCGGCTTTCTCATTTTGATCGGCGTGGTGGTGAACAACGCCATTCTCGTGGTCGATGGCTCGCTTGCGCGCTTGCGCGCAGGCTCCACGCTGGAGGAAGCGGTGCCGCTGGCCGTCGAAGCGCGGGTTCGTCCGATCTTCATGACGACGGCGACCTCGCTCGCCGGCCTTCTGCCCATGGTGATCTTCTCCGGCTCGGGGTCGGAGCTCTACCGGGGCGTCGGGGCCATCGTGCTCGGGGGTCTGCTGCTCTCGACGGTGCTCACGCTCTACGTGGTGCCGAGCGCATTCACGCTCCTTTGGCGGCTCCGCGGACGCTCCGAGACGGGTTGAGATATTTCTTCTTGAGCTGCTGGAGCTCGTCGCGCTTGAGCTCCCGGTACTCGCCCGGCCTGAGACCTTCGATGCTGATGCCGGCGAACGACTGGCGGGTGAGCCGCATCACGCGGTGCCCGATGGCGTCGCCCATGCGGTGAATCTGGCGGTTCTTGCCTTCGGTGAGCGTCATTTGGATCCAGGTGTGCGTGCGTTCTTCGCGGAGCACGAACACCTCGGCTTTCTTGGTGCGGTAGCCGTCGTCGAGCACTACGCCGTTGCGGAGGGCGTCTAGCTCCTCGACGTCGAGGTGGCCCTGCAGCTTGGCGGCGTAGACTTTGGGGACGCCGGACTTTGGGCGGAGCAGCGCGTCGACCATGTCGCCATCGTTCGTCACCAACAGGGCGCCGCTGGTGTGGTAGTCGAGGCGGCCCACCGGGACGACGCGCTCGGGGATTCGGCCGAGCAGGTCGGCAATCGTCGCCCTGCCCTCGGGGTCATCGAGCGTCGTGACCATCTCGCGCGGCTTGTGTACGACGTAGTAGACCGGCTTTTCGGCCACCAGCCGCTTGCCGTCGACCTCGACGCGGTCCTTGTGCGGGTCGACTTTGGTTCCGAGCTCGGTGACCACGCGCCCGTTGACGCGCACCCGCCCGGACTTGATCAGCTCCTCGGAAGCCCGCCGCGAAGCAATCCCCGCCCGCGCCAACACCTTCTGCAACCGCTCCACCGAAGGACCCTAGCAGCGGGGCCACGCAGCGCATCCAAAACGCCCCTGTCGCGATGGCCCTGGCCCTACAGGCCGTCGGGGGCGCGTTGGGTGGCGAGGGCCGAGCTGCGGAGGCGTTCTTCGTCGCGGTCCCAACGGTCGACTTCGCCATCGCCGTCGAGGTCGGTGCCGATGCGGACGGTTCGCCCGTCGACGTAGTATTCCCAGGTGTCGGGCCGCCATTGCGCAGCCGAGCTGCGGTTTGTCATGTCACGTTCGGCCCGTACCGGCTGGCCGCTCTCGTAGAAGATCTTGGTGTCGATGGTGCCGTTCCCGCTCGTGTCGATTTCCTGCAGAATGACGCGCCCGTTGGCGAACTCGGTGATTTCGTCGATGCGGCCGTCGAAATCGCGGTCGACCTCTTCGCGGATCGGCCTGCCTTCATCGGTGTAGAGCCGGAGGATGTCCTTTCGGCGGTCGCCGTTGAGATCGGCTTCCCGGCAGACCAACACCAAGCGCGCAAGGCTCCCCTCCCCCACGATCTTGAAGAGCTTCCGGACGTCGGGTGTGTTGTCGCCGGA
>DATIUW010000278.1:0-1910 GCA_035466435.1 Polyangiales bacterium | reverse complement strand
GAGAGCCGTGGCCCGAGGCCCGCGTGTGCTGACTTCTGCGCAGGAAGACGAGTCGGGATGCGCAGCACAGCGAACAGACCCGTCCTCCTTCATACAAGTCGACGTATGGAGGGCTCGGAAAAAACGCGACATGGGGTAGGCGCTAGCGTGGGGGCGGCGGAGTGGGGATTGTGGGTTCACGCTTCGCGATTACGTCTTGTGCAGTCGCGGTCTGTGGTCATGCCACTGAAGCGCAGCAGCAACGTCGGAGCACGGACCCATCATCCCCACCCCGCCGCCCCCACACGAACGCCTGCCTCCGATTGGCGCGCCGCCCGAGGGGCGGGTTGCGTGGCCTCAGGCTTCCAGCCCTTCCGGCCACCTTTGCAACCCGCCCCGTTCCGTGGAACCCCGTGTCGTGTTTTTTCCGAGCCCGTCCCTTACCTCGAAGGTTACGGAGGAGGAGCGATCGGGATGCCCAGCACAGCGAGGGGGCGGGAGCCTAGTCGTGTGATGACTTGGGGAGTCGGGCGGGCGGGTCCCGCTCGCGAGCACGGGCGTCGCGACCGCTTCTCCGCCGTGTACGTGGGACAGCGCGACGAGGGGCTAGGCTACTCGGAGGATTCGCCGAGCTTGGCTTTGAGCAGATCGCCGAAGGTCCCGAGGCCCTGCTTCGCGGACTCTTTTCGATATTCCCGGACTGCATTGCGCTCTTCGTCGAGCAGGCGGGCGCGTACCGAGCAACGCAGCGTGCCGTCCCGCTCCGTGCCGATGATCTTCACGTCGAGAACGTCACCCTGCGAGGGGCCTTTGCGATTCTCACCGCGGACGTCCTGAAGCTCGCGATTCGGAATGAAGCCGCGGCCGCGCTTTCCAAGGACGCCGTCTACCTGCACTTGCGCCCCACCGTGCTCGACGCGCTTCACGATTACCGAGATGTGAGAACCCGGCTTGAGCGAGCGAGGAGCCTTCCCCACTTCGATCTCCCCGGCCTCGATTGCTTTGGCGTCCGCCTCCGAAAGCCTCGAAAGCGAGATGCGCCGCTGCTCGCGGTCCACACGCTCGACGACCACGTCGATCTCGTCGCCTTCGCTCACCGCCTGCTTGGCATGCGTGAGCTCTCGGTTGCCGCCGAGCTCGGAGATGTGGAGCAAGCCTTCGATGTTCTCCTGGAGCTCGACGAAAGCCCCAAAATCGGTCGTACGAACGACCTTGCCCTTGATCGGCATCCCGGGCCGAATCGTGTCCTTGGCCGCTTCCCAAGGATCCGGTTGACACGCCCGCATCGACAGCGACACCCGGCCGTAGCGGTCCTTGCGTGTCGCCGGCTGAACCTTGAGGACTTGCACCTCGACTTCGTCGCCTGTCTTCACCACGTCGTGCGGCTTGGTTCCACGGCTCCACGACACCTCGCTCATGTGAACGAGCCCGTCGAGGCCACCGCCCAAATCGACGAGGACGCCGTAGTCGCGCACGTCGAGCACCTTGCCCTGAAGCTTGGTGCCCACTTCGAGCTCCTCCATTCGTTCGCGGGCTCGTTTGCGCGCCTCCTTTTCGAGGATGTTGCGACGGCTGACGATGATGCTCTTCTTGCCGCCCTTGTCACGCGGCAGGGAGAACTCGCAACGCTGCGCGATGAAAGCATTGGGGTCCTCGATCGGCGTCAGCGACATGGCGCTCGCAGGACAAAACGCACGCACCCCACCGACGAGGACGTCGAAGCCGCCACGGTTGTATCCGTAGACGACACCCTGGACGCGCTGATGATGCTCGCGCGCCGCACGCAGCGCTTTACGCACGGCAGCCTTGTCGACTAACCGGTTGACGATCGCGATGTGCCCGCTTTCGGCGACCGCGCCGATCCGGCCGCGGAAGATCGCGCCGGGCTGAGGCGCCTCCAATTCCGGCAGCGGCTCGAGAAGGCTCATGTC
>DATIUW010000277.1:0-5396 GCA_035466435.1 Polyangiales bacterium | reverse complement strand
TCCTCCCACTGCGGCCTCCAGCGCTGCCAGCATGGGCCCTGCTGCGAGCAAGCCGGGGCCCGTGGCGAGAAGCACGCCGCCTGCTGCGCCAAACGCGGCACCGAGGACTGCGCCGCGGCGGACGCCTGATTCGACCGACATGGGCACTTCGCTCAACTGCGCGGCGTGGCGCATCAATGCGCTAATGTAACGAACGTCGAAGCCCGACGCCATGAGCAGACGCACGGCATCCGCGGCGTCGTTCTCTTCTGCAAACGTTCCATAGACGAACATGAGCTAGTTCCCAAAATCGCTTCGCGTTGGCCACAGCGAAGTCGCAAGTACCATGCCATCCCGCCCGCTTCGCCGTTCTGGTCTGGTCCTTGCAGATCTTGGCACACCGACGGCTATCGAGCCGAACAGTCATCCATTCGAATCAAAGGAGCGTTTACATGTCTGTAGCCAAGGTCATCGAAATCAGCGCCGAGTCGCAAAAGAGCTTCGAGGACGCCATCGGTCAAGGGATCCAAAAGGCCTCGCAAACGGTACAAAACATCCGAGGCGCGTGGGTCAAGGAGCAGCAAGTCGTCGTCGAAGGCGGCAACATCGTCGGCTATCGCGTCGACCTCAAAATTACTTTCGTGCTGTCTTGAACGCTGCGGAGCGCGCCGAAACGATCGTGGCAGATTGACACGATCGTGGCGGAAAGCCGCGTTTGGCGCGTCTCCTCGAACGAGAAAACCGCAACGAGAGATGCAGATAGGTGCTTGGCACGAATGCTGCTCCATTGCCGCCGCGAAGAAAGGAGGGAATCAAATGACAGAACAATCCTCTAAGCAACAGTCCTCGCAGAAGGGAACAGTCGAAGAAACGGTGAGCAAGGAAGTTGGGTCGCTCAAATCTGAGATCCAGAGTCTCACCAAGGACATCCGCGAAAGAATCAACGCGGCAGGGGACGAAGCGAAGCAGACTTGGAGCAAGCTCGACGCCGAAGGAAAGCGTTTTATCGACAAGGTCGAGCAGGCTGCCGAGGAGACCGGATCGGATCTGCGTCAAATGGGCTCGGATCTGAAACGGCGGCTCCAGGGGCTCCGGCAAGATCTGACGTCCGAAGGCCAAGGGAAGCAGTCCTCGAAAACCAGCTCGTCGTCCAGCTGAGTCGGCCGGTGATGGATGGGGACGTCGGTGTCAAGCCACTGACATAGGGCCGCCGACGTCCTCGCTCCCGTGATGACCTCGCGAAACATCCGTGGTACTCGCGCATAAGGGATGCACCCAATGCGCGTGGTCATCATCGGAAATGGCGTCGCAGGAATGGAAGCCGCTCTGTGCGTGCGGGGGCGCCAGCCAGATTGGGACGTGACGATCGTGTCGGAGGAGTCGGATCACTACTTCTCCCGCACGGCATTGATGTGGGTGTTCTGCGGGCAGATGAGCCAGCAGGACATCGAGCCCCTCGAGCGCGACGCCTACGAGCGACTCGGCTTTCGCAGAGTGCGGGCGCGTGCCGTGGGTCTGGACACGGATGAGAAGAAGGTTCTTCTCGCGGGAGGCCTCGAGCCCCTGGATTATGATCGGCTCTTGATCGCGAGCGGCTCGATACCTCGACCCGGTCCGTGGCCCGGAAGCGATCTTCGGGGCACGGGACACTTCGTCACCATGCAAGACCTCGCTTGGTACGAGGCCGAGGTGCACGGAGGGGAGAGCCGCGGCGGTCGGCCTCCGCGGCACGATGCGCACCTCGCTAGAACCACGGAGAAATCCCCGTACCGTTTCCGCGAGGCGGCAGCGGCCAGGCGAGGAAGATTGGCGGAGCGCCCTGCGGTCATCGGCGGCGGCCTCATCGGTATCGAAGCGATCGAGATTGCAGTGGCGTCGGGGCTCCGGCCGCATTTTTTCATTCGGGAAGACTGGTTCTGGCCGATCGCGCTCGAGCCCCGCGAATCAGCCTGGATTGGCGAGCGACTCACCGAGCATGGCGTGCAGGTGCATCTCGATCACGAGGTAGAGGCGATCGAGGGAGACGATGCGGGGAACGTGCAAGGCGTCAGAACGGATCGTGGAGTCTATGATGCCGATTGCGTCGTCGTCGCGATCGGCGTGATGCCGAACACCGAATGGCTCCGAGACTCTTCGATCGAGCTCGATGAACGCGCCGGCGGAATCATCGTCGATGAGTGCTTGAATACCAGCGCAAAAGACGTTTTCGCCGCCGGGGATTGCGCGGCGGTGCGCTGGTTCGAGGGGAGCGTTCGTCCCGAGCAGCTTTGGTACACGGCCCGTGATCAGGGACGAATCGCCGGCAGGCGGCTGCTGGGCGACGAAGTCCAATACGAGCGCGGCATTTGGTACAACTCGGCGAAGCTGATGGACATCGAGTACACGACGGTGGGTCTCGTAAACTGGAACGTGGAGCGCGAGCAGAACTGGTTTTACGAAGAAGAGGGACGTGTGCGGAGCACGACCCGCATCGTCGTGCAGGACGACCGCGTGGTCGGCTTCAATTTGCTCGGACGCAGATGGGACCACTCCGTCTTGATTCGGTGGCTCGAGCAGCGCCGAAGCCTCGACTGGGTCCTCGACCATCTGGAGCGGGCCCGGTTCGATACGGAGCTCGTGCCCCGACTCCGCATTCCAAAGGGCAAGGCACGGCCGACCCTAGAGGGCCCTGCCCCAAACCCGGCGATTGCAGGACCCACGAAGGTACCGTTTTGAGCTGATTGGAGATTGCAGTGGACGAGCAAGGTCAAAACGGACTGATTTCTCCGTATCGGGAAGGCTGGCGGTCACGCAACGCCATCGGGATTGCGATTGCTGCTCTGTTCATCGTCTTCTACGTGGTGCTGTACTGGGAGCAGCATGCCGAAGCCCTTTTGGGCGTCGCGCCCTTCACCCAGCTCGCCGAAACGCTAGGCCTTCGGAATCGCTGGTATCTCTATGGATTTCTCTACTCCGTCGCGATGGTGGGCGGCGCCGTCTACTACCTGCGCCGCCACGGCAACAGTCGGTACAATCGCGTGCGCATCAGCGTGAATGTGGGCGTGCAGTTGATTCTCGCCTTCTTGCTTCCCTTCGTGATGCCGCTGTTTGGCGCGCCGGAGTTCTACTTCTCCTATTTTTGGCCGCTCCAATACAGCTATTTCTTCCCGCAAACGTTGGCACAACTGCCGCTTTACCTCGCTCTTTACACGGTGGTCGGGTCATTGGTGCTCGCTCCGATACTCGCGGTGGTGCTGGGCAAACGCTGGTATTGCTCTTGGGTGTGCGGGTGCGGAGGCTTGGCGAATACTTTCGGTGATCCGTGGCGGCATCTGACCAGCAAGTCCACCCGTTCGTGGCGTTTCGAGCAGGTAGCCGTGCATTCGGTTCTCGGCATCATCATCGTGGTCACCTTCTTGCTAGGTCTGGATGCCTTGATCGGCGCGGATCATCCGACGTTCAGTCGCATCGTATCGGGTCCGCAAGCGTGGTCACTCAAGAGCCTATACGGTTTCGTGGTCGGCGCCGTCCTGGCAGGCGTCGTGGGTGTGGGGTTTTATCCGCTGTTCGGGCCGCGAGTCTGGTGCCGAAACTTCTGTCCGATGGCGGCAGTGATGGGCATCATGCAAAAGCTCGGTCGTTTTCGCATCCGAGTGAAACCCGACATGTGCATTTCCTGCGGCAACTGCAGCACGTACTGCGAGATGGGAATCGACGTGCGCTCCTACGCACAGTCAAATCAGAGCTTCACCCGCGCATCCTGCGTAGGATGCGGCATGTGCGCTCACATGTGTCCTCGCGGCGTGCTCAGGCTCGAAACTTCATGGCGCCATGCGGATGACAAGGAGCGTCAGCGGCTCTCGGTGATTGACTTTTAGCTCGGGGCCTGGAACGTGTTGAAGTCCAACCCATGACTGCCGAGGTTCTATGCCGACACGCGTAGTGGAAGACCAGTTACGAGAGATTGTCCGAGAATACCGACACGTGCAGGGTGAGCACGCCCGCCAAGGTGAAGACAGCAGCCTACGGCGCAAGCGCGAGGCCGAGCTGAAGGACCTAGAGTCTCGATTCGAAATCACCTTGGAGCGCTGGCTAGACGACGATGCGTTGCGCGCGCAGTGGCGAGAGCACTTGTTCGACGCGAAGCCCGAACCGAAGCTCGAAGCCAAGGTCCCGCCGGTGTACAAAGGCCGATCGGAAGCTGGATCGGTGCTCCAGGTTTGTCCGAACGATGCGGGTGAATGGGAGTACTTCGTCGATGGCGCGCTGACCGCCCATCATCCCCCTGGGTGGCGCCACGGCGCGCCGGACAGGGTACGGTTCGTGGATCAGTCGTTCGAGGAGGTATTGGAAGCGCCTGCTGAGGCCGTGGATGCCCTGCGGTCGCACGTCGCCGACCCATCGAGCGATCCCCCTTGGGAGTGGGCCGCACCCTTGTTCGAAGACGGCTTGATCGACATCCATTTCTCACTCACCGATCGGGGTCGCAGGCTCCTCGGGGCCTAGCCGATCCTTTTCAAAGCGGCGCCGTCTTCACCGGGATGCATCACGTCCATCTAGCCAATCATCCGGACATCTACGAGGCCCTTCGCGACTTGCTCGCTCAATAGAAAAAGCGTAACCAATTCGACGTGACATGCAGGTCGAGGGAGCCAGCCCAGAGTCCCACGTCGAACCGCTTCACACGACGGTCCGGGGCCGGGCGCGCATTCGGGTTCCCGGGCTTTATCGCTCCACCCAGCTCGCACACCAACTAGAGCAGTCGCTCCACGCGCATCCCCGCGTCCGCACCGTGAGGGCCAGCGCCCGCACCGGCAACGTGCTGGTGCTCTTCGAGCCTGGATTGGAGCTAGACGAAGTTTGTAGGCTGCTCGACAGCGCGATCGCGGGCCGAGAAGGGGTGGTGTCGTTCCCCCGAGGCGGTCGCCGCAAAGCATCGGGCTCTCGAATGGCAGCGCTAGTCGCAACGACCTATCGCAAAGCGCGGCAAGGGCTACACAAAAGCCGCGAAGACTCGGTCATGGATGGGAACGGCCGCGTCATTCGAGTCGCGTTCTCGCAAGATGAGATACCGTGGCACACGCAGACCAAGGAAGAGATCATCGCCAGGCTCGAAAGCTCGGGCACGGATGGTCTCCCCGGCGAACGTCTCCAAGACCTGCTCTCGCGCTACGGACCGAACGCTTTGCCCCGCGCCGAGCCGCGGAGCCAGATGTCTCTGCTCTTGGATCAGTTCAAAACCCTTCCCGTCGCCCTCCTAGGAGTCTCGGCGGGTGTATCCGTGCTCACGGGCGGTGTCCTCGACGCCGCCGTCATCGGCGCCGTGGTCATGACCAATGCGCTCATCGGCTTTGGTACGGAATCCCAAATCGAGAGGAGCATCCGGTCGTTGTCGGCCATCATTCCATCGAGCGCGCGCGTCATTCGTGATGGGCACG
>DATIUW010000276.1:0-2548 GCA_035466435.1 Polyangiales bacterium | reverse complement strand
GGCGCCGATGACGCGGGGACCGCATTGGACCTCGGCGACCGTTCGGGACAGTCGCGGACGCTCATGGGGATGAGCCCGCTTCTCACCGACCAGGTGAACACGGCGGTGGCTCCGGGCTGCGCGCCGCCGCCGCCCGTGCCGCCAGACGATCCGCCGGGCGCCGACATTGACGGCAAAGACGTGGTGTTGACGCTTCGCTTCGATTCGACGGTCTTCGGAGCGAGCGCCTTTTCGAACAACACGCACTGGCCGGGCGCCAACGTGGCGCTCTTCCAGGACGCCCTGCTCGACCCCGCAACGGCCCTTGCATGTGACGGCGGCGCGCTCGGCGTCGGCAATTGGGGCCAAATCTCCTGGCTGCCCGTCACCTCACAGCCGTACTACCTGGTCCTCGACGGCATCATCCCCGCTGCAGACCCGAGCCACGTGCCCGAAGGCGCGTTCAGCATTTCCATCGTGCACGACGGCGATCCCGCCAACCCGACTTGGCTGACCACGGATGCCCCGGTGGCCTGGCAGGACGTGGAGACGGCGCTTCTCGCGAGCCGCCTTCGGGTTGCCAGCGTGGTGACCTTGCGGGATGCGATGACGATGCCGAGCGACGGCAACGCCGACGCCCGGCTGATCGCGGCGGCCACCGATGCGCTCACCAAGCTCGGAGACGAGTGGGTGACCGAGCTCCCTTCCACGAACGGCGACGGCCTCGACGCGGCGGTCAGCAACACGATCGCCTGGGCCAAAACCAAGTCCGCCTATCACATCTCGCTCCGGGACGTTGATAACGACGCCACACCGGAGGACGAACGCAACTTCGCGACCATTCGGCATCGCAACTGCGCGGAGGGCCAGACGCTCACCTGCGACTGGGGCTCGGGCAACACCTGTCTCGCTTGCGACGTCGGCGCCGTCTTGGAGTACGACGTCACGCTTCAGAATACCTTCGTCCCACCGAGCAGCGTCTCTCGCGTGTTTGATTTCGAGCTCGTCGCGCGTGCCGATCAAAGCATCGAGGTGGAGCGGATCCCGGTGCGTGTCATGGTGCCCGACGCGGCGTCGCACGAGTTCGACGATCTCCCCGGCTCGGCCTTCTACCGCAACTCCTACGACAGCACGGCTCGGTGCAACACCCCGCCCGAGCGTCCGAAATGGGGCAATCTCGAGTGGGAGGGAGACACGCCTCCCGGGACGACCATCGAGTTCCAAATCCGCACGGCCAATACGGCCGAGGAGCTGCAAACCTCGATGCCCGCCATCATCGTCATTCCAGACGACACCGAGAGCCACGTCCTCGATATCACTGACGAGCTGATCGCCGACGGACAGCCATACGGTCTTCCGTACATTCAGATCACGGCCATTCTGACCCCCTCGAACGATCCACCGATGACGCCGACGCTTAGAGGCTGGACGTTCGAGTTCGTGTGCGAAGCTGCGGAATAAGCCTCCCCCTGATAGCATCAGCCGGGCGTGGCGAGAGCAGAGCGAAAGTGGAGGGTCGCTGCGTGGCTTTGGGTCCTGGTGGCCGCGGTGGCTTCGTTCGAGCTGGGCGCAGACGCATGGATTCGGGCAGAGGTTCCGGTCGACCAGTCGTGGGAGGATGCTGCGGGGTTCGTTCGCGCACGAATCGGATCGAACGACCGGATCGTGGCGGCGCCCTCGTGGGCCGACCCCATCGTCCGCCTTCATCTGGGAGACCTGATGACGCTCCGGTCGGCTGCTCCGGAAGATTCCGCGGGCTTCGACCGCATTTGGGAGCTGAGCATTCGCGGCCGATCGACGCGGCAAGAGCCCGCCGACCTCGAAGCGCGTTTCGGCGAGGTACGCGTCCGGATGTGGAAGCTGTCCACCGACGACGTGGCGTATGATTTCGTAGCCCAAATCGAGCAGGCGCAGGTCGAGCTCGTACGGGGCGATGCAGCCCGCCCTTGCCCGTGGCTCGATGCGCCCATCGGGCGCGGCGGTCTCGGTCATGGCCCCATGGTTCCGGACGAGCGGTTCGTCTGCGATCGGGCGCGCCCCTGGCTGTGGGTCGGGCCGACCGTCATGGCGGACCTGACGCTGACGCCCAGACACTGCATCTGGCAGCATCCGGCCGGCCCAGACCCCGTTCGCACCAGTTTCTTCGACGTTCCCTTGGGAGATCGGCTCGTCGTGCACGGCGGCGTCGACTACGAGAACGAGCGCTGGCGCGCACGGAGCCCCGTCACCCTGCGAGTCTGGATCGCCGATCGCCTCGCGGGCGAGCTCGTCCATCGAGACGGAGACGGGTGGTCGAGCCTCGAGATCGAGACTGCAAACCTCGGTGTCGATCGCGCGACTGTGCGATTTGAAACCACCGCCGAAGATCCGACGGCGCGGGTCTTCTGCTGGTCCGCAACCACCCGAATCACCGAGACCGGCGATGAATGACGCCAGGGCACTGAAACGTGGTGACCACTGGCTCGGCGCCGTATTGTGCACCGGCTACGTGGTGCTCCTCGCCTGCACTGCATCCGACCTCGCGCTCTCGCGCGACGAAAGCTTCTACGTGTACGCAGCGAAGCGGTAT
>DATIUW010000275.1:0-50384 GCA_035466435.1 Polyangiales bacterium | reverse complement strand
ATTTCGCCGCCGCGCGCGGGGTCGACGCTGCTTCAGCGCATGATGGGTGCGCATTCGGAGATCTTCACGCATCCCGAGCCACACCTCATCACGCCGATCGCGCATCTCGGCGTGTACTACAACGTGGACAGGGCGCCTTATGATCACATCAACGCCGCCGAGGCGATGAAGGCGTTCATCGAAGACTTGCCGAATGGCGAGCAGGACTATCTGGACGCGCTTCGCTGCTACGCCGACACGCTCTACGGACGCATGTTGGGCAAGAGCGGTCGCAGCTACTTCCTCGACAAGACCCCCGCCAACGCGCTCGTGCTGCCCTTTCTTCAGCGTGTGTATCCGGATGCGAAGTACGTGGTGCTCACGCGCCATCCGCTGGCCGTGTTCAGCTCCTACGCCAACAGCTTCTTCAATGGCGACTGGCGCGAGGCGCATGCCTTCAATCCGATCCTCGAGCGCTACGTGCCCGCGATGGCCGCCTTCGTGCGGGCACGCCCCGTGCCTTTGCTGCAAGTGGCCTATGAAGACCTGGTCACCGATCCGGACGCGCAGCTAGAGCGGGTCTTCGCGTTTCTCGCTCTCGAGCACGAGCCGGAAGCCGTCGACTATGGCAGGGCCGGCCCAGTCAAGAAGGGCATGGGAGATCCCATCACCGTCGACCAGCAAGGGCGCCCCGTGACTGCCAGCGTGGACAAATGGGCGGCCGAGGTCGCTTCCGATGCGGAAAAGCGCGTGATGGCCGAAGAAATGATGGCCCGCCTAGATCCGGCCGATCTCGAGGTTTGGGGGTGGCCCCTCGATGCCTTGTGGGCCCCCGTGGAGGCCGCAGGGGGAGGGCCGCCGCCCAAGCCGCCGCGCAACAGCTACACGTTGCAGCGCCGCATCATGCTGTCGCTGAAGAAAGACATTCACAAGCGCCCGCACGGCAAGCTGATCAAGCGTGTGAAGTACTATTGCGACGTGCTGTTGCGCGAGTAGGGCCTGCGCAGGCGTGCGACGATCACTTGGGACTCCGTTGCTGCCGTGATGGGCTCGCCTCGGAAATCACCGGTGTGCGACTCGACGGTGAAGCCATTGTAGTGAAGCAGCGCTTCGAGCTCCGCGGGGAAGAACTGCCGCTGCGTGAGGGGCGTACAAAATGACGAAGCGGCGTTTTGGGGATGCTCGAAATCCATGACGACGGTTTCGATTTGGGTCGAAGGGTCGTAGCTGAAGTATTCGCCGTATCGATACCGGACGCCGTCACGGGGATGGGGGACCTCACCGCCTCGGTAACGCCTGGAAGGATCCCGTGCCAGGCTGACCGGGTCGGGTAGCAGGACATCGAACACGAAACGCCCCTGCGGCGTGAGGTGGTGGCGCACCGTTGCGAATCCCCGCTCGACCTGCTCACGCGTGTAGAGGTGCATCCAGACGTTGAATGGAGCGATCACCAACGGAAAGCGCCGTCGCAGGCGGAGGCTTTCCAGAGTTCCCTTGCGAAGCTCCACGTGATCCCGCACCGAACGCGGCAAGCGGCCCAAGCGCTCCCTCGCTTGCGCCAGCATGGGCTCCATGGGCTCCACACACACGACGTCGATTCCTGCCTTTGCGATGGCTTGCGCCACGCGCGCCGTGCCAGCCCCAAGCTCGAGCACGGGGCCTCCGGACTCGACGGCACGTTCCGCATAGAAGCGGACGTCGTGTCTTCGGCGGCGGTAGGTCTGATCGTAGTAACGGCCGTCTCGATAGTGCGCTTGGGAGCCGATCGGAAGCGCCTTCTCGTCCCGCCTAGGCACGACGTCCAACCAGGTGAGCTGCGAGCTCGGCAAAGCCGCGCCCCCGATCGCCGTCGGTGACGTAGCGAGGGGGAACGGGAAGCCGCTCTAGGTGCTCCCGTACGTTTGCGACGCCGACGCTCTGCGGAAATCGCTCGAACGCGGCAGCATCGTTCCCGCTGTCTCCGACGAACACCCAGCGGTCGAGCTCCGCCGAGACATCCGTGCCGAGCGCGTCGTGAAGCGCTCGAAGGGCGCCGGAAGCTTTGTCCCAAGGTCCTGGCACCGCGTGCACGTGAACCGTGGACTCGGTGGTGCGCAAACCGAGCCGCTCGATGAGCGCGATGAGCACGTCGATCTCCGCCCGGGGCACAGTCGCCCACTCGCCGATGTCGAATGCCAGGTCGCACCGGCGCGCCCGGTCATCCTGCGCCACCGTCACGTGCGGAAGAGCCGCAGCGACCTCGTGCCGCACCCTGTCGAGAAGCGCAGACTGCCGCACGCGCTCCGGCTCGCTGCTGAAATAGCCCTCGTGCACTCCCGTGGCGTCCATCCACGTCCAACCCGCCCCATTTTCTCCGACGGCCGCTCGAAGCGGCCACTGCCGCACGATGACGTCCGTCCATCCCAGGGGACGACCCGTCACTGCCACCAGGTGCATTCCTGCCCCGGCCAGTCGGTGCATTGCCGCGTACGCATCGGGCTCGAGGACCCCTTTTCGGGTCACCGTATCGTCGATGTCGAACACGACGCCCCGAACGCCGGCGGGATCGAGGTTCCGATAGTTGTCCATCTCGGACCTTCCCATATCACACCGGGTGGGCTTGCGGACCGGCAGCTCGCAGCGTACCGTGGATCGAAACGGAGGGGAGTACGTGCCCAACCTGGGATTTGGTGAGCTAGTCATCGTTTTTCTGATCGTGATGCTGATTTTCGGCGCCGGACGGCTGCCTCAAATCGGCGAAGGGATTGGAAAAGCCATCCGAAACCTCAAGCGGGGCCTCAACACCGATGACGACATCGACGTGACCCCGACTGACAAGCAAGTCCCTCCGAAGGCTGCCTCCAGGGCGGAGGACGCCGAGGTCGTGGACAAGGTCGAGAGCAAGTAATCGTCGGTCAGCCGGCTTCGGTTCCACGCGCGCCGCGAAGCTCCAAAATCGCCCGGCAGCTCAGACGCAGCGGGGGCGCGAGCTCGGACGAGGCGACCGCTTCCTTGAGCTCGCTCGGACGCAGCAGTGGCGCCAGCAGCAGGCCGATGTCGAGCGGCGTGTCCGGGTTTCGGACGATGGCGTTGCGAGGACGGTAGCGCACGACCCATCGGCGGTGCTGATAGACGGTTTGCAGCACGTCTGGATCGTTCGGCCGCAATGCGCAGACGCGGACGACGTCGCGCTCGGTCAGCGACGGATTGTCGAGAAGGATGCGAATGACGTGTGGATGCGGGTCGCGCACGACGCGTTGAATCAGAGAGCGGTCGTGGGTTCGCGCAAGCGCTTTGCGTTCACCCAGGGTCAAGGGTCGTCCCCGCCCTAGGTCGGGAATGCGACGCTTGTCCTCTTCGGAGCCATCCGTCGGAAGCGGAGGCGAGAGGAAATCGGCGACGTGATGTAGATTCGCGCTTCGCGCCGCGGCTCCGAGGGTTGGTCTTCTCGAAACCAGCCTCGGCTCGAACAGGGCCCATCCGAGGGCCAGAAAGACCGCCTGGGCATTCCCCACGCCGAGCGACGCGCCCCGATGGGCTTCGTCGACGAGGGCAAGCGCCTCCTCATCGGGCAGCGACTGCAAGCGCTCGCAAATCAGACCGACGCGCATCTCGATCTCGTCTACGCGCGCAAGGCGCTGAAAGAGCGCCTCGAAGTCCGTCGTGCCTTGCATCGCTCCCGATTCCCCCTGAACGCCTAGCCTAACGACGACCGTCGAAAGCGCCAGCTTGACGCGGTGCGTCGCCACGCTAGCCTGATTCAGTCATGGTTGAGGCAGAAAAGGCGCGCGTCATCAAGCGGTACGCGAATCGTAAATTGTACGACACGCGGGACAGCAAGTACGTGACCTTGGATCGCATCGCCGAGCTCGTTCGAAATGGTGAAGAAGTCAAGGTGCTCGACAACCGGTCACAGCGCGACATGACCAAAGTCACCCTTGCGCAGATCATTTACGAAGAGCAAAAGAGCGGGCATGCGACTGCATGGTCCGTGCAGAGCCTGAGGGATTTCATACAGCAAGGACGCCAAAAGCTCATTTCCTCATTCAAGGAAAGCCCGGTGGGGAGGCTCGTGGGCCGAGCCGAAGAGCTCGGTACGGAGGTGTACAACGCGGCCGACGATCGCGTCCGCGCCGTCTTGGAGAATGCGACCGCTCACGTCCGGCAGCTCCAGGGCGAGGTGCTGAGGCTCCAGGCTCGGATCGAGGAGCTGGAATCGAAGCTTCGTCATGGCTCGTCCAAAGAGGGCTCCAAAGAAGGCTCCTCGAAAGACTCGCCGCCTGATAACGTGGAATAAACCCCGTTCTCGGCGGTTCTAAGATCGAGCATGCCGAAAAAAGAGAAGAAAATCGCGGCGACCCGGCGGCTCTTCGAGGCTGAGGTTCGGCCCCATCTCGATGCCCTCTATTCCACGGCGCTGCGGCTGACGCGCTCGCCCGTGGATGCCGAAGACTTGGTTCAAGACACGCTCGTCCGCGCTTATCGCTTCTACGATCGTTTCGAAGCCGGGACGAACTTCAAGGCCTGGCTGCTCCGAATTCAGATGAATGCCTTCGTGAATCGCTATCGCCGTACCGTACGAGAGCGGCAGGTGTTCGACGGACCGATGGCGGCTCCCGTGGGTGAGGGCGTGATGAGCCGGTCGACGATGCGCGGTCTGACCGACCCCGTGGGCGATGCCCAACGACAGATCATCGCCAGGGAGATCAATCGCGCGTTCGAAGAGCTGTCGGAGGATGCGCGCGCGATGGTGTTGCTCGCCGATGTCGAAGAGCTCTCGTACAAAGAGATCGCGGAAGTGATCGGGTGCCCCATCGGAACCGTCATGTCGCGCTTGCACCGCGCGCGAAAGCAGCTTCAAGTCGCGCTACAACATCACGCCGTCCAGCTCGGCATCATCGAGACCGACGACGAGGACGCTGATGATCCCGTTTCGCTCGAAGCATTCCGATCGAGAAAGGCGGTGAAACCATGAGTTGCAAGCTCGTGCGACGTCATCTCGGTGCGTTCGTGGACGCGGAGCTCGACCCCGCCACGCAAATCGAATTCGAGCGCCACCTCGAGACGTGTCCGGGATGTCAAGAGCACTTGGCATTCGAGGGCTCGTTGCGCGTACAAACGCGTGACGCGCTCGGGCGTGCGCGGGCGCCCGAGCATTTGTGGGAACGGACGCTTCGGCGCTTGGACGAGATAGACGAGGCAAAGGCGGCGCGTCCATCGTTGGTCGAGGTGCGACCCATGCGGTGGCGGCACACTTGGCCCATAGCGGCGGCGGCGGCCGCGATCTTGGTCATCGGTGGGGTGGTCGGTTTACCGAACCAGGCCGATTACCAGAGCGCGGGCATGCTCCAGGACGTGGTCAACCTGCACACGCAGGCGCTGCCGTCCGACGTGCAGGGAGAGGCGCCGAGCGAGGTGGTCCGTTACTTCCAAGGCAAGACGCCGTTTCCCGTGAGACCCGCCCAGTTCGAGGAGCCGAGCGTGAAGCTGGTCGGCGCTCGGTACATCACCGTCGGCGCACGACCGGCTGCAGCGCTCTACTACGTTCGCGACGGTCGGCGCATCACGCTCTTGGTCTTTCAGTCGCCGGACATCGTTCGGAACGCGCAGCGCACACATGTCGGGGGCCGTGAGGTCTACTATCATGATGTGGGAGGCAACGTGGTGACCATCCGTCAACACGGCGGCCTCAACTACGCGTTTTTTGGCGACCTGGATCGCCCGATGCTGTTCCAGCTCGCTGCAAACGCTCGCGTGGCTCATTGAGCCCGTCGGGGCTTGGTTTTCCCGCCGCTTCGGCGTTGACAGAGCAGGGCCCGGAAGCCTATTCTTTTTTTGACATAGGCATAACTTTGCATGCGAGGGGGGCCGCTTTGGACGCCATTTCGTTCAAACGGCGCAATCGCTGATAACCTTGCCGCGGGAATCGAAGGGGAAACCAAATGTCGGATGACGAGATGTCGAGCGATATGCCAACCAAGATCGGAGATCCGCGCGGGATCGACGACGAAATCGATGAGTTTGCCGAGAGCGCCTTCGATGCGTTGATGATGGGCGGCGACCAAAAGAAGCTTTCCGATGCGCCCGAAGCATTCGAGACCGCGGACAGCCAGACGGGCGAATACGAGGACGTAGAGATCGATGACGTCATCATGGTTTCGGACGTTCCGCCCGAAGAGGTTTCTTCGGCCACCGCGCCGCCGTCCGGCCCGCCGCCGTCCGCACCGCCTCTGTCAGCGCCGCCTCATTCGGCGCCGCCACAATCTTCGCGTCCAGTCTCTGCTGCGCCAGCGGCGATGGAGCCACAGGCGGTGCCAACGTCAGGCGGCGTCGAGGCGGCGCGATTGCGTTCCGAGATCTCCGAGCTCAAAGCGAAGCTCGCGGAATCCTCGGGTGGCGTTTCGAGCCGTCAGTTCCTCGACCTCCGCGAAGCGCTCAACAAGAAAGACAAAGAGATTCTCGAGCTGCGCGATCAAGTGAGCGCGCGCGACAAGGAGATCCTCGAGCTTCGTGATCAGTCGATTGGGCTAGAGCGAGCGCGCGAGGACTTGAATGAGAGGACCGCGGGGTTGGAGCGCTCCCTGTCGAAGGCGCAAGAAGCCATTGCCAGCCTCTCCGAAGACAAGGAAAACGCCAACAAGCGCTACGAAGACGTGAAAGGCCGGTTCGAGCGAGAGAAGAACAAAGCCGAAGCGCTCGAAGTTGACTTGGCCGAGGAGCGTCGAGCACGTGCGGCAGACGTCGAAGCCTTGAAGGGAACACACGACGCGGCGATCGCGAAGGCCCGGGCCATTCACGAAGAGGCGCTCGAGTTGCTGAAAGCGGAGTCGGCAGCCTCTTTGGCGAAAGCGAAAGAAGACCACGAGGCGGCGCTCCACGCTGCAGCTAGCGAAAAGGAAACTGCCCTCGCTGCGCTTCGATCCGAGCTTGCCGATGCGCAGGCTGCGGCTCTGACGCAGGCGGCCGCCGAGGCTGACGCATCGAGGCAAGCCGCGTTGGCCGCTCTTCGCGAAGAGCTGGAGACCACGTCGGCAAGCAGGATGGCGGAAGCCGAGGCCGAATGGCAGCGCACGATGGCCGAGCGCGAAGCCGCGCTTGCGTCGGAAAAGCAGCTGGAGCTCGAAACGCTCGACAAGGAACATTCGAAGCAGCTCGCAACGCTCGGCCGCAAGCTCGTCGACACGGAGGCGGAGCTGACCGGCACGCGTGAGCGCGAGAAGATGAACGAAGAGCGCGCCGTCGAGCTGGAAGCAAAGCTCGAAGAGACTCAGTCCACGTTGAGCGCCACCAGCAGCCAGCTTTCGGAGGCCCGCGAGACGCGAGACCGACTGTCAGCCGAGCTGGCGGAGACCACGGAGGCGCGGGAAGGCTTGCAACGCGAGCTCGACTCGAGCCGCTCCACCGTGGAGGCACTCACTGCGGCAAAACGGGATCTCGAGTCACGTGTGGGGTCGCTCGAAGCGATGAAGTCGCGACTGGAATCGAAGCTTTCGATGGCGGTCGAAAAGATTGCGACCGACGACGCGCTCCTCGAACGGGTCCGAAAGGCCATGGCGATCGGGCTCGGCCTGCTCGAAGAGCAACAGCGGAATACCTACGGGGACACTAGCGTCGAGAGGGAAGGCGCCTCCGAGGACGCGGAGTAACGGCCGGACGAGTCGATGCCAGCCCAGGGCCGGTAGGCTCGAGGCCGAGCAGCTTAACGTCACGAACGAGCTGACCCAGCTCGCGGTGAGCCAGTGGAGGCGGTGGGCAGACCGCCAGGCGGGAGAGCAGGGCGCGCGCGTGGATCGGGCGGCCGGCAGGATCGGGCGTCAACAGGGACTCGATGGCGTCGACGAGCACCGCGGGTGCGTGCGGCGCCACGACGTCGAGCGGGTCGTGTTGACCGTCGCGCGCACGGGCCAGGGTTTGCATGTCGTTGTCGCCGTCGAAAGGCCGGCAGCCTGCCAGGCACTCGTAGAGCAGGACGCCGAGCGAGAACAAGTCCGACCTCGGGCTGCACGAACGGCCGAGCGCGTACTCGGGGGCCATGTAGGGGATTTTACCCTTGAGCGCTCCACTCTGGATGCTGCCGGGCAACTGCGTAGCCTTGGCGATGCCGAAGTCCGCAAGCTTCACCTCGCCTTCATCGCTGAGCAGGACGTTCGATGGCGATACGTCACGATGGATGATGCCTGCCGCAGCGCCGCGCTCATCGGCCGTGTGCGCGTAATCGAGCGCCGCGGCAACCGCATGTCCTACGTACGAAGTCAGCCCTGGATCGAGCACGGTCCCGCGAGACTGCAGATCGCGCAAGAGGGTTCGTAGGTCGGTTCCTTCGATGAGCTCGAGTGTCAGGTAGTGCGAGCCCCGAGCCACTCCGAAATCGAGGACGCGAGCGATGTGACCGTGATGGAGCAGAGCCGAGAGCCGGGCTTCTCGAAGGAACATTTCGATGAAATCGGCGTCGCCTGCGAACGCCGGCAAGATGCGCTTGAGGCACACTCGTTGCTCGAAGCCTGCGAGGCCGCGACGAACGGCTACGAACGTTTCGGCCATTCCGCCGACGCCGAGGCGCTTCGTCAGCTCATAGTCGCCAAAGCGCTCGGGCAGAGGTGAAGGCATGAGCAGGGCACGGTACCATAGCTCGAGCCACCGGCGGGCCGTGCGCTTCGATCAGCGCAGGGCGTCTTCGAGCGCAGCCAGACAGAGCTCGACGTGACGGGCCGTTGCGGACGCGCCCATCAGCCCGATGCGCCACGCCTTCCCCTTGAATTCGCCCAGGCCCCCGCCGATTTCGAGATTGTGCTCGCGGAGGAGCCGCGCACGCACCGCCCGGTCGTCGACGCCTTCCGGGATCTTCACGAGCGTGAGGGGAGGGAGCCGGACATCCGGCTCGACGGGCAACTCGAGACCCAGGGCGCCGAGCCCCTGCCAGAGCGCTTCGGCCTGCTCGCAATGACGGGCATAGCGATTTTCCAGACCTTCTTCGACGATGGCGCGGAGCGCTTCGTGGAGAGCGTAGATCATGTTGACGGGGGCGGTGTGATGATAGACGCGTTCGCCGCCGAAATACTGTCCGATCAAATTCAAGTCGAGATACCAACTTTGCACGGGCGTCTTGCGCGTGGACAATACGTGGCGGGCCCGCTCGGAAAACGAAACCGGCGACAAGCCGGGAGGACAGGACAGACACTTTTGCGTGCCGGAGTACACCGCGTCGACTCCCATGCGATCGACGTCTACAGGCACTCCGCCGAGCGACGTCACCGCGTCGACCAAGAGCAGGGCCCCACAAGAATCGGCGATGGCGCGAAAGGGCGCGAGGTCTTGCAGCACTCCAGTCGACGTCTCCGCGTGAACGAGCGCCAGCACCTTGAATGACCGTCCCTTTGCAACCGCGGCGACCTCATCGGGGTCGAGGGCCTCGCCCCATGGCGCATCGACCAACGTGACCTTCGCGCGACAGCGGCGTGCGACCTCGGCCATCCGCGCGCCGAAGACGCCGTGACGGCAGATCAACACCTCGTCGTCAGGCTCCACGAGGTTGACGAAACAAGTCTCCATGCCCGCGGAGCCCGTCGCGGACATGGGTAGCGTCAGTGCGTTCTTGGTGCCGAAGACCTGGCGCAGCATTTCCTGCGTCTCGTCGAGGATCTGCAGGAATACCGGGTCCAGGTGGCCGATGGTCGGCCGCGAGAGCGCCTCCAGCACTCGCGGCGGAACATCGGAGGGCCCAGGGCCCATCAGCGTGCGCTTCGTCGAGGTCACCCGCGCAACCGAAAGGCTCAGTGAAGCCGTCGATAGACCCCGACGACCACGCCCAGAACCTGCGTGCTTCGCCAGTCGTTTTTGGGGATCAAGATCGGCGCCATGTCTTTGTTGGCAGGCTGAAGCCGGACGTGCTCTCGCTCCGGGTAGTAGTACTTGCAGGTGGCCTCTTCGCCGACGAGGGCGATGATGATCTCGCCGCGATTGGCGGTGAGCTGCTTGCGCACGAAGACGAAATCGCCATCGAAAATGCCCGCCTCGATCATCGACTCTCCGGTGACGCGCAGGCCGAAAACGTCTCGTTGGCCGCCGATCAGCATTCGATCGATCTGCACGGTGTCCTCGGGATGCTCGATCGCCTCCGAGAGGGCGCCCGCCGCAACCCTGCCGACGATTGGAATCTCGATGAGGTTGTCGTTGGCTGCAGGTGGACGGCTGCTCGGTTGGCCGTCGGCCGTCTTCATGAGGCGAAGCGTTCTGGACTTCATGTCCTCCCGCGTGAGGTATCCTTTGCGCTCGAGCGCCCGAAGATGATCGTTGACCCCGTTGGTGCTTCGAATCCCCAGATGGTTACCGATTTCCCGCAAGGTAGGCGGGTATCCACGGGCGTGAATCGAGTCCGAAATGTACTCGAGAACCGCCTTCTGGCGCGCTGTCAGCTTCTGCATGCTTTCCCCCGCTCGCATATCTCACCGTCCTTGTGGTCCTTGGCTGTTGGTGGTTTCCTGCACAAATGTCCCCTGTAAGACTGGACAGGTGGGATAAAGGTACAGACTGTAACCAAGGATGTCAAAGAAGAGACGATCCCCGGGCCGATCAAGAGGGAGCGTCCGGATCCGGGGGCTCCCGATCGTCGGGAGCATCGGGGGGCGGAGGGGCGGCCGAGACCCGGTCTAGGGCATCCGAGAGCACCTGCTTCGGGGAAAACCCGAGCAAACCCTCGAGGCCTCGACCGTCCGTCAGGCCTCGCCAGAACCCTTGGGCGATGCCCACGAGCTCCTCTGGGTCCATCTGCTCGAGCGTCTGAACGACCTGCGCCGCCGCGCCCCCCAGCACGTCGATGCCGAGGCCGGCGGCGGCAAAGGCGGGAAGGGGATGAATGACGAGGTCCCGCTTCATGAACGACATTGCCCAGTCGCCAGCGCGGCGTCCCCTGACCAGCTTTCGCGCAGTGGGCGTTTCCATGAACAGTCCGAGATGAACCGGGCCGAGCTCTCTTTGCACCGCATGCACCAAAACGCGATGGTCGCGCCGCCATTCGCCCCCGAGCGGGCCAGCCCACTCCATGAGCGCACGCGGGCCGGCCAGAACGTCGAGCTCGGCAGCCTCACGGCGCAGCACTGCACCCGTCCACAGGTCTCCATTTTCCTCGAAGACGCCGAGGATGACGCTGTGCCCGTGCGGCAGCAGCAAATCCGAAGCGGGCTTGGCTATAGGGACCGCCGAAAGCAGAGGATCGGGAAGAGGATTGGGCCACACGCGGAGCCAATTGCCGTTGCCCAGCTCACGAACCACGCGGACGAAGCGCATGACCCGTGTGACGAAGTCCTGCTCGGGCCCGAGCGGCTCGGAGAGATAGAGCTCGATGTGTGCCATGGCCCGCTCACGCATCACGACGCCCGCGGCGGCCTGATTCGCGGCGCAGAGGGCCCCGAGGTCGTCTATCGGTCCGAGCGCCGCCGGATCGACCGAGCCCCGGGCGGTATGGAAGCTCGCCACCGGTTCGCCTGCGGCGTCGACCACGACGATCAGCACACCGCCGGGGCCCCGTTCCCCATTGCCGAGAAACAGCGAAACCAGACGGTTCCACGAGGTCTCGTCAAAACCGAAGAAGGCAAAGTCTTCGCTGATCACGGCGCGGACTCTAGCATGCGATCGAACTATGGCAGCGTGGCGACCGCTGCGGGATATGCATCCACCATCAGGTAGACGCGCAAGCTTGCGGGAACATCGGCTACATCGCTCAAATCGAGGCTCACCGTCTGGATGAGGCCCGTGTCCGGCGATTGCGACGTCCTTTCCGTGTAGTTGAGGCCCACCGGGATGCCGGTGTCTGCGTCGAGGATCAGAATCCCGAAATTGTGCTCCTCGCTTCGCAACGACGTGGCCGAGAGCGTCGCCACGACTCCATCGCCGTCGCGCGTGATCTCGACCATTCCGAGTCCAGCCGGCGCGCTTTGCGTTCCATCCCCAAACGGGCGGAACTCGGACCCGCCAACGGCGTCTAGCAATCCAGTCTCGGCGTTGCAAAAGCCGAGCAACTGCAAGAAGGGGCCGTAGAACGTGATCTCGTCACAGATCGTCTTTGCGTTCAGCCAGGGGCTATGCACGGCATTTCCCTGGGCATCGAGCGTGGTGGCCACGCGAAAGAACTGGAAGGGAAGCGGAAAGCCGTTGAACTCGATGGTGAAACCTTCGTCGTTGAGCATCGTCAGGACGCCATCGTCCCAGCGGAAGACCAAGGGGAACCGGACGTCTGAAGCTGGGTTGACGATCGTCTCGCCTCCGCCGTCGAGCGTTCCGCCGACGCCCCAGGCCACGATGTCGTCGCCCTGGCGCTCCACCAAGCCGATGACGTAATGAATCGAATCGAAGCCGATCTGATTGTAGCTCGGGAGAATCGTCGGCAGTGGAGCCGAGATTCGGTAGAGCTCGACGATTCCGGTTTCGTCGCCGGGCGCGTCGGCAACGGTAAACGGAAACGTGGTCTCGTTCCGGGCGGGCACCTCGAACACGAAGGTCTGGTCGAAGGTGCCGCCTACGCCGGGCTCGAAGGTGAAAACCAAGCCGCGGCGCGACACCAGCTCGTCGAGATAGCTGCCCCTGACACGAACGGTGATAGTGCCGCCGGAGTCACCGACCCAAGGGGCTCGTGGAATCACGGTGATGTAACGACGGTCTCCCGATACGTCGGCGTCTAGCTCGGTCCCGCTGTCGGTCGTGACTTCGATGCTGTCGGACTCGATGGCCGTGAGCTTCGTATCGCCGCCCTCTCGAACGAACAAGGTAAACGTGAGCGGCTGATTGGCCGTGATGGTCGTTGGGGGCTCGATCTCGAGACCGCCGAAGCTCGTGGTGAAGACGACGAAGACGCCGTCATCGGGGATCGGCTCACCAGGGCCGATGGTGCAGCGCGCATCCTCGAGGCCGGGACGCAGACAGTAGTCGTAGGGTATCCCGAACACCTCGCCGCTCTCTCCAGAGATGACGACCAGCTCCTTGCCGAGCGCAGGGGACGAATTGAGGTCATCACGCTCGTCGTCGATGAGCTGGATGGACCAGCGTAGCGAGCCATCGGGATTGAGCACGAACATCTGGCCCTCGCCGGAGCCGACGTAGATGTTTCCATCGCCGTCGATCGCGGGTGACGATCGAATCGGCTCTCGGGTGTCGTAGGCCCAGCGCAGCGAGCCGTCCGCAGGGTCGATCGCGTAGATGGTGCCATCGGCCGATGGTTGGATGATGGTGCCGTCCTCGGTTTGGGCAGGGCTTGCGTAGATGTGATCGCGTGCCCCGTAGCTCCAGAGCTCGCTGCCATCGCTCTGCCGCAGGCCGTAGAGGAAGCCGTCGAAGCCACCTACGGCAACGAGCCCGTCGGGATCGGTGCTCGCGATCATGGGGCTGGCTGCGACCGTGCCACGAACGGAAAAGCCCCATGCTTGCGAACCGTTGCTCGCCTGGATGCCGAAGACGTTGTCCGCCAATGGGTAGTTGCTCCCCATGAAGAGTCGCTCGGTTTCGGGATTGAGCGCGGGAAGCGACCAGGTCTGATCATCGGTGACGAAGCACCACAGATCCGTACCGTCGTCACGGTCGATCGCGTAGGTGCAACGGTTGTCGTTGGGAACGAAAAGGGTGCCATCCAAGCCCATCGCGACGTTGCCTTCGAACCAGTTGATCAACGCGTCGTTGAGCGACGGGGGATCGGCCTCGAAGCTCCATATCTCGGAGCCATCCTCGCGATCGAGCGCGTAGAGGAAGCCGTCACCCGAACCGAAGTAGAGCGCGCCGCGATCATCGAGAAGGGCGGAGGAGTCCACGACCTCGCCGGTGAGCACCGACCAGAGCTCGTTGCCGTTCTTGTCGAGCTTGTAGAACACGCGATCGCCAGAGCCGACGTACACGTTCTCGTCTCCATCGATCACGGCCGTGGAGAAGATTCCCCTGCCGGTCGGAAACACCCAAGGGTCGGCTCCGGAATCAATCGGCAAGACGGGGCTGCGACCGGTTTGCATGGCCGTTCGTCTGAACTTCGGCCAGGGGCTGGCCGGATCCATGGGGACGGCGTATTCGAACTGTTCTATCTGCTCCCGCTCGGTGTCGCTTTCGCTGCACCCGAGCCAGGATGCTGAGAGTAGCAAGGCGCAAAGCGCCGCGCCTGACCTAGCGCCGCTTGCATTCATGGGAGCCACCTCCTTCGCCGCAGTCGACGCTAGACGTGAGCCCGGGTCCGGTCAACGCGATCGATCGTGCATTCGGCGGGAGTCACGCGCGCAAACCTTGCGTCGGCGCAAGCCTGCAGTCTACAAGACGGCGGTGGGCTTCGTTTGGGTAGCCATCGGAGGAGCGGCGGGATCGTGCCTTCGATATTGGGTGTCGTTGATCCTCGGGCCCGCGAGCGCTGCCCAGGGCTTTCCGTGGGCCACCCTCACCGTCAACGTGTTGGGCTCGCTCGGCCTGGGCCTCTCGTTCGTGCTCGCCGAGGATCGCTTCTGGGCGGGCACCGACCTGCGCATTCTGCTCGGCACGGGCGTGATGGGAGGTTTCACGACCTACTCGGCGTTCAATCTCGAGAGCATCGCGCTCATGCAGGAGCAAGCTTGGGGACGCGCCGCCGCCTACATGGGGGGAACCGTCTTGGCGTGTCTCTTGGCAGGGGCGCTCGGTCTGACGATCGGCCGCGCGATTCGAGGCTAGCTCAAGGCCCCGGTTTGCCGAGCAACCAGACGCGTGCAGTGTGCGCAAAAGCAAAGAGCGCCGCGGCGCCGAGCATCAGGCCGCCCAGCCAGTAGCGGTCCCCCGACAGAAGGATCGCCCCGGCGACGATCAAGGCGCCCACGATGATACCGCTGAAGGCGCGTCTTCCGAGGCGGTCTGCGGCGAGCTCGAGATGTGTCTGTTGCGTTCGAATGCTGAAGGCGCCTTTGCGCAAGTCCTCGAGAATCTCCTCGACCTGCAAGGGCATCTCCGAGGCCGCCGTGCCCAGCCGGCGCAACCCGCGAAGGGCGTCTTGGGTCATGCGCTCGGGCGAATACCGCTTCTGGAACAGATCCATGAAGTACGGACGGACCTCCTCGAGCAGGTCGAGCTCGGGATAGATCTCCTTGCCGACGCCTTCCACCGTCATGAGGCTCTTGCCGAGCATGAGGAACTCGATGGGAATTTCGACGCCGTACTTGCGCGCGCCCATCACCAAATCGCGAAGCAGCGGACCGAGCTCGATCTCCTTGAGACGTTTGCCCAAGTAACGCTGCGCGAGCGCCGTGACCTCCGCTTCGTACGCGTCTCGGTTGACCTTGTGTGCCGGCCGGCCGATTGCATAGAGCGCGTCGGCCATTCCGCTGTAGTCCTCACGCACCGCGGCCAGCATCAAGTCGATGGTTCGATCCCGCATCTTGGGAGTGAGTCGGCCGACCATGCCGACGTCGATCATCCCGATGATCGGGTCGTCTTCGGTCCCCATGATGATGATGTTCCCCGGATGCGGGTCAGCATGAAAAAAGCCGTCTTCGAAGATCTGCTGGATGATGATCTCGACGGCACGCTTGGCGATCAGCTCGCCGCTGACCCCAGCCCTGCAGGCGGCGTAGAGCTTTTGCCCTTCGAGATATTCGAGGGTCAGGACGCGCTTGGCGCTGGCCCTCCGGTAGACCCGGGGAAACTTGGCGTGCGGGTTGTGTTGAAAGTTGGCGGTGAAACGCTCGTGGTTGTCCCCCTCGAGCAAGAAATCGAGCTCCGCCGTCACCGACCGGTCGAACTCCTCGACGAGGCTGATGGGACGGTAGAGATGGGACTCTGGCATCGAGCGGACGATCGCCTTGGCCAGCCAGTACAGCAGGTCCACGTCACGCGCCATCAGTGCCTGCACGTTCGGGCGCTGCACCTTCACCACGACGTCGATCCGCTGCTCACCGTCGCGCAGGAGCGCCCGATGGACCTGCGCCACCGAAGCGGAGGCCAAGGGCGTCTCGTCGAACGACGCGAACACGTCGGATAGCGCGCATCCGAGCTCTTGCTCTACCTGCTCCCGAATCACCTCGAACGGCTCCGGCGGCACGTCGTCCTGCAGCTTCTTCAGCTCGACGAGGATGTCCTCGGGAATGAGATCGGGGCGAGTGGACATGAGCTGGCCGAGCTTGACGAAGGAAGGGCCCAGGTCCTCCAACACCTTGCGCAGTCGGATGCCTGCGGGCATTCGGCCGCCGTCCTCTCGCTTTCGGCCCGGGATCAGCGCGCTCAGCCCGGTGCGGTCGACCACTTCGCCGAAGCCGTGGACCGCGAGCACGCCCGCGATCTGCCGCAGGCGCTCCAGATCACGCACCGTGGTCAGAAGCGATGCCATGGGCGGAGCAGCGTAGCATGGTCAGCGCGTGAGTCAGCGCAGCGGTCTACGGCGTGATGGCCGATCGACCCGTGTCGTGGAATCTTCAGACAGCATGGGAGACAAACCTTCATCAGGGGAAATTTGGGCGTCAGCCAAATCGACGGGCCCGGCTCCCATACCGAGCACCGCCAACCTTCCGGATGCAGCGCGGCGCTATCTCGATCATGCGCTTGGATCTTCATCCACCGCGGCAAGCGCAGCGCGACTTCGGATGCGTGGCGAAATCAAGCTCGATCGCTGGCTGTCATTCGAGGCGCAAGAAGTCATTCACGCCGAGCGCGGCATGGTTTGGGAAGCGACGGTGAAGAAGGGGAGGCTCACGATTCGCGGTCACGATCGGCTGGTCGACGGAGAGGCGGAAATGAAGTGGAAGCTGATGGGTCTGATTCCCGTGATGTCGGCGGCAGGACAGGACATCGCCCGTTCCGCAGCCGGGCGATTCGCTGCAGAGCTCATCTGGCTGCCGTGCGCGCTCGCCCGGCGCTCGGTGCGCTGGTCGGCGGACGAGCCGAACGCTCCCGTCGCGCACGTCTCCGTAGGACGCGAGCGCCTGGACCTGCATCTTCGCATCGCGGACACCGGCGCACTGCAATCGATGTCGCTCCTGCGCTGGGGCAACCCCGATGGTGGGGTGTACCGGTACGTGCCCTTTGGCGGCTTCGTCGAAAAAGAGAGCATGTTCGAGGGGCGAACCATTCCTACGAAGCTTCGGGTGGGTTGGCACTTCGGCACCAAGCGGTTCGACGACGAGGGCGAGTTCTTCCGGGTGGAAATCGAGGAGGTCGCGTATCGCTAGGCGACTTGCGTCGCGGGGAGAGATTTCGACGGAAGCGAGGCAGCCCCACTACCGTATTTACGGCCACGAAACAATTCGGAAATAATCGGGGGCTACACCCTTTTGCATCGGCGGTTCTCGTTGGGCTGCTCGAAGTTCGGAGGTCCCATGAAGAAGGTGGAAGCCATTATTAAGCCTTTCAAGCTCGATGAGGTGAAGGATGCCCTCAACGAGGTAGGAATCAAAGGCATGACCGTGACGGAGGTCAAAGGATTCGGCCGCACTGGCGGGAAGCGAGAGGTCTATCGGGGGTCGGCGTACGTGGTCGACTTCGTTCCCAAGGTGAAGGTGGAGATCGTCGTCCCCGACTCCCTGGTCGTTTCGGTCATCGAAGCGATCGAGAATGCAGCCAAGACCGGCCGCATCGGCGATGGGAAGATCTTCGTATCGCCCATCGAGGAATCCGTGCGTATCCGCACGGGTGAACGCGGCGAAGCAGCGGTGTAGACTCCTTTCGACCAGGATGAACGCCTCGCCGGCAGGGGTCTCCGGCGGGGTGTTCTCGTCTCTAAGATCCCAAAATCATCGGGATTCCGAAGAGTTGTCGGATCGCAGAGGTTTGACGTGGTGTCGTCCAGTCGGATACCATTTCTGGACAGCACCGGTACATGGGGATGAGTGCTTCACGCTTGGCCGCGCAAACGGTCCGTGCTCTGCCGCGCAAGCGGCTCAGCAGGGCGCTTGGTCGGCTTGCGTCTGCTCGTGCCCCCCGCCCGATGGTCGATGCTGCGGTTGCCACCTTCGTCCGCGTGTACGACGTCGACTTGAGTGAGGTCGAGATACCGCGCGACGGCTTTCGTACGTTCGACGAGTTCTTTACCCGTAGGCTCCGGGAGGGGGCCCGAATGGTGGACCCCGATTCCAGGGCCTTGGTGTCCCCGGCCGACGGCCGCCTCGAAGATTTGGGAGAAATCACGGTCGACGGCCGCCTCACCATCAAGGGTCAGCCATACACCGCAGCGGAGTTGCTCGGCGATACCGAAACCGCGGCGGCCTACGAAGGAGGCCGCTACTTCGTGGTCTATCTCTCACCCAGAGATTACCACCGCGTACATGCGCCGGTTTCGGGGGAGATTCAGACCGTTCGCTACATTCCAGGCACGCTCTTCCCGGTCAACCGCGTCGGCAGCCACATCCCACAGCTTTTCGTGAGGAACGAGCGCCTTGCTATCCTGCAGGAGAGCGTGGTGCATGGGTCTGTCACCACGATCATGGTGGGAGCGATTGGGGTGGGACGCATAGGCTTGAGCTTCGACGACTTGGAGACCAACCGAGGGAATGCGCCGGGGCTTCGAAGCTACGCGGACGCTCCCATCGCGCGAAGCCGGGGCGACGAGCTGGGGGTTTTCCACATGGGCTCGACGGCCATCGTGATGACCCCTCCAGAGTGTGCTCTCGAGGTCGTGGTCGATTCGGGGACGTCGATTCGAATGGGCCAGACCATGGCGGTTGGGGAGCTTCGATGAGCAGCGAGCCCGCCGACAAGCCAGAGCGCTTCGCTTCACAGCCCTCCGGACGGCGACGTCCGCTCCGAGTTCCCATCGCGAGCATGCCACCGGCGAGCGCGTTCGATGAGGCCTCGTCCTGGGAGCCCGAGGCGGCGGAAGAGGAAGGGGGGAACGGTCTTTCGAACGTGGTCGAGCTCCCGACCGGTGGCGCGATCGTCGCGATCGACTTCGATGACGACCGCGATCCAACCGAGCCTTCTTTCGTAACGGAGCCCGATCCGCTCGGCGGCGACGACATCGAGATCGACGCCGCAGACCTTTCCGAGCCCTCGATCGACGTGCACTTCAGCGACCCGCCCGAGATGCGGCCTGCATCCAATTTACCCGCAGAGGTACGTCATAGTGAGCCTCCGGAGGAGATCTTCCTCGAAGACGCAGAGGTGTTGTCTCGAAGCGACATCGCACCACCCCCTGACCATGCGGCCGAGATGGTCATTCCGATTCCCAAGCCGCCGCCGCCACCTGCGGAGTCCGCTGGAGCGACCCCGCAGGAGGTCGAGGCGGACGAGGACGGCCCCTGGTACGAGCATTTCTTCGGAGAGGCGTACCTGCGAACGGTGCGCGCCGCGACTCCCAAGGAAGTGGGCGTCGAATGTGATTTCATCGAGCGCGCCATGCGGGTTCCCGTGGGATGCCGCGTGCTCGACGTGGGTTGCGGACTGGGCGTGCAGACGGTCGAGCTGGCCTCGCGCGGCTACCACCTCGTGGGTTTGGACATCTCACGGACGATGATCTCGAGAGCCCGGGACGAAGCCGAGGACCGCGGGCTTCACATCGATTTCATACCTGGGGACATGCGTGAAATGGCCTTCCAAGAGCCCTTCGACGCCCTGTTGTGCTGGGGGACGACCTTTGGGTACTTCGACGAAGAGGACAACGAGCGCACGATCCGTCGATTTCATCGCGCACTCAAGCCCAACGGCGTGCTGCTGCTCGACGTGGTGAACCGCGATTTCATGATCGGATCGCAGCCGAATCAGGTCTGGTTCGAGGTGGACGGCGCGGTCTGCATGGAAGAAACGGACTTCGATTACGAAAAATCGCGGCTTCGGGTCAAGAGGCGCGTTGCGAGCCACAGCGGGCAACAGAACGACCGCCTGTACTCGATCCGCTTGTACGCGCTGCACGAGATGTGCGCTCTGCTCGAACGGAACGGCTTTCGAGTCGATGCCATCAGCGGGCGGGAAGCCACGCTCGGCGTCTTCTTCGGCGTGCACTCGCCGAAGATGATCATCCGGGCCGAGCGCATCCCGGGACCCTTCTCGGAGTCGGGCAATACGCCTCCACCGGTGCCCTCTCTGCCGGTGCCCAAGGGAGCGCTTCGGCCCTCCGAGCTTCCCCCAAGCGACGAAAACGGCTAGCTAGGGAATCTCGCTCACGACGCCGGTTCCGGTGAGCACGTACTCGATCCGGCAGGGCAGCGCGAGGAACGGGCCTCCGGAAGCCGCGACGGCGGGTGTGCAGTCCGATCCCGACAAGGGGACGATCTCCGTCGACTGCGAGCCGGTCAACGTGAGCGGTTTCGGCGCGACGCCGGCGTCGGCCCCGGGGAGGACATCGTCCGACGATCCTTCGACCTCCTCCACCACGAAGGTGAACACGTCGCGCTGAGTCACCGAGCAACCTGGGTATCCCCGGAAGCGATCAGGCTCGATGACCGTCCAGCTCTGACTGACTTGGAAGGTGAACTCCGTGTCTCTTCTCACCCCTGCAAAAAGGGGTCCGCCCGGCCGAAGCCAGTACGCACGTCCGCCCGGCTCCGCGCGGAGCGCGAAATCGAGCTCGAGTGGATCGGGTGCCGGGATCGCACTGCCGCAGCTCTGCTCCACCATCAGACCCACCGCCTCGAAGGTGCCGACGGGCTCGCCGGGCGGCTCCTCGCCCTGATCCCAACACCCTGCCAAGCACACGAGCAGCCCCCATTTCGCCCACCGCATACCGAACAGGTACCGCCGCCGCTCGAGGGGGGTCAACAAACTGCTAGTAGCGGATCTCGAAGCCGCAGCGGTAGGTCACTCGGGTGGTGACCGCGTTACCGTCCTTGCCGATCGGCGGCTCCCACCGTTCACCTTCCAGGGTCTTCACGCAGGCGTTGCCGAGCTCGTAACCCGCAGGGCTTTCGGACACGATGCGAATCTTGGAGGGCATTCCATCGGGTCCGATCTGCAGGCGGATCACCGCCTCGCCTTCCACCCCCTCCTGGCGCGCCTTCTTGGGATAGAGCTTTTCTAGCTTTTGCTTCAAAGTCGGCGGAATCGGCTGTTTCGAGAGGTCACCCACGTCGATGACGACGCCGGTGCCGGTGCCTCCGATGACCCCCCCGGCGATGCCTTCTCGGCTCCGTCCCGTCACCACGGCGTCCGGACGGCCGATCGGTCCTTCTCGGCTCTCGCCTGACCCGGGATCCATCGTCCACGAGGACGGCCCGTCGCCCTCGTTCGTGAGGACCAAGTTGTCGAATGCGACCGGTGTCTCCGGGGCGGCGGCGGGCGGCTCCTCGGGAGTCTTCGGCGGCTCCTTTGGGGCCTTGAACGTCTTGGGAGCGCGCGGCGGCTCGACCGGCTCCGGCTCCGACGCCTCTTCGGGCGGCGCCGGTGCTTCCTCCGCGGGGGGCTCGGGCGCGCGTGGCTCCTCCTCGACGATCGCGACCGTCACGGCATCCGCGTCGAGGTCCGGCCCATCTCCCAGCGGCGCCTTCGGCATGACGCCGAGAAACGCCGCATGCACCGCGATCGCCAAAACGATCCAGCCTGTTTCGAGCGCCCACGAGGGCAGATTCTCGAGGGAGGCGGACATGGGTTCCGCGGCGGAATGGCTCAGCGTCCGATCTCCTCGGGACGGACGTTGATGGCAAACTTGGTGATCTGTTCCTGGCGAAGGATGTCGATGATCTGGACGACCTTCGCATGCGCGATGCGTCCATCGGCCGCGATCACGGCCCGGATGTCCTCATCCGCGGCTCGGGCTTCCCGAACGCGCAGCCGCAGCTCCTCAGGATCCACCGGGATGGTGTCCAAAAACACCTGTCCGGTCTGATCGATGGACACCGCGAGCGTGGCGGGCGTTTGCTCGCCCGTGGAAGCCTTCGGGAGCTCCATCGGAATCGTCTTGGACACGATCGCCGTCGCGGTGACCATCAAGATGATGAGGAGCACGAGCACCACGTCGACCAACGGGGTGACGTTGATGTCGGTGATCAAATCGTCGTCGTCACCGGAGCGGGCACCACCAGCCATGATCAGCCTCTCTCCTTGCGCTCGTTGCCCTTCAGGTAGGCCAGCAGGTCGCGGCCGAGAGCGTCCGCCCACGTCAAGCGATAGCGAATCAGGCGCTGAAAGTAGTTGAAGAATGCGACCGCGGGGAGCGCGACCAGAAGACCGATCGCCGTGGCCACCAGGGCCTCGCCGACCTCGGTCATCAGGCCGCTGGTCACTTTGCCCGCGCTCTCATCGAGCACGTGGAACGCCTTGATGACACCGATGACGGTCCCGAGTAGCCCTACGAAAGGCGCGTTGTTGCCGACCGTGCCGAGGAAGCCCAGGTTGCGTTCCATCTGCGTGCGGGCAACGGAGGTCTCGCCCGCCAGACGCTCTTGGACTGCGTCGGGTCCGTCGTCGACCACCTCGATTCCCGAATACACGATCTTGGCCTGAAAGGACTTCGACTGGGAGAGCCGCTCCCGCGCCCCGGTCACGTCGTTCTTGGCGAGGAGCAGCCGCAGGTCTTCTTGGAGCTTTCGGACGTCCTCGCGAGACGCGAAGAAGTAATAAATCCGCTCGAAGATGATCGCGACGCCGATGATGGAGAGGAGAATCAGAAGCCACATGACCCAGGTCGCCCCCAGCATCGCGAAAGCGGTGAGTCTCTCTTGAATGTCGATCATAAGTTCCCTCGGGTAGAGGCGCGCTTTTAGCCGGTATGAGGCGGCGGCGCATCCCGCTTCAGAATTTCCCGAATCAATATGGTCGCGTACGAGCCGGCGGGTAGGGTGAAATCGAGGTCGATGGTGTCATCACGCACATTCCGGCCTACTTTTCCGACGGGAATACGCACGAACCGTCTCGTTCCCGGGGCAATCTGCCGCCACCTGGCGAAATGAGCCGGCGTCAATCCCGCGCGCTGCAGGAGGGCTTCCTCGCGGGCCCTGGCTTCCCCTTCCGGCCATCGCATCTTCGCACCGAAAATCGGTCCGGTGGGGCTGATCTCCCAGGCATCGGCTCTGGCCTGCGCCTCTTCCAAATCGTCCGCCACGAACATGCCCCCTGATTCGTGCTTCTTGACCAGGTCTCCGGGCAAGACGGTGCCGAGCGTCGACGTCTCCACTCGCTCGGAGACGAGCTGGTTGAAGAGCTCGGACTGAAGCGCCGACATCTGAAGCTTGCGTTGAAACGCGGCGCGCGGTGCGCGAGCCGCCCCGAGCACCCACTCGAGGGCCCGGCGCGCGTTGTCGCCTTCGCGGCCGAATCGCTGCTCTCCATAGTAGTTCGGTAGGCCCAGCGCTTCGATCGCATCGAGCACTGCGTGCAGATCGCCGAACCGCGTGGCTTCGATCGCTCGCAGCCGAATCTTGAATCGATTGGCGCGCAAGTGTCCGGTGCGGAGCTTGTGGGGATGTAGCGCGGCTTCCAATACCCGTACGTCGGGCGTGGATGCGGCACGTACCGCTTCAGGCGTGGCGCCAAAGAGGCTGATCCACTGCCGTGTCACCGCATGCTTGTCTTTGAGACCCGCCCAGCCGGCGTCCTTGAGATCCACACCCACCCGAGCACACAGCGCCTGCACGGCATCCTTCGTCGTGACTCCCCGTTTTTCGATGAACGCGAACAGGTGCTCGCCGGCTCCACCCGGGAGATAGGCCGGCACCTCCTCGACCTCGAAATCCTCCAAGGTCGATCGAAACGAGGCCTCGATGGGCGCGATCGACTTCGTGAGATAGGGCAGCGTCATGATGGAGCGCTTCCTAGACCATCGACCTCCGATTGGGTAGACCCCGAAGTGTGAGCGCCGCGACCGCGACCCGAATCGAGCAAGCACTGTCGCGCCAGCTCGAGATGGGCCGGAGCGCAAGCGTGTTTCCAGGAGCGAGCGCATCGGTTGCGATCTGGGAAGGTGGGGGCTGGAGGTACGTCGACCAGACCGTAGGCGAGCGCGCGCCGGGCGCAGACGCAGTCACTCCAAACACCATCTATGATCTCGCCTCACTGACCAAACCCTGGGTCGCCACGGCTGCGCTTCGGCTGCACCATCGCGGCGTTTTTGCGCTCGATGCACCCATCGACGAGCTGATTCCCGAAGCTCGCGAGCGTCCCCTGGGCGCGCGCACGTGGGAAATGGCTCTCAGCCACCGCGCCGGACTTCGGGCTTGGGTTCCCTTCTACGAGACACTGCCCGGAGAACCTGGCTCAGTTGCCGCAGAGGCTTGGATTCTGAAGCGCTTGGTGGACCACGGCGATGCAAACCAAGAGGGCGTGGCGGTCTATAGCGATCTCGGCTACATCCTCGCGGGCGTGGCGATGAGCCGGGCGACGGGCATGCGGCTCGACGAGATCGTCACCGCCGAGGTGAGCGCGCCACTCGGCCTCGAGGACGCAGTGTTCTTCGGATCGACCCGTTCCGACGATACTTGGAGATCGCGATGCGCTCCCACCGGCTGGTCACCGTGGCGAGGCCGCTCGTTGCTCGGTGAGGTGCACGACGACAACTGCGCAGCCCTCGGCGGTGTCGCCGGTCATGCAGGGATGTTTGGGACGGCCAATGCCGTGGCCCGATTCGGCGCGGCCTCGATCGGTGCCTGGCACGGAAGGCGCGGCGCGTCCGAAGAAGCGCTGATTCGGCACGCAACGGCGCGCAGGTCGGGGGGGACGCATCGGCTCGGCTGGGATGGAAAAGCCGAGCGAGACAGCGCCGCGGGGTCTCGAATCGGAGCAGAGTCGTTCGGCCATCTGGGCTTCACGGGCACCTCGCTCTGGTGCGATCCCGATCGGCAAGCCGTCATCGTCTTGCTGACCAACCGCGTGGCCGTCTCAGACGAGAACAGCGCGATTCGGGCGTTCCGGCCCGCCTTCCACGACGCCGTAATCGCTGCTTTCGACGAGCCCTAGGAGCCGGCGCGGAGCCGATCGAGCAGCTTGGAATTGGTTTCGTAGCTGTGCGCGTTTCGCGCTGCCCGAGCCATGGCCTTGGGATCACCGATGAGCACGACCAGCTTTTTCGCGCGGGTCAACGCCGTGTAGAGCAAGGCCCGGTTGAGCAGCATGAAGTGAGCGTGATGCAAGACGATGACCGCTGCGGGAAATTCACTGCCCTGCACCTTGTGTACGGTACAAGCATAGGCGAGAGAGATGGCGTCGAGGTCGTCGGCCGCGTACTGGACCTCCCGCCCGTCGAATCGAACGAAGGTCACACCGCCTTCGATCCGATCGACCTCGCCGAGATCACCGTTGTACACGTCTTTGTCGTAGTCGTTTCTGAGTTGCATCACCTTGTCACCGGACCGGAACGCGCTCGGGGCGCCTCCTTGCTCGGTGGCGGGATTGAACGCTTCTTGAAGCACCTCGTTCAGCTTGTTGGTGCCCAACGCACCTCGCCTCATCGGGGTCATCACTTGCACGTCCGCAAGCGGGTCGAATCCATATGCGGCCGACATTCGACGCAACGACTGCACCACCCGTTCGATGATCGTCTCCGCCTCCGTTGCGGCGATGAGGAACAAGTCGCCGTCGCCCTTGGTGCCCGCGGGTGTGGGCTCGGGCATCATCCCTTCGAGCACGGCATGTGCGCCGCGCACGATCGCGCTTTGCTGCGCCTGTCGAAAGACTTCGTGCAGACGAATGGTCTTGCATATTCTCGAAGCGATGAGGTCCCGCAAAGGTTGGCCGGGACCGACCGGCGGCAATTGGTCGATGTCTCCGACGAGCACGAGGGTGGCGCTCGCAGGAATCGCCGCCAAAAGCTGCGAAGCGAGCCGCACGTCGAGCATCGAGGCCTCGTCCACGAGAATGAGGTCGGCTTCGAGGGGACTGCTCGCGTTTCTGTTGAAATGCCCGGTCGCCGGATTCCACTCGAGCAGGCGGTGAATCGTCTTCGCTTCGATCCCCGCGGCTTCGGAAAGCCGCTTCGCGGCGCGTCCGGTCGGCGCACACAGAGAAACCGTTCGTCCGAGAGCGGCGTGCGCCTGCACGATGGCGCGCACGGTGGTCGTCTTGCCGGTACCGGGCCCTCCAGTCAGCACGAGGAGATGGGTGCCGAGCGAGGCCTCCACGGCGCTTCGCTGGGTGTCGGTGAGCGTCGAATCGTACGTCTTGAGCGGTAGGCTGACTTTCGGCCGACTGCCGAGGGCGCTCAACGCCCGGGCTACCAAGACTTCGGCCCGGTGCAGCACGGGCGGATAGACCGCCGCTGCTTCGATCGTGACGAGATCTCGGCTCTGAAGCTGCAGGAGCGCCTGTTCGAGATCGTCTGCTGGAACGTCGAGCTGTTCGAGCCCCACGTTCAGTTGTTCGCGCGTCGCAAACACGTGTCCGTCATCGACGGCTTTGCCGATCAGATGCAGGACTGCGCCCTGCACGCGTCGAAGGTCGTTGCCTGCGATCCCGAGCGCTTCGGCAATTCGATCGGCCGTGCGAAAGCCGATTCCGCGAATCTGTTGAGCGACGATGTAGGGATCGTCGCGCACCACGCGCGGCGCGTCCGCGCCGTATTTTCGCAGTACCTCGCGGGCGGTTGCAGGCCCCATGCCGAGCGCGTGCAAGAAGCTCATGGTCTCGGCTTCGGCTCGCCGTTGGCGCACCGCCTGCGCAATCGATTCGGCGCGCTGTTTGCCGATCCCACTCACCTCGCGAAGTCGGGCCGACTTCGTGGCGATGACGTCGAGCGTGTCCTGCCCGAAGCGCTCGACCAGCCGACTCGCCAAGGCGGGGCCGATGCCGGGGATGAGCCCCGAGCCTAGATAGCGGACGATGCCTTGCTCCGTCGAAGGAATGGTGGGGGTGAACGACGTGGCCTGGAAGCGGCGCCCGTAGACGGCGTGCTGACTCCACCGGCCGACGAGCCGCACGTGCTCCCCTGGAGCGATCTGTCCGAGGTCCCCGACGGCGGTGTGAACGGCGGACGAGGGATCCGTATCGTCGAGGGCGAGGCGAATGACGGCGAACTTTCCGTCATCACTACGAAAAAGCACTGCCTCGACCACACCCTCGAGGATCTCGTCTGCCTCCCTCGACCCCACGGTTGGCGTGGAATCTACCAGCGTTGCGTCCCAAAAGCTTCCGGAGTTGTGCCTTCCTGTCCCGTATTGGTTAGTGTTTAACCCGAGCACGGATTGGATCGGGGGGAATGAAGACTCAGCCACGAATGAGCGCACCCATCGGAAGAGTGCAACTTCGACCCTCGGACGCTCGCGGACGGCGGGCTTCCACGACGGGACGCTGGCGATCGGCGGATCCGCCCATGGAGGCGGACGTGACCGAGCAGGACGACGCGCCCGAAGACAGTGCGCGCCCGCGGTTCTATCCGTTTCCTCTCCGCTCGGACGACCCGAGAGACGGCTGAGCACCTCGCCCGAGCCCGTTGCGCGTCAACGCGGCGATTGGTAAGAGCGCTCGATGCCCCCGACGACGATTGCGATCATTGGGGCCAAAGGCGGGGTCGGGACTTCTCTGTTCAGCGCCAACTTGGCAATCTATCTGGCCACCATCGGCAAACGCGTGTTGGCGGTCGATGCAGACCCTACCGGGTCGGATCTGCACGCGATGCTCGGCATGGGGTCGCCGGTGGCTCCTTACGTAGCCCCCGCGCCCACCTTCGGGTCCGAGAGCATCTTCTCGCGGCTGGCTACGGCACTCGACCACGACTCGATCAACACGCTGCCGCCGCGCGACCCGATCGAGGGGCCGGTCTCCAGCTTGCAATTGATGAATGGCGGTTTGAGCGAGCCCTATCGAGGCAGTGCACGGCGTAGCTCCCTCAGAGAGCTCGAGGGACGGCTGCACAAGCAAGACGCAGATTTTGCCGTCGTGGATCTAGGCGCGTCGGCGAGCGATGCGGCGATCCGCTTCTGGTGTAGCGCGCCGCATCGCCTCGTCCTGACCATGCCGGAGCCCAACGCACTGAGTGGCCTTTACAGGCTGGTGCGCAAAGCCTTCGCAGTAGCAGCCCTCGATCACGTCGCAGACGAGCGTCAGCAAAACGCTCTTCACGCTTCGTTGGCAAGAGCCGGATATGCGCCGGCGCCATCCGACATTGCGGCGTTGGTCCAACTCGAATGGCCCGAGCTGGGCCATGCGCTCGAAGACTGCATGCACGACTTCGAGTTTCCCTTCATCGTCAATCAAGCGCGGCTACGAGCCGACTTGGAGCTCGGCGACCAAGTGGCCGTCGCCGTACGGCGACGGTACGGAGTCCATTTGAGGTACCTCGGATACGTGGAGCACGACGATGCGGTACGGACCTGCTCGCGCAAGCGCCGGCCGCTGTTGCTCGAGAGCCCTGGCAGCCGAGCGAGCCGAAACATCGAGAAGATCGCCCGACGGCTCTTTGCATCGCAGGAGGGGCGCAGGGACAGGGAGCCTTGGCGCGAGGTGCCGACGGGGTCGCATCACGACGTGCTCGAGGTGGAACGGGGGGCCACTGACGAGGAGATTCGCAGGGCCTACAAGCGCATGTGCGCGGTCTTCGATCCTGAAAACCCCGTCACGTTTGGCCTGTTCGACGAGGATGGCCTCGCTGCCGCACGCGCACGCATCGACGAAGCGTACGACGTATTGCTCGATCCGGCGAGACGCCGTCCATACGAGATCTCGATTTTCCCCGAGCCACCCAAAGACGTCGTCGAGGCGCAGCGCGAAGAGCGTCCGAGCGGCGAGCTGCCGCCGGCGCCGAGCATCACGCCGGACACGGAATTCAGTGGCGCGCTCTTGCGAGCCGTGCGTGAATCTCAGGGTACCAGCCTCGAGCAAATCAGCGAGCGCACGAAGGTCGGCACGAGCTATCTTCGCTGCATCGAGGAAGAAGAGTTCGCGCATCTTCCGGCGGCCGTATACGTGCGCGGGTTCGTCACCGAGTTTGCCAAGTGCCTGAAGCTGGATCCCGAGCAAGTGAGCCAGAGTTATCTGCGGCGCTACAGGGCGACGATGGAGGACGGAGGAGGTCGCTCTTGAGCGCGCCACGCTCGATCATTTTGGCATCGGCTTCGCCGCGTCGGCGGCAGATTCTGGCGAGCCTCGGAATCGCCTTCGTCGCACGGCCGAGTCACGTCGACGAGACATCGCTTTGCATCGAGGACGACGTCGAGTTCGTGCGTGCAGCGGCGCTGCTCAAGCTCCGTAGCGTGCTCGAAGCGAGCGCACACGAAGGTGCTTACGTGCTGGCGGCAGACACCTCGGTTTGCGTTGGCCGCGAACGGTTGGGGAAGCCGGCCGACGATCGAGACGCGCTTCGGATGCTGACGCTCTTGGCTGGGCGCGATCATCTAGTGCACACCGGCGTGGCGCTCGGCGTGGTCGGGGAAGGGGTGCGCGAAGCGCGTGTCGTCGAAACACGCGTGTGGTTTCGCGCCGCGTCCTCCGAGGAGCTCGAAAGATACGTTGCAAGCGGCGAGAGCAACGACAAGGCCGGCGCCTACGGCATTCAAGGTCTCGCCAGCGGCTTCGTGACCCGTGTGCAGGGCTCCTACAGCAGCGTCGTGGGGCTTCCTGCAGCAGAGGTGGTCGAAATGCTGACGACACACGGCGCACTGGAGCGATGGCCGTGAAGCACGACATCGTCAGCGGCATGGCAAGCGTTCGAGATCGCATCGCACGAGCATGTGAGCGTGTGGGCCGTGACCCGGGCTCGGTGCAGCTCATCGCCGTCTCGAAAGGCCATCCGGAGGAAACGATCCGCGCTGCCTACGCCGCCGGGCTCCGCGTGTTCGGCGAGAACTACGCCCAGGAGTTGGCCCAAAAAGCCGCGGCGCTGAGTGATCTGGCGGACATCCGTTGGCGGTTCATAGGGCATTTGCAGCGCAACAAGGTCAAGCTGATCGAGCAGGCTCGAGCCACGGTGGACACCGTGGACTCCATCCGATTGGCCGAAACGATCTCGACTCGCGCTTCGGCGCGAAATGCCGACGTCGAGCTGCTGCTGCAGGTCAACGTGGGAGGCGAAGGGCAGAAGTCGGGTTGTGCTCCCGGGGAGGTCCCAGAATTAATCGAGGCGGTCCGTCGCCTCCCGAGCGTCACGCTTCGTGGGTTGATGACGGTCGCGCCGCATTTCGACGAGCCGGCTGATTCGCGACCGATATTCGCGGCGCTTCGCGAGCTCGCGACGGAGCATGGGCTGCCTGAGCTGTCGATGGGTATGACCCACGACCTCGAGCCCGCGGTCGAGGAGGGCGCTACCATGGTCCGGATAGGGACGGCGATTTTCGGGCCGCGCCCATTGGCGGCGACTTAGTGGTCGCCGCTTCCTTCGGCGATCTTCCCGAGCTCGACGGAGCGCCGGGCCGCTGCCCGCACCGCTCCTCGCAAGGCATCGGCGAAGCCGGCTGCTTCGAGCGCATCGAGGCCGGCTCGGGTGGTGCCTCCGGGGCTGGTGACCCGTTGCCGGAGCACCTCCGGCGATTCTCCTTCCTCGAGCAAGAGCCGGGCTGCGCCGAATACGGTTTGCGTTGCGAGGCGCAGGGCCGTCTCTTCGGGCAAGCCCTCCGCGGCGCCCGCATCCCGGAGCGCCTCGATCATCGCGAACACGTACGCCGGGCCGGAGCCGCTCAGGGCCGTCACGGCGTCGATCTGATCTTCGGGCACCCGGACCGCGATGCCGACGCTTCGAAAGAGGGTTTCTGCCAGCGACAGATCCTCGTCGGTCGCATGCGCTCCTCCCGCAATCGCCGTCGCGCCCGCGCCCACGAGCGCCGGCGTATTGGGCATCGTCCGAACGACGCGCGCACCCTCCGGCAGTGCGCGCTCGATCAGCCGAGTGGAAATACCCGCGGCAATCGAGACGACCAGCACCTGCCGATTCAGCGCCGCTGACACGACGGGCAGGACCTGCGGAAAGGTTTGCGGCTTGACCGCCAACACGACCACGGTTGCCTCGTGGACGGCCTTGGTGTTGTCCGCGGTAACCCGGATGCCGAGCTTCGACTCCAGGGATTGAAGTCGTGCTTCTTCGGGGTCGGCTGCGAGGATTCGCTCGGGCGGCAGAGTGCCCTCGCTTACGAGCCCGCGGATGATGGCGCTCGCCATGTTGCCTGCGCCGATGAACGCAATCGTGTGGTCGACGGCCATGCGAGCGGGCATACCACACAACGTGTGCGGCCGACACCGCCCGTATGCTCAGACGCAGGCAGCTTCGACGTCGTGAATCTCTTTCGGGATCCCCTCGCTCAGCACCTCGCAACCCGTCGGGGTCACTGCGACGTCGTCCTCGATGCGAACACCAATTCCGCGCCATCGTGAGTCGACGTCTTCGGCGTCGGTTGCGATGTACAAGCCCGGCTCGATGGTGAGCACGAAACCGGGCTCGAGCGGCCGCTGACTGCCTTCCACGTAGTAGCGGCCGACATCATGCACGTCCATGCCCAACCAATGAGAGGTGCGATGCATGTAGAATGGCTCGTGCTTCTTCTCTTCGATCAGCGTGTCGACGTCACCCCGTAGCAGCCCGATGCTCACCAAGCCTTCGGTGAGCATGCGAACCGCGCCGTCATGAATGTCCTGCAACGTGACGCCCTGTCGCACGGCTTCGATGCTGGCCTTCTGGGCGTGGAGCACGATTTCGTACACCGCTCGCTGCTCGCTGGAAAACTTTCCGTTGGCCGGAAACGTGCGCGTGACGTCGCTCGCATAGTAGTCGTGCTCGCAGCCGGCATCGATGAGCACGAGGTCCTTCGCGTCCAACACGCGGTTGCCTGCTCGATGGTGAAGGACCGTCGCATTCGGCCCAGAGCCAACGATGCTCTCGTAAGCAGGCCGCTCGCAGCCATGCTTGCGAAAGACGTGCAGCAGCTCTGCGTCGATTTCGTATTCGTGCATCCCGGGGCGTGCAATCTGCATCGCACGAAGGTGGGCCTCCCTGGTGATTGCGGCGGCCTCACGCATGGTCTCGAGCTCCGCATCGCTCTTACGCAGCCTCATCTCGTGCAGGTGCACGGACGGATCGACGATCATCTCGGGGGGCGTCACCCCGCGTCGTGCTCCTCGCCGCAAATGGTTCAAACAAGCAAACACCCGTGCGTCCGTTCGCTCGTCTTGGCCCAGCCTGTAGTGCAGCCGCTCCACGTTGCCGAGGTAGTCCGGAAGCCTGTCGCCTAGCTCATCCATCGCAAACGCCGCGTCGGCTCCGAAGCGCTCCATGGCGCCTTCCACGCCGGCTCGTGGACCGTCCCAGATCTCTCGTTCGCGCTTCCGCGGCCGCACGAAGAGCACCATCCGATGCTCCTCGTGCTGATTGGTCAGCACCAGGAGGCTTTCCGGCTCGTCGAACCCCGTCAGGTAGTAGAGGTCGCTATCCTGCCGGTAGGGGTGCTCGACGTCGTGGTTTCGCAACGCGAGCGGAGCGGAGGGAAACACGGCAACACCGTCGCCCATGGCTTCGAGAAGCTTCTCGCGGCGGTGCGCAAACTCCGACATGGGCCGAGCGTAGCAGTTACCTATCGGGCTGCATCTGGCCGCTGCTGTACCGGCTCCAATAGTCACGGAGCGCGGCTCCGACCTTCCCACTCAGCAGAACCGCGCCGAGGATGTTTGGAAAAGACATGCCCAGAATCATGAGGTCGGAGAAATCGATCACGTTGCCGAGCTTGAGCACCGACCCGAGCACCACGAAGCCGAGGAAGAGCATCTTGTAAACGAGGGAGAGGTGCGCTCCGAAGAGGAAGGTCCAACAACGCTCTCCGTAGTAGCTCCAAGAGATCATCGTCGAGAACGCGAATAGAAAGACCGCCAGGCTGAGCACCTTCGGGAACCACGGCAGGACGGTCGCGAACGCCTTGGAGGTCATGAGGACGCCTTCTTCGCCGCCGTCCTGGTACGCCCCCGTGATCACGACGACCAATCCGGTCATCGAGCAGACGATGATGGTGTCGATGAACGGCTCGAGAAGGGCAACGATGCCTTCACGAACGGGCTCGTCCGTCGCCGCCGCAGAATGCGCGATTGACGCAGAGCCGACCCCTGCCTCGTTCGAGAATGCCGCGCGTCGAAAACCCGTGACCAACACGCCGAGCATTCCGCCGAATCCCGCCTCGGGCGTGAACGCCTCGGAGACGATGTGCTCGAGAGCCGGCTGCACTTGGTCGGCGTTGGTGACGATGATGAAAAGCCCGGCCAAGAGATAAATTCCGCACATCAAGGGAACGATGAAACCCGCAACTTGCCCGATGCGACGGATGCCCCCGATGATGACCACGCCGACGAGGAAGGCGAGGAAGACGCCGTAGGCGAGTGAGCCCCATCCGCCCGAGAAGATGGGCAGCACGTCGGCCACCTGGGCATAGCTCTGGTTCGCTTGAAACATGTTCCCGCCGCCGAAGCTTCCGCCGATGCACATCAACGCGAAGAGGATCGCGAGAAAGCGGCCGAGCCTCGGCAAACGCAACTCGCTCAGCCCCTGTTGGAGGTAGCGCATGGGGCCCCCGAGGATGTGACCGTCCTTACCGACCTCGCGGTACATCTGACCGAGCGTGCACTCGGTGAACTTCGACGACATTCCGAGGAAGCCCGCCACGACCATCCAGAAGATCGCTCCCGGTCCGCCGACGCCCACTGCCACGGCGACGCCTGCGATGTTTCCGAGACCCACCGTAGCGGAGAGCGCGGAAGAGAGGGCTTGAAAGTGTGTGACCTCTCCTGGATCGTCCGGATCGTCGTAGTGGCCGGTCGTGACGATCCACCCGTGCCGGAACGCCCGCACGTTGATGAATCCGAAACGGATGGTGAAGAAGGTCGCGCCCGCGATGAGCCAGACCACGATGAACGGGAGCTTCAGCGAGTCGCCGGTGTCGTTGTCCCAGAATGCGAGATCGAAGAACAAGATCTGGGCGATGGGGCCGACGACGTGGGCGCCAAAGCCCTCGTCTAGCGCCCGAAGGAATGCCGAAATGCCGGTGCCCGCGGGCTCTCCTTCCTGGGCCGAAGCCGACCCGGGCCAGAGCAACACCCCCAAGGCGGCCACCATTCGCGAGCGCATCGCCATCCGCGGGCGAACCATGGCACAACGCCAACATTGCCTCCAGTTTTGTCGAAGTGAGAATATTCGCGTCGCGATGTGTGCTTGCGATCTTCGCTCGACCCGATGACCACCTTCATTGACACCCCTAGGGGGTGATACTAAGAATCGATCGATCGGGTGGATTAAGCCCACCGCATCGCTGATCTCTCCATGTTTTCCGCCTATTTCCCCGTGTTCTTGATGCTCGGCGTTGCGGCCATCGTCGCGGTGTCCGTCTTCGGTCTCACCACCGCGCTCGGGCCCAAGAACATGACCCCCGAGAAAGCGATCCCCTACGAGTCGGGATCGGAGACGACCGGCGCGAGCCACATCCGGCTGAGCATCAAGTTCTATCTCACCGCGATTCTGTTCGTGGTCTTCGACATCGAGGCGGTGTTTCTCTACCCGTGGGCGAGCTTGTTTCGTGAGCTCGGCTGGTTCGGTTTCATCGAGATGACCTCGTTTCTCGCCGTTCTGGGCGTGACCTTGGTCTACGTGTGGAAAAAGGGAGCGCTCAAATGGGAGAGCTGAAAGTCATCGGTGGTGGCGGGGAGGTCGCCGTCACCACGCGTCTTAGTGACCTCCTGCAGTGGGCGCGCAAATGGTCGCTCTTCCAGTATCCGTTCGTGACGGCTTGTTGCGGGATGGAGTTCATGGCGACCGCGGCTCCGCGCTACGACATCGCGCGATTCGGGGCCGAGGCGCCGCGATTCAGCCCTCGCCAGTCGGATGTGCTCTGGGTAGTCGGAACGATCAGCCAGCGGCAGGGTCCCGTGGTGCGCCGAATCTGGGAGCAGATGGCAGATCCGAAATGGGTCATCGCCTTCGGCACCTGCGCTTCGTGTGGCGGGTTCTACGACAACTACACGACGATTCCAGGGGTCGATAAGGTCATCCCGGTCGACGTGTACATTCCGGGGTGCCCACCTCGTCCGGAGGCGGTCCTCGACGCCCTCATGCTCCTTCAGGAAAAGATTCAGGCGAACGACCGCAAGCCGGTCGTCGTACCACCCCGGTTGGTCCCCGACCGCGCCCCCGGCCGCGAAAAGGAGAGTGGGACATGAGCCAGGCGGTCGTCGACCGGCTGTGCGCGCATTTCGGTGACCGCATTCTCGAGACGAGCGATGCGCTCGGCGACCATGAGGTCGTCGTTGCGCTCCGGGACTGGGTCGAGGTCGCGGAACGGCTCAAGAACGACGAAGAGCTGCAGATGGATCACTTCATCGATTTGACCGCCATCGACCACCCAGAGCGCGAGGAAGCCCGATTCGACTTGGTCCTGCTGACCCGATCTTCGGTCACGGGCGCCCGAATCCGCGTCCGCACGCGCGTCAAGGAAGGCGAAGCAGCAGGTACGCTGAGCCACGTCTGGTCAGGAGCCGATTGGGCCGAGCGTGAGGTTTGGGACATGTTCGGGATCGAGCTCAAGGGTCATCCCGATCTGCGGCGCATCCTGCTCTACGAAGAGTTCGTCGGATATCCGCTTCGCAAGGACTATCCCATCGACAAAGCACAGCCGCTCGTGCCGTACCGTGAGGTGGAGGACATCCAGAAGCTTCCCCCCTTCGGCATCGAGGAGGGGCAACCGTTCGCCCGCATCGATTGGGAAGCGCGGCTGGCCGGCCGTGACGGGCAGGTCTCGCCTGCCATCGGACTGCAACAGGGTCAAAGGAGAGCGCTGAGCGACTCGGAAGCGGCGAGGAAGATTCAGGCGAGGATTGCGGCTCGTGCCGAGGAAGACGCCGAGGCCGGTGAGCCCGGCGCGAAGGAAGGCTCGGGAACGTAGATGGAACCAGCAGACGAGCTATTGAACGAGGAGACCGCCCTCGAGCTGCACACGGAGCCGATGCGGCTCAACATGGGCCCGTCGCACCCGGCGATGCACGGGACGATCCGGATGGTTCTGGATCTAGATGGCGAGACGATCGTCAACCTCGACGTGCAACCGGGCTACTTGCATCGGGGCTTCGAGAAATCCTGCGAGCGCGGCACGTGGACTCAAGTGTTTCCATACGCCGACCGCCTCAACTACGTCTCGCCGATGCTCAACAACGTCGGCTGGTCGTTGGCCGTCGAGAAGCTCCTACAAATCGAAGTCCCCGAACGCTGTCAGTACTACCGCGTGATTCTCGGCGAGCTGTCGCGTATCGCCGATCACTTCACCTGCAACGGCGCTTCGGCGATGGAGCTCGGCGCGTTTACGCCGTTCCTCTGGCTTCTGAAGGTGCGCGACTGGGTCTGGGACATCTTGGAGCGGGAGACGGGCGCTCGAATGACCCACAGCTTCGGGCGTATCGGCGGCATGGCCGCGCCCCCGACTGCGACGTTCAAGGACGACGTGCGGCGCTTGATTCCCGAGATCTTCAAGGTGATCAAAGAGACGGAAACCATGCTGCTTCGCAACCGGATCTTCATGGATCGGATGCAGGGCGTCGGGATTCTGACCAAGGAGCAGGCTCTCTCGTACGGATGCACGGGCCCGGTCGCCCGTTCGACGGGTTTGCCCTACGACGTGCGCAAGGACAATCCGTACCTGGTCTACGACCGCTTCGACTTCGACGTGCCGGTCGGCGAGGACGGAGACAACTGGGATCGGTTCATGGTCCGGCTCGAAGAGATCCGTCAATCGGTGCGCATCATCGAACAGGCCATCGAGCAGATGCCCGACGAAGGGCCGATCAACGTCGACGATCCGCGCATCACGTATCCCGACAAGCAGGCGGTCTACAACACCATCGAGGCCACCATTGCGCATTTCAAGCTGGTGATGGAGGGCCTCCAGGTTCCGAAGGGCGAGGCTTACAGTTTCACCGAAGGCGGCAACGGGGAGCTGGGGTTCTACGTCGTGTCCGACGGCAGTGGAACTCCGTACCGTGTCCGGGTGAGACCCCCGTGTTGGTACAATCTCGCCGCTTCGCGCGAGATGCTGCTGGGCGGAATGATCGCAGACATCATTCCGACTTTCGGGTCGGTCAACATGATCGGCGGAGAATGTGACCGGTGAGCGATGCCTAGATTTACACTGAACGGTCAGGAGATTTCCTTCGAGCCCGGCGAGACCGTCATGCAGGCCGCATGGCGCGAGGGCATCGAGATTCCCCACTATTGTTGGCATCCGGGCCTCTCCGTGGCCGCGAACTGCCGAATGTGCCTGGTGCACGTGGAGAGCGGCCGGCAGATGGAGATGCCTCAGCTCGTCTTCGATCAGGACCAGGGACAATACGTTCCGGCGACGAAACCGAAGCTGCAACCCGCTTGTCAGCTAGCCGCCGCGGACGGAATGGTGATCTCGTCGACGAACGACGAGGTCAAGGCGGCGCAGGCGTCCGTACAGGAGTTCCTGCTGCTGAACCACCCCGTCGATTGTCCGATCTGCGACCAGGCAGGCGAGTGCAAGCTTCAGGACTACTACTACGCCCATCAAGCCACCCTCAAGCGCAAGCACACCGAGCCGGTTCACAAGCCCAAGGGGGTACGCTTTGGTCCGACCATCGTCTACGACGCCGAGCGTTGCATCATGTGCACCCGCTGCATTCGGGTGTGCGACGAGCTGGCCAAGGATCACGTGCTCGACATGCGCGAGCGAGGAAACAAGAACGAAATCGTCCTCGCGCCGGGCCGCGAGCTCGACCACAAGTACACGTTGATGACGGAGCACGTGTGTCCGGTCGGCGCGCTCACCAGCCGGGACTTCCGGTTCAAAGCCCGCGTCTGGTTCCTCAAGTCGGGCAAGAGCGTGTGCACCGGCTGTGCGACGGGATGTAACACCCACGTCGACTACGATCCTCGCTACGGCAAAGTCTACCGCTTGCGGCCACGGGACAATCCGGACGTCAACAAGTTCTGGATGTGTGACGACGGCATGATGACCTACATGCGGCACGGCACCGATCGGCTCGACATGTCCACCGAGGGCCGTGGAGAGGCGCGCATGCCCATTGGAGAGCAGGAAGCGCTCGAGCTGGCAGCGGAGAAGATCCAAGCAGTCGATCCGGGCGAGCTGGCGTTCGTGCTCAGCGCGCAGCACACGACCGAGGACAATCTCGCCATGGTCAAGCTGGCGCGGGCGCTCGGAGCCGATCGTCTGTACCTGGCGGCGCTTGGCGGTTGGGAGGGCGATGACATCTTGCGGAGCGACGACAACAACCCCAATCGAGCGGGCGCGACGCAAGCGGCGGGCGAGCCCGGGCTGAAATCGGTCGCCGATCTTCTGGCCGACGTGCAGGCAGGCTCCGTTCGGGGTGTGGTGGCGCTCGGCTGGGCCACGGCGGAGCGTCTCGAAGAGCTCTCGCCGTTGGCGTCGCTCGACTGCGTCGTTTCGCTCACGAGCCACGTGGGAGCGCTTCCCGCGGTGGCCGCGCTGACCATTCCAGTCGCGGACATCTACGAAATCGACGGGAGCTTCGTGAACGAAAATGGCATCGCGCAGTCGTTCCAAAAAGTGCTCCCGCCGCCCGCCGGCATCGAGCCGGCCTGGAAGGTGATTGCCGACCTCGCGGCACTGCTCGGCGCGGATGTCGGCTTCGCCGACTTGGACGGGTTGCGCCAAAGCCTCTCGGAATCGGCGGAGGCAGCCCAATGAGCACGACGTTCCTCGTCATCTCGTCGTTGGTGAAGGTGGTGGTCATCTTGGTGATCACGGTCGGGGCATTTGCTCCAATTTTGATTTGGGCCGAGCGCCGGCAAAGCGCGATGATTCAGGACAGGCTCGGCCCGAGTCGTGCGGCCATCGTCTTGCCGTCTTCGGCCTTGACCTGGATCGATCGCGCTCGCCTTCCCATGTGGCGGCTGGCGGCGGCGAGTGGAATCGTCGCCATCGTCGCCCTGATCGCGCTCAGCTTCGTAGCGCTCACGGGTAGCAACCCTCTGCCGATATCGACCGCGAGCCTGACGGCGACGTTCGTCGGATTCGGCGTGGCCTCGGTGCTCCTGCGCGTGGGGTACGGGGTCCACAGCATGATCGTACGCAACGAAGGCCGCATCATGCTGATCGGGCTCTTGCACCCGCTCGCGGATGCCTTGAAGTTCATCTTCAAGGAGGACTTCGTCCCGCCCAAGGCCGACAAGCTCTTGTTTTCGGCCGGCCCCATCATCGCCCTGATTCCCGCGATTGCCGCGTTTGCCGTCATCCCGTTCGCCAGCACCCTGCACTGGGACTACCTCAATCAGGTCCTTCCGCGCACCGGTGAGATTTCCGGCCCTGCGGTTCCCATGCAGGTGGCGAGCATCAACGTTGGGATTCTCTTCATCTTCGCCATCGCCAGCACCGGCATCATCGGCGCTGCGATCTCGGGCTACGCCTCGGACAACAAGTACTCGCTTTTGGGCGGCATTCGGGCTGCCAGCCAAATGGTCAGCTACGAGGTCGTGCTCGGGCTCACCCTAGTGCCCGCGTTCATGGTGTATCAGTCGCTTCGCCTCGAGGACATGGCGATGTGGCAGCACCAGCACGTTTGGGGTGTCTTCATTCCGCCCCTCACGCTCGCTTCCATCAATTTCTTCGTGGCTGCAGTGGCGGAGACGAAGCGCGTGCCCTTCGACCTGCCGGAGGGCGAAAGCGAGCTCGTCGGCGGCTACCTGACGGAATACTCGGGAATGAAGTTCGGCATGTTCTTCATGGGTGAGTTCGTCGAGGTGGTCTCTTTGGCGGCCATCGCTTCGGTCCTGTTCTTCGGCGGATGGGACGTTCCATTCCTCTACCGGGACGGTTTCCATTTCTCGCTGCCGTTCGTGGCGGCTAGCTACGCGGTGCCGCTCGTGCATTGGGTCGTGGTGGCCATTCAGTTCGCGGTCTTCCTCTTCAAGATCATCATCCTCATCTGGTTTCAGCTCATGATTCGATGGTCGCTTCCGCGCTTTCGCTACGACCAGCTCATGTCGCTTTGTTGGAAGGGATTGCTCCCGGTTTCCCTGCTCAACATTCTAGTGATGGGAGCGTTCATGCTGTCGGGTTGGCTCGATGGCTGGGTCGCTTTCTGGGACAAGATTTTCTGAGGTCGCGCATGACAGCCCAAGTCAAAGTCATCAAGAAACCCGGTCGGACAGTCTCCGAGCAAGTCTACCTGCCCGAAATCGCCAAAGGCTTGGGCTTTGCGATGGGCCGCTTCTTCAAGAACACGTTCGGGCCGAAGGCGAGCAAAGAGATCGCCACGGTCAAATACCCCGAAGAAAAAATCGAGTACCCGGAGCGTTTCCGCGGAATCCACCGGCTCACGCAACGCGCCGACGGCTCGCCGCGCTGTGTGGCCTGTCTTTGTTGCAGCACGGCTTGTCCGGCGCAGTGCATCTACATCGAACCGGCCGAATACGAGCCTGATGACCCGCGCTACGGCTACGAACGCCATCCAGCGGTCTTCATGATCGACGAGCTGCGCTGCATCTTCTGCGGATATTGCGTCGAGGCCTGCCCTTGCGACGCCATTCGAATGGACACGGGCATGCACATGCCGCCTTCCACACGCAGGGAGCACTTCCTCTACGACAAAGAGACTCTGCTTTCGATCCCCGGACGGGACGGCACGTATCTCACGGCAAACCCCAGGCACGAGCCTGGCGATCCCACGCATCCCGGCATCGATCGCGAGCACGGGCACTGAGCGTGCGGGAGACGCGCGCCGCAAGCCGGACGGCGATCATGGTCGCCGCCTACCGGGGCCGCGCATCGAGCGCACCCGATCCGGTCTGCCGCGACCCCTGGGCGCTGCGCTTGGCGGGCCCGGAGGGAGAGACCCTGTCGCGGCGCTGGGATGCGCACTCGCCAGCGATGGAGCTGTGGACGGCGCTTCGAACTCGTTACATCGACGACTGCGTCATTCGAGCGCTCGACCAAGGTCTGCGGCAGGTGGTCATCCTAGGGGCGGGCCTGGACACGCGCGCCGCGCGGCTCGGCCGCCAAGGAGTCCGCTTTTTCGAGGTCGATCAGCCCGCCAGCCAAGCTGACAAACGCGAAAGGCTTTCGAGGTTCGATGGGTATCCTCTCGATGCTGCAACGTTCGTGGCATGTGACTTCGAGGAGGATGACTTCGTTCGAGCGCTGGAGGAGGCGGGCTTCGACGGAGGCGTTCCGGCCGTTCTCGTCTGGGAAGGGGTGATCTACTACCTGGAAGAGGAGGCCGCCCGGTCGACGCTCCGGCGTTTGGCCACCGAGCTCGATCCCCGCTCGCTCCTGATCTTCGACTATCTGAACAGCAACATGGCGAAATCGAGCCCACGGCTTCGGCCCGAGGACAGGGCGATGAAGGGGATCATCGAGGAGCTCGGAGAGCCCATGAAATTCGGCATCGATGACGTGACGCCACTCATGGCCGAATCCGGTTATCGCTTCGTACGCACCGTCTCCTTCGACGAGCTGGCGCTTCAATACACCGGAACCTACGAGCGGCGCCGATTCTTCCGTTTCCAGTCCATCGCATTGGCCAGCGCGAGCGAGGAGCAGACGCTGTGGTAGAAACCCGACGGATCGGGGGACGGGCGGTGACCTTTCGCCATCAGGCGGGCCAGGGGCCGGCCTTGGTTTGCGTCCACGGCGCAGCCGACAACCAGCATGCATACGATCGACTGCTCGACGCGCTCCCCAACCGTGCGGGCTATGCGATCAATCTGCCGGGAAGGGCCGGGACCGACGGACCGGCCGCCACTTCCGTGGCAGACATGGAAGCCTTCTTGTCCGCGCTCATCGAGTCCGAGGTGGATGGCGAGTACGTCGTGGTGGGTCATTCACTCGGTGGTGCAGTGGCCATCGAGCATGGGTTGGCCTCGCCTCCCGAACGCCTCGCGGGGATCGTATTGCTGGCCACCGGCGCACGTTTGCGAGTGCATCCCATGATCCTGGCCTTGTTCGAGCAGAGCGAGGCCGCGGGCGGCCTTCCGCCGATGCCTTCGTGGATCCACGAGGAGGGGACCGATCCCGATTTGCTGGCCGAAGCAGCGGGAAAGCGGGAGCTCACGCCCGTATCGACGGGCTTGGTCGATTGGCGCGCCGCGGACGGATTCGATCGCATGCACGCCTTGGAGAACATTCGCGCTCCCGTCCTCGTGGTGGGCGGCACCCAGGACGCACTGACGCCCCCGAAGTACGCGGAGTATCTCGCGAGTCACATTCCGCGCGCAGAGCTTCGGCTCTTGGAAGGTGCGGGTCACATGCTGGTGATGGATCGCGCTCTCGAAGTGGCGAGGGCAATCGAGGGGTTCCTCTCCGACCTCGCCCGATGACGACCTCCGGTGGGTCAACGGCCGTCCTGCTGGCCGGCGAAGACCTTCCAAGCGAGTAGCACCGAGCCCGCGCTGAGCACCCAGTCGCTCGGCACGCCGAGGTACCACGCGCCGAAGAGCCCGTAGAACAGACCCAGCGCCGAGAGGGCGAGCGGCCATGCGAACGATCCGAGACCGCCTCCGAGAAGAGCGAGGCCGACGACTGCGGACAAAGTGGGGCAGGGGATGACTCCGAGCGGCGCGTCGATCAGAAAACGCCAACCCGTGCTGGCGTCGTGGAAGTGGGGGTAGAGCCATCCAAACGCGATCATGCCCACGCCGGCTGCTGCCCAGGGAAGAGGCGCGCGGGCGACTTCGTGCTTGGACGGTCGGTAGGCGCCCATGGTCGCGAGCAGTGCGGCGGCAAGCCCGAAGACCATCCCGTTGAAAGGATTCTGATGACTCCAGGCAAATACGCTCACCGATGCGAGCGGAGCTGCGAGCGCGACGCGTGCGTGGTGTTGGAGCGGCCTCACACCGAAGGCCAGCGCGACCAACAGCACGAGCAAGGCGCCATGCCACAAAATCGCGGCCGGGCGTTGGGCGTGGCTCAACTCGGCGAGGCCTTCGACGATCTCTGCGGCGCTAGGCATGGTGGTATACATCTACCGATGTTCGAAACGAATACCATAGGCAAGGCGTTGGTGGTCCTGGGGCTCGGAATTGCCGCCCTCGGCGGGCTCGTGTGGGTTTCGCAGTATCTGCCGGGCAATGTCCGTTTGTTTCGGTTGCCGGGAGACATTCGGATCGAACGGGACGGGTTCACCTTTTACTTTCCCATCACGACGATGCTGCTCCTCAGCTTGCTAGCAACCGGCGCACTTTGGCTCGTGCGCCGGTGGAGAGGCTGGTAGACGGCGAACCTCGTGACGCAACCACCGAAGACGGTGGCCGATGCGGGTGGCATGAGCTCTTCGGCCGCACTAGGGTGCCTTGCGTTGATGCACGATATCGACTCGGTTCTTCAGGAGCGTTTCGGCCTTTCCACATTCCATCCCTGGCAACGCGAGGCGATCGACGAGCTGCTCGAGGGGCGACACAGAGTCCTCGTGATCGCGCCCACCGGTGGTGGCAAGTCGCTGTGCTACCAACTCCCGGCCGCGGTGCTCGACGGCACGTCGATCGTGATTTCCCCCCTGATCGCGCTCATGGAGGATCAGGTGCGTGCGCTCACCCGGCGCGGCGTGTCCGCGACATACCTGGCTTCGACGCTCGATTCGGCCGAGGTCCGTCGCCGGGAGCAGGAGATCTCCCGAGGTCGTTATCAGCTAGTCTACGTCGCGCCCGAGCGTTTGGAATCGGCGCGACTGATCGAGCAGCTTGCTTCCATTCGTCCTCCGCTGGTCGCCATCGACGAGGCGCATTGCATTTCTCAGTGGGGTCACGACTTCCGACCGTCCTACCTGCGCCTGGGGGACGTGATCAGCCGTCTCGAGCCGCCGCGTGTGATGGCTTGTACGGCGACCGCCACGCCAATCGTACGCCGTGAGATTCAGCACCGCCTCGGTCTTGGCGACGATCGAACCGCCGTCATCCTGCGAGGCTTCTCGCGGCCGAACCTGCATCTGGCGGTAGTCGAGAGCGACCACTCCGGTGAGCGTCGCAAGCGAATGGAACGAGCCTTGTGTGACGCGCTCGGAGAGCCGAACAGCCCGCTCGGAGGTGCGATCGTGTACGCGGCGACACGTCGCAACACGGAAAAGATTGCAGAGGCGGTCGGGCGTCAGGGCTGGCGTGCAGCGGCCTACCATGCCGGGCTTCCCGCTTCCGTTCGAGAGGAGGTGAGCCAGCGTTTCGCGGATCGATCGCTCGACGTGGTGGTCGCCACGAACGCGTTCGGCATGGGCATCGACCGCGCGGACATCAGAGCGGTGATCCACGCGCAAGCTCCGGGCTCGGTCGAAGCATACTACCAGGAGGTCGGTCGAGCGGGGCGAGACGGACAGCCGGCGCATGGCTTGCTGCTCACCAGCTCGGGAGATTTGGGGCTTCGACGCCGATTGATCGGTCTCGGAAGCGGGCAGAATCACGAGCAACCGAACGCGGATCATCTGCAACAGCAGTGGAGGTTGTTCCTCGACCTCATGCGCTACGTGGAAGCGGGAAGCTGCCGCCACGATTTCATTCTTCGATATTTCGGCGACGAGCAGGAGACGTTGGGAGGTTGCGGACACTGCGATGTCTGCGAGCGGCTCGAGCTCTCGGGAGCGGAAGGCACGCATGGAGCGGTCCCCGAAGCCGATGCCCTGGTCGTGCGCAAAGCGCTCTCGGGCGTGGCGCGCAACCAAGGGCGGGCGGGGCTCACCGCGGTGGCAGACATGCTGCATGGCGCCGACAACGAGCGGTTGCGTAGACTGGGACTGACGAGCTTGAGCACGCACGGGCTGCTGCGCGAGCGACCGAAACCCTGGGTGCTCGCGCTGCTGCGGCGATTGGTCACCGCCGGCCTGGTCGACATCACGACCAGTGAGTTCCCCATTCCGTTCCTCACGGCGGCAGGCGTCGCCGCGATGAAGGGTGAGGAGCCCGTGCGCGTGCTCTTGCCCTCGTTGGAGATCGGCGGTCCGCGATCCTCGAAAAAAGAGCGTCGTCACGCGCAACCAGAGACGCCCGCCGGTGTCGACCCATCGCTCTTCGAGCGGCTGCGCGCCACTCGTCTCGACCTCGCTCGCGAAAAGGGCATCCCTGCCTACGTCGTCTGCCATGATCGCACACTGCTCGAAATCGCGGCGCGCAAGCCGCAATCCATGCAAGCCCTCGCGGACGTGCACGGCATGGGGCCGGCCCGACTCGAAAGCTACGGAGAGCCCTTTTTAGCGGCCGTGAGCGCTCCCCAGGAGCCTTGATCCGGACTAGGGTCGACGGTTCCGAGTCGGGGGCCGCTTGCCCCGGACCCAGTCCGTGCGCACTGTGGGCAGGCATGGATCAGGCGCTGAAATCGACCGTCCCGACCGAATATTGGAGCCGTGCAGAAGACGGGCGCGTCGTTTGCGATCTTTGCCCCCGGGAGTGCAAGCTCAGCGAAGGACAGCGCGGCTTGTGTTTCGTCAGGGCGCGCGAGGACGATCAGATCGTGCTGACGAGCTACGGGCGGTCGAGCGGTTTTTGTGTCGACCCCATCGAGAAGAAGCCCCTGAGCCACTTCCTGCCCGGCACGCCGGTGTTCTCGTTCGGGACGGCTGGCTGCAATCTGACCTGCAAGTTCTGCCAGAACTGGGACATCTCCAAGTCGCGGCAGATGGACACGCTGGCTGACACTGCAAGTCCGGAAGCCATCGCAGACGCGGCCGTCCGCCTCGGCTGCAGAAGCGTTGCTTTCACCTACAACGATCCGGTCATCTTCCTCGAGTACGCGCGGGACGTGGCTGCCGCCTGCCACGAACGCGACATACGAACGGTCGCGGTCACCGCGGGCTACGTCAATCCCAAGCCTCGCGCGGACATGTTCTCCTTCATCGACGCAGCCAACGTCGATTTGAAGGCATTCGACGACGCGTTCTATCGTCGGATTGCAGGAGGGCGATTACAACCCGTGCTCGACACGCTTCGCTATCTCCGCCACGAGACGAACGTGTGGCTGGAGATCACGAACCTGATCATCCCGGGTCACAACGACTCTGACGAAGACATTCGCCGAATGAGCGAGTGGATCGTCGAGACGCTCGGCCCCCATGTTCCGCTGCACTTCTCGGCATTTCATCCGAGCTACAGGATGCGAAACGTGCCTCCGACCTCTCGCTCGAGCCTGAGACGCGCCCGAGCGATCGCGAAGCAGATTGGCATCCATCACGTCTACACGGGCAACGTGCACGACCCTGAAGGCGACACGACGTATTGCGCGAGCTGCGGCGAGGCGCTCATCGAACGCAGTTGGTACGAGCTCCGCGCATGGAGGCTCGACGAAGGCGGCGCCTGCCCGAGCTGCAGGAGCCGGTGCGCAGGCGTTTTCGAGCCGGCCGCAGGCACCTGGGGCGCCAGACGATTGGCCATCAAGATGGGTCCCGAGGGGATGGCGCTTTCCTAGACTCCGGATCTTCAGGCTGCGGATATCCGCTCGTACGTCGGCGTCATGATCTCCCCGACGAAATCGAGCACCGCCCGAATCCGGGCGCTATCGCGCAGATCCTTGTGCACCGCTTGCCAGATCTGACGTGGCTCTGGAGCGCCTTCGAGCGGCACACGGACGAGATGTCGATCGTTGTCTGCAACCAAGCACGGCAGTAGGGCGATGCCAGCGCCGGCCACCGTGGCCGAGTAAATCGCCGACACACTATCGGACCGTAAGGCCAGATGGGCACCATCCATCCGCGCAGCGAGCCAGTCGTTCTCGCGGCGAAACGGACGCGTGTTCGCGAACAGGATCAGTTGATGGCCCGCGAGGGATTCTTTGGGCAGCCCGTAGCGGTCGACGTAGTCGAGTGACGCATACAGCCCCAGATCGATGAAGGACAGACGCTTGATGATGAGATCGTCTTGCGTCGGTCGCGCGAGGCGCAAAGCAATGTCCGCTTCGCGCCGCGCCAGGTTCACATCCAGATTGGTGCACTGAAGCTCCAGCTCTATCTGTGGGTAGCGCTCGCCGAACCTGCGCAGGTGGGGTGCGATGAACCGAGTGGTGAGCATCTCGGTGGCCGTGAGGCGAACCACACCTTCGAGCTTCTGATCCTCGCCTGCGACGTCCCGTTCGACGCCGAGCGCCTCCCTCTCGATGCGCTCGGCCCGCGGCAAGAGACGATGTCCCGCTTCGGTCAACAGGTATCCGTTGGGAGTTCGGTCGAAGAGCCGCGCGCCGAGCTCATCCTCGAGCTTGGCCAGCCGCCGGCCCACGGTGGTGGGGTCCAGCTTTAGTGCAGTGCCCGCTGCAGCGAGCGTGCCGTAGCGGTGGAGCGTGAGGAAATACCGGACATCGTCCCAGTTAAACATGGCCTGCATCATCGCAGGCTGGGCGGGGCATGGCAACTGCAGAAATGCACTCCGCGCCTGCGTCCACTCGGGCTCACTCGCAGCTAAGTTCTCCATATCACGCTTGAAAAGGAGGCAGTCATGCAAATGCTCAAGCAAATCGATGCGAGGTTCTACGAGGAAGTCATGGATCGCCAAGCCCGAGTTTGGGCGGAGTTGCGGCAGATGCTGTCGAGCACCTTGGAGTGGGCTTCGAACCCGGGTTGGGCCGTCGAGGGCACCACGTTCTCGGTCGAAGAGATCATGGTCGACCTCGAGTACGGCCAGGAGTGAGCTTCACTCATCTGAGGATGTAAAAATATGCTAGCATAGGAACCGGAGGCTCGAGCGGGCATGATGGGACCTATGCGGCATTGGGCGGCGCTTGCCGCCCTATGGATGCTCATCGCGGGGTGCGGGGCTGGCACCAGACCCAATGGCGCCCTGGCGCCGCAGATCACCTCGACGCCCCCTACCACGGCGACGGTGGGTGTTCCGTTCAACTATACAGTCACCGCCAAGGGCATGACGCCCATGACCTACGCCGTGGTTTCGGGGCCGGAGGGGCTCGAAATCCACGGCGGCGGCGGCATGGTCCGTTGGATCCCGCAGACGGTCGGCACCGAAGCGGTGGAGATTCGCGTCTCGAACCTCGCTGGCGCGGACACGCAGAGCTTCGAGGTCGAGGTGGTGCCATCGGACGGCCCGGTCTTCACGACCGAGCCCCCCACGGAAGCAACGGTTGGAGCGCCCTATGCCTACGATCCCATGGTGGTCGCCGATGGCGACGTGTCGTGGAGCGCGCCTGTGGCGCCCGACGGCTTGAGCATCGATCCGGACACGGGGGCGGTGCGCTGGACGCCAAACGCGGACCAAGCGGGACCGCAAGACGTGACGATTCGCGCCACCGAGGATCGGAGCGGATCGGCCACCGATCAATCGTTTACGATCGACGTGCTCGATACGGGCGGGCCGGCCGTCATCACCTCGATGGCGCCGGAGCGTGTCTACGCCGGCGAGACCTGGCGTTACGACGCAACCGCCTCGGGAGCACCGACCATCGAATGGACGTTGCAGACGCCCGCGGCGGGAACGCCCGCAACGGGGGTGCGGATCGCGAGCGACCCGCCTGAAGGCGGCGCAGTGATCGTCGAGTGGGATACCACCGGTACGGCGCCTGGAGACTACGCGATTGGCTTGCAGGTCGACAACGGTCTGGGCACCCCGAACGTCCAGCAGATCGTCGTGACGGTCGATCCGCGTCCTCCGGTGCCGGAGATCGATCTGCTCACCTCGCCACCTCCGGCGTCGATGTTCGTCGGCTCGATCTATCGCTACGACGTCGACCTGACCCCCCAGAGCGAAAGCGCAGGGATCGTTTGGAGCATCGTGGACACGGTACCGGCGGGCTTGGCGATCACCATCGATCCGAGCAGCGGCGAGGTCGAATTCACGGCGTCGGTGTCCAATGGCGAAACCCAGTACGGCTATACCGTGCGCGCGCAGAACGTTCTCGGCGAAGCGGACCAAGAGAGTATCACCGTGGACGCCGTCTTCGCTCCTGCAGCTCCGTTGCTGACCGTCACGCCCGATACCGCATTCACCTTGGAAGTGGGCGAGGGTTTTGCAGGCGCATCGGCTACGGCGACCGGACAGCCCGCGCCCACGCTGAGCATATCCGGCACGCTGCCGGACTTCCTCGACTTCGATCCGCTCACCGGGCTGCTTTCCGCATCGGCGGACGAGCTGGCGCCCGACGCGTCCGACATCGGTCGGCACACCTTCGACATCGTGGCGACGAACGACTTGGGCGTGGACCGCGTCACCATCGAGATCACGGTGATCGGTCCGCCGGCGCGAGTCGATTCGATCACCCCGGCAGCCGGTCGCCGCCAGTCAGACGTTCCGGTGGTCATTCGGGGAAGCGCCTTCCTCGCAGAGGCCGCGCCGGTGGTGCGATTGGAGCGCGGCGGATACAGCGAAGCGCTGCCCACCACCTTCGTCGATGACACGACGCTGGCGGCGGTCGTTGCCGCAGACGTCGACCGGCCCTCTGGCGTTTATGACGTAGTCGTCGATCAAGGATCGACGACCACCTTGCCCAAACGGTTCACGGTGACCGAGGGCGTGGGCACGACGCTGAGTGGGGCCATTGCCGAGAACCGCCTGCTTCGCGCCATCGACAGCCCGCACGTCGTCACGGGCAGCGTTCGGATCGAGAACGGCGCAACGCTCACGTTGGAGCCGGGGTCCGTGCTGATGTTCGCCACCGATAGCAGCCTGACCCTCGACGTGGGCACGTCCAGCGCGGGCGCCCTCGTCGCAATGGGTGGTGAGCCCGGCGAAGGGGATCAGATCGTGCTCACGCGCCTGCAGGACGCGGGTGGGCCGCCGCCGAGCGGCCACTACCGAGGTCTTCGTTTTGGCGCGAACAACATCGCCGGCACGACCGTCCTCGAGAACGTGGTCGTAGAGTTCGGCGGACGGAACAACGACGCGACCGAGCGTGGGGCCGTCGAAATCTCGAGTGGCTCGGCGCCGCGGATCCGCAAGTCGATCATCCGGGAGAGCTTCAACTACGGGCTCTATGCCCAGTCGGGCGCCGGGTCGGACGTCGTGAACTGGTTCGATGAAAATCAGCTCACTGCGAACGCGCGCTCGCCGATCAGCATCGGCTCGGACGACGTGTCGACCTTGGGCGCGACGCTGGACCTTCTCGGAAACGGTGAGGATCGTATTTTCGTTCGTGGCTCGACGGTGAGCCGCCAGACGGCCCACTGGGCGAACTACGGCGTACCCTACTACTCGAGCATCGGGTTGGTCATTCGAGGCGGCAGCACCATGACGATAGCGCCCGGAACCGAGCTGCGCTTCGCGGCAAACAGAGGGCTCAGGGTGGCCGCGAATGCCGAGCCGGGCACCTTGGTGGCTTTGGGCACGGCGGACGCGCCAATCCGAATGGGCGCCGATGACGGGACCTGGACGGGCGTGCTTCTGGACGCCCTCACGCAGGCTGGCACCGTGCTCCGACACGTTCGCGCCACAGGGCTTGCGGGCAACGCCGGAGCGCTTCGTCTGAGCACCCCGGCCGAGCCAGACGCCCGTGTCGCGATCATCGAGAGCTGCCTCTTTCGAAGCGAGGAGCCGGGCTCCGTAGGCGTCTACCTCGCGGGCAACGCGAGAGTGTTGTCCTTCGAGGGCAACCTGATCGACGTGCGGGGCCTGTCGGTGAATGCATCCCTCGGCGCCTTTGGCGACGTGCTGAGGGTCTCGAACACCTCCGAGGCGCCGCTGCAGGTGAGGGGGGGAAGGATCAGCGGTCGGGACCTGGACTGGAGCTCACCGC
>DATIUW010000274.1:0-4479 GCA_035466435.1 Polyangiales bacterium | reverse complement strand
CGAGTGGAAGGGCTATCTTGAGGGTGGTGCCGATCAGTCGGCGGATGGTGTAAGAGCCTCCGATGCGCACGGCGCGACACTAGCACCGCGCGAATCGGCAAATCAATGCAGTCGGTCAACGGCGACGGTCGCGTTCGTCTTTTGGATCCTCGATGCGCAATGCCCGGCGTCCCCCGGCGCAAACTTTGCGTCGGGTGACGAACGCCGCGGCAGATCTTTCGTTGTCCACGACGACCAGGTGACATTCTCGTTGCACGGAGGCAGGTCACGAACACTCGCAGTAGACGGCGTCGCCAGTCCGATGGTACACCCCCGCCTCTCATGCGACGCGAAGCGGGACGAGCATCGAAACGAAGCGACGCATGTCGCCCATACGACGCCGCCTCCGAATCGCTCGAACGCGGCGCCGAGAAGCAGCCCCTTGCTGCACCCGTGGAGCTCCGCGGCTCGGAAGGTTTGCTCGAGATCTCGAACGCGCAGGGCTTGAGCGCAGTGACCCGGGCGCGCGCCTCCTCTCCCATGAAGCTCCTCGTGCCGCGCACGAAGAGCGAGGTGGCCCGTGTTTCTATCGGCACCTACGGAGGCGGTCTGCTTGCAGGAGACGAGACGCGGCTTCGAGCGCGTCTCCGTTCCGGTGCCAAGGCGATCATCACGACGCAGTCTTCGACGAAGGTGTTCAAGAGCATCGACGGACGAACGACCCGGCAGAAGCTCGAGGCAAGCCTCGAGCCCGGATCGGTGACGGCCTTCGTCCCCGACCCAATCGCTTGCTTTGCCGACGCACGGTACACGCAGCACCAGCGGTTCGACGTCGCCGGAGACGCGACCTTGCTGGTGCTCGACTGGTTCACGAGCGGCCGCCGTGCGCGCGGCGAGGTGTGGGCATTCGAGCACTACAGCTCGCGGCAGCAGGTATTTGTCGACGGACGCCGTGTCATCGAGGACGCCATTCGCCTCGATCGCCAGGACGGAGACATCGGCAGTCGCTTTCGCGGCGGCCGGTACCACTGCCATGCGCTCTTGATCCTGGTCGGCGAGAAGACACGACCGGCGGTGGAGCGTCTCTGCTCGCTCGTGGGCGACAAGGCGACGCACGGTCCGAAGTCCCGCAGAGATCTACGCGTCGTCGCCAACCCGGTGAGCCACGGCGTGGTGCTCCGAATGGTGGGAGAGGAGACCGAGGCGGTCGCCCGCTTCCTCGCGCGCGAGGTCGAGCCGCGTCTTGGACTCTTCGAGACGACTTTTTGGGGACGGAAGTTTTAATGAGAGGCCATGACATCCATCTCGACTGACCTTCATCGCCTCTTTCAACCAGTGAGGAAACCATGCATCTGACGCCACGAGAGCTCGACAAATTGATGTTGCACAACGTGGGCTTTCTTGCCCAAAAGCGCCTCGCCCGTGGGCTCCGGCTGAATCACCCCGAGGCCGTGGCGCTCATTTCGACACAGCTCTTCGAGTTCATTCGCGACGGGGACAAGACCGTCGCGGAGCTGATGGATCTCGGGAAGACGCTTCTCGGTCGCCGCCAGGTGCTTCCCGGTGTCCCCGAGCTCATCTACACGATTCAGGTCGAGGGCACGTTTCCCGATGGCACCAAACTGGTGACCGTGCACGACCCCATTGCCAATGAAGATGGCGACCTGGCATTGGCTCTGCACGGGAGCTTTCTCCCCGTGCCCGACCTCAGCGCGTTCGGCGACACGTCCAAGTCCCCGAAGCCCGGCGAGGTCATGACTACCAAGGGCGACATCGTCCTCAACGAGGGTCGAGAAACCGTCCAGCTCGAGGTGAAGAACTATGGCGACCGTCCGATTCAGGTTGGCAGCCACTATCACTTCGTCGAGACCAACCGCCAGCTCGGCTTCGATCGGGAAGCGGCTTACGGCAAGCGGCTCGACATTCCCGCAGGAACCGCCGTCCGTTTCGAGCCCGGCGAAAAGAAGACCGTGCAACTGGTCGCCATCGGCGGCAAGCGCGTCATCAATGGAGGCAACGCTGCCGCCACTGGCGAGGTCAATGACTACAACAAAGAGCAGGCCATGAAGCGGTTGCGAGACATGGGCTTCAGGATGTCGCCATGAGTCGACGAAATTTCCCCTGGACACCGATCAGGAGCATCAAGTCATGAGTCACACCATCACACGCGAGAACTACGCAGCCCTCTACGGGCCCACCACCGGCGACAGAGTCAGGCTCGGCGACACCTCGCTCATCCTCGAAGTCGAAAAAGACCACACCGTCTACGGCGACGAGTGCAAGTTCGGCGGAGGCAAGGTCATCCGCGAGAGCATGGGTCAAGCGAGCGGCGTCCTGGAAGCCTTCGCCCTCGATCTCGTCATCATGAACGCGCTGATCGTAGATTACACCGGCATCTACAAGGCCGACGTCGGCATCAAAAACGGTCGGATTTCCGCGATCGGCAAGGCGGGCAACCCCAACGTCATGGACGGCGTCAGCCCGGGCATGATCGTCGGTGTGTCCACCGAGGTCATCGCGGGAGAGGGCATGATTCTCACGGCCGGTTGCATCGACACGCACATCCACTTTCTGTGTCCGCAGCAGTATGACGAGGCCATTGCCAGCGGCTCGACCACGATGATCGGTGGCGGCACCGGCCCAGCCACTGGAACGACGGCCACGACATGCACTCCCGGCAGTCATCACATTCGCTTGATGCTCCAGGCGCTCGATGACATGCCGCTGAACTTCGGTTTGACGGGGAAGGGCAACACGGCTCGGCCCGAGGGCTTACCGGAAATGGCCTATGCCGGTGCTTGCGGCTTCAAGCTGCACGAGGACTGGGGCACCACGCCCGCCGCGATCGACAACTGTCTCAACATCGCCGAGGAGTACGACCTCGCCGTCACGCTCCATACCGACACGCTCAACGAGTCCGGGTTTTATGCCGACTCCATTGCAGCGATGAAGGGCCGCACCATCCACGCGTATCACTCCGAGGGTGCAGGCGGAGGGCACGCTCCCGACATCCTGCAGGTCTGTGGAGAGTCGAACATCCTTCCGAGCTCCACGAACCCGACGCGCCCATACACCAAGAACACGATCGACGAGCACCTCGACATGCTCATGGTCTGCCACCATCTGGACCCGGATCTGCCCGAGGACGTGGCATTCGCCGAGAGCCGTATTCGCGGCGAAACCATTGCCGCGGAGGATCTGCTCCACGACATGGGCGCGATCAGCGCAATGAGCTCCGACTCGCAGGCGATGGGCCGGATCGGCGAGGTCATCACCCGGACTTGGCAGACCGCTCACAAGATGAAGGAGCAGCTCGGCGCCCTTTCCGAAGACTCGGGCTCGGGCAACGACAACTTCCGGATCCGGCGGTACGTCGCGAAGTACACGATCAATCCGGCGTTGATGCACGGCTTGGCCCACGAAATCGGCTCGATCGAGGTAGGCAAGCTCGCGGATCTGGTGCTCTGGAACCCCAAGCTCTTCGGGGCGAAACCGCAGCTCGTCATCAAGGGCGGGATGATCGCCTGGTCGCAGATGGGCGATCCCAACGCATCGATCACCACGCCTCAGCCCAACTACATGCGGCCCATGTTTGGAGGACGCGGGCAAACGGCGAGCAGCTTGTCGGTCGCATTCGTCAGTCAGGTGTCGCTCGACAACCACGTGGTCGACGGCTTCGGCCTCAACAAGCGTTTGGTGGCCGTCAAGAACTGCCGAACCGTGACCAAGGCGGACATGAAGCTGAATGGCCTGACGCCGAACATCAAGGTCGATCCGGAGACCTACCAGGTTACCGCAGATGGGAAGCTTCTGACCTGCGACCCGGTCGATACCGTGCCGCTCGCCAGAACGTACTTTCTCTTTTGAGATCGAGAAGCGGTACGATGACGATGGAGCCCGAGGAGTCCTCAGTGTCCGGCGATCTGCTGATCTGGCAGATCGCCGACACCGCCTTCCCAGTCGGCGGCTTCGCACACTCCGGCGGTCTCGAGTCGGCCCGGCACGCAGGCGAGGTCGCAGGTCCGGAGGCCCTGCACGACTTCCTCGAGGCAGCCGTGATGCAGGCACGGTTCGGCACGCTGCCCTTCGTCAAAGGGGCTCATGAAGAGGTCGAACCGGTGACTGATCTGGATGCCCTTTGCGATGCATTCTTGGTCAATCACGTCGCCAACCGCGCAAGCCGCGCGCTCGGACGCGGACTGCTGTACGTCGCCGGTTCGTCGTTCGACAATGCCGGTCTGGAAGCCTTGGCGCGCGACTGGCAAGCGAGCGGCTCCCCGCAGCACTACGGGGTCGTATTCGGTGCGGTCGGGCGGCTCCTGCCGCTGGAGCTTGCCAGCACCTTGCGCCTCGCGCTCTTCATCGTAGTTCGCGATCTCGTGTCGAGCGCGGTTCGGCTCAACGTGCTCGGCCCGCTTCGCGCACAGACGCTGCTCTTCGAGCTCGGGCCTTCCATCGCCCGGGCCTCCGACCCCGACGGTATTCCTTCCCCATACGAGG
>DATIUW010000273.1:0-6101 GCA_035466435.1 Polyangiales bacterium | reverse complement strand
AAAGCAAGCAGGTCGAAGACGGCCTCGCCATGCACGCTACGGTGCCCTGCGAGACCTGCCACAACCCTCACAAACCGACCGACCAGACCATCCTCGACTGCGGTGAGTGCCACGACAAGATGGACGTCCGACATGGACGGCCTCAGCTGAGTGGAACCTGCTCGGACTGCCATGGAGGGCACAAGCTCGCATCGGAAGCCGCTGCGTGCATGGATTGCCACGGTAAGAAAGAGCCGATCATTCCCGCGTCCGCGACCTTCGGAGGCGGGCACGAGACCTGCGTCAGCTGTCACGAGCCGCATTCCTTCTCGGCCTCGACCGCTGCGCGATGCAACTCCTGCCATCAAGGCGTCCGTGTGCTTGCGCAGAACGCCGTCAAGGAGCACCGTGACTGCAACAGCTGTCACCAACCGCATTCGGTTCGAGCCGCGAGCGGCAGCGTGTGCAAGAGCTGCCACGAAGATGTGGCGTCGACACACCCGGCGCAAAAACAGGGAGACTGCGTCGGGTGCCATGAGCCACATCCGCGTCGCTTCACGGAGATCGCGGTCCGCTGCTCACAATGCCACGAAGAAGCAGGCTCTGATCGAGCGTTCCACGCGGGCAAGACAGAGTGTACGGGCTGCCACGAGCCCCATCGATTCGACCTCAGCATGATTCAGGATCGGGCGTTGTGCAGACGATGTCACATGCCGCAAGTCCGTCTAACCAGCCGGAATCTGGGCCATTCCAGCTGCATGGGGTGTCACCAGGGCACCGCGCACGAGCCCGGGGGGCTCGCGGCCTGCGGTAGCTGCCACGAACGGCAAGTGACCAAGAGCCCGAAGGGGCATCGCGAGTGCCTCACGTGTCACGAGCCTCACGCTGGCAAGGTCCTGCCACAGACGAGCTGCACCGGGTGCCACGAAGTCGCCCAGCTACCTGGACTTCACCGCCTGCCCAACGTGCCGATCGGCGAGGGTCATACCGACTGCACCACATGCCACGGAATACATGACGAGCGCGTACGCGACGACCGCGCCACCTGCGTGAGCTGCCACGAAGACATGATCAATCACCAGCCAGACGCAAAGGTCTGCTCGGGGTGCCATACTTTCATCAGCGGGCGTCGCAGATAGCAAAGCCCGTCTCCCTTCGCCGGGGGCTCAGTCTAGGGGTGGCAGCGTACGAATCTTGATCGCCACGGCGATGGTGAGCAGGAGCAGCAGCAGCGTGCTGATGGCGAGCCCGCGGCGGCGGTCTTCGAAGGCGTTGATCGCCGCATAGCCGACCTCGAGCGCCGCGGCTTGATTGGCGGCAATCTCGCTGACTTTCTCTTCCATGACGGGCTTCGAAAACGCGTGAATCAGCGTGCGCGCCTGCATGAGACCCTGCCTCGCCGCTTCCTTGAAATCCTCACCCTCGGTCACGTCGATACCTCGCTCCTCGGCTTCGGAGAGCAAGTCGTCGATCTCGTCGAACGACATTCGAATCGAGCTGAGGGTATCGGCGTAGTAGAGCGCGAGCTCCGATCCTTCGTCGCCCGTCTCGTGGCATTTCCGGCAGGCACCCCCCGGCTCGTCCTCGAGCCAGTCGTCGGTCGCGTGCGTGATGTGATGCTTGCCATGGCAGGCGACGCAATCGGCAAGCGAACGCGCCTCGAAGGCGGGCGCAAGCGGGCTGTCGAGAAAGAGCTCCGCGTTGTAGCTATGGCACGTCCCGCAAATGTTGGTGATGGCGTCGATGGTCGGAGGCGCCGCCCCGTGGTTGCCATGGCAGTCGTTGCACGCCGGCGCGCCTCGAACGTCCTTTTTCTCGAGAAGCGCCCGTCCGTGCACGCTTCCGAGGTATTCTTCGTATTGATCGGTAGGAATCGCGAACTCGCTCATGTAATCCGCGTCGGCATGGCAGTGCCCGCACATCGCCGGCACGTTGGCCGCGTAGACCGGCGCCTTGGCGTCGTTCACCTCGAGAATTCCGTGCGCCCCGTGACAGCTCGCGCATTGCGCGACCTTCGTCTCGCCCTTCTTGAGCAGCTTGCCGTGCTGGCTGGTCCAGTACTTGTCGAGCTGATCGGTCGGCAGCAAGGGTTTGCGCTCCTTCATGTAGTCGACGTCCGAGTGGCAGCCCCCGCACACCTGGGTGATGTCCATCGGTGACAGCACTCCGCGGTACCCGGTGCCCCGCCGCTTGGCTGCCTCTTTACTCTCGGCCGTGGGATCTCCTCCATGGCAGCCCTCGCACCCGAGGCCTGCATGGGCATGAATGTCCCTCGTCCAAAGCTCTGCGAGCCCCGCATCTTCGGCTGCGTGGCATTTCAAACATTCCCCACCAGGAAGTGGATTGGCCCGGGCGTTTGCGCTCAACGCCCAGAGCATCGCGATGCACACAGCCGCGGCGACTCTCGTCATGCAGCCCACCCCAGGTACGTCATGAAGGAAAGGAAGACGAGAATCAGAATGCCAGCGGTCATGACGATTTTGGTGATGACGCGGTTCCTTCCTCGATCGATCCAAGGGACGAGGATCCACACCAAAAAGCCGATCGAGATCAACAACAAGCCGAACTGCTCGCCCTCGATGGGGCCGACGTGCGCGGGCATGTACTTGAGGAACTCGAAGGTCGCCAAGAAATACCACTCGGGCTTGATGCCCGCGGGGGCCGGCGCAAAGGGATCGGCCTTGACGCCGAGCTCGGCCGGGAAGAAGACCGCCAGCACGGCCAAGATGTTGAGCGTGATGAGCCAGAGCAGCATCTCCCGCGCAAAAAAGTGCGGGAAAAACGGCATGGTCTTGCGCTTTTCGGGCTGCTCCTTCCAGACCTCGGGCTCGTGGATTCCCTGCAACTGGATGAAGAACAGGTGTGCGGCGATGAAGATGGTGAGAAGCGCCGGGAAAAGCGCCACGTGAAGCGCGAAGAAGCGCGGAAGGGTCGACCCGGTCACCTCTTCACCGCCGCGAAGCACGTACATGATCGGCTCGCCAATGACGGGAATGACACCGACGATGTCGGTGCCGACCTTGGTCGCGAAAAAGGCAAGCTCGTTCCAAGGCAGGAGATACCCGCTGAACCCAAATCCAAGCAGGAGCGCCAAGAGCACGATGCCCGACAGCCACGTCAGCTCACGCGGTTTGCGATAAGCCCGCATGAAAAAGACGCTGAACATGTGGATGAATGCCGAGAGAATCATCAAGTTGGCGGACCAGGCATGAACCGAGCGGACGAGCCAGCCGAAAGGCACTTTGGCCGAAATGAATCGAACGCTCTCGAACGCGGTGTCGGCGCTGCCCTTGTAATAGAACATCAGCATGATGCCCGTGCCGACCTGAATTAAAAACAGGAAGAGCGTGATGCCGCCGAAGTAATACCAAAAGGCATTGCGACCGACCGGCACGGTCTTGTGCTCTGCCCACTCGGCAAACTGCGCGATCGGGTAGCGGTCCTTGAGCCACCGAAGGAGCGCGCGATCACGATTTTCGGGTGACGTAGACATCGTCCCCTTGCATGTGGACTTCCAATGCATCGAGCGGCCTCGGAGGCGGCCCGGCGACGTTGGTGCCGTTCAAGTCGTAGAAGCCGTTGTGACACGCGCACCAGATCCGTTCTTTGTCGGAGCGGTACTGCACGACGCAGTCGAGGTGCGTGCACTTCGCCATGAACGCGCTGAAGGTGCCGTCGGGACGACGAACCAACAACGCGGGCTTGGCGCCAAACTTGAAGATCTTCCCCGAGTTGGGTTCGAGCTCGGTGAGCGTGGCGGCCTTGACGCTCGAAACGGCCGCTTCCTGCGCGGGGGGCGGCATCAGGAAGCGAACGACCGGGTAAATCACCGAGCCGAGCCACGCCGCGGCGCTGCCACCCACGAACCAGTTCACAATCGTTCGCCGATCGAACTTCATCCGTTCGCCTAGCCTCCAGTCGGGGGGAGCCTATCGGATTTCGCGACCGGGCCGCAATGATTATCGGAGTGTATCGACCTGACCGTTGATGTGCGGGGCTTCGGGCGTCAACATGGTGCCTTCCCGGTTGATCCCGATGTGGCAGTTGTTGCAGGGAATGTTCGGGTGAACCGGCGGCGGGTTCTGATGACAGGCGTTGCACTGGAGATCGAGCCCTCGTTCATTCCAGGCCACGTCGGGGACGGTGCCGCCCCGCACGTGACAGGTCGTCGTGCACGCCAAGGTCTCGGAGTCGTAGCTGGCATCCGGTCCCCAAGTGGGATCAAACTCGACGTTGACCACGCCGTTGGCATGCTTGCCCCCGAGCATCGTGAAGTCCTCGTCGTAGTGGCAAGTCTCGCAGCCGAGCCCGCTCCAGTTGTTGGGCGACGGCTCGACATGCGGCTCGTGGGCGTAACCGAGGGGCGGACCGGGAAAGTAGCACGGGTCGCGAGGCGGGTACGACCGCTCCCCGTCTCCGTGACAGGTGCTGCAAGCCATGACGCCACCGGGAAGATCGTGGCAAACGGTGCAATCGGTCGCGTCCTCGGGATACCTCACGACGCCTTCCACCGGCGCCGGAGAGCCTGCGTGGCACAAGCCGCAGGCATCGCCGCGCTCGGGATCGATGATGGGCTGCCAGTCGGTTTCCGCTAGATAGGCGCCATGCCACTCCGGGGCACGCGGGTCGTTCCAGGTTGCAGGGTGAGTGGATCGGCGGTTGGGTACCGCGCCTTCCAACACCCAGTTGGTCAGCGTCTCGGTTTCGTCCTCGTCGAGCAGGCCGGCGTGATCTTCGCGCTGGAGAACCGCGAGGATGGGGGCGGTCGAGTCCGCGGGCAAGGTTGCGGGCGGCCCCTCGGGATCGGGAATGCAGCGAATGGTCGTGAAGTAATCCTCGACGCTGTAGCCGGCGGCGGGCACCGCGCCGCCGTGGCACTCCACGCAGCTCTCGTCGAGGATCGGGCTCACCTCGGCAAACACAACCTCAGGCTCCACGACGTCTCGCTCCTCGTTGCAGCCCCACAGCATCAAAAGGCTGCCGCCCAGCCACGAGAGCCAACGGACGCTTGTCCGAGGTCTCATGGCACCGACGAGTCGCTGCATGAAAGCCAAGAAGCGCGCCATGAAGACCACATCGCGCCAATCATAAACAACCGGGGCACGCCTTCAAGTGAAGACATGCCCCGGAGTGCGTTTTGGGGGCCTTCGTGGCCCACTTTCATGCGCTCTTGTGCCGACTACAGGCGAGGCACGCTTGGCGTGCCGCCCACCGCAACGATCGAGTCGTAAAGAAGCTCGATGATGTAGGCGCCGTTATGGATGTAGCCAGCCGGATCTTCCTGGGCCAGGTGGTAGTTGTACATCGCGGTCAACATGGTGAAGTCCGCGTCTCGATACGGCGCACCCGACGGTGTCACCCAGTACGGGTAGTTGCTCGAGTACACGATGGGCGAGTTCACCGGATTGCCGGAGATGGCGTAGGCCTGAATCGCAGCCAGAAGCTCGTCCTTCAGGGTCTCGATGTCCTCGAAGTTGTCGCTCGGCGAGCCGCGCAGGGTCTCGAAGGCACCACCCGCGTGACATGCGTTGCAATCCGCCACCTTCGGCAGGAAGGTGTGCTTCTCCGGTTCGGCCGGGTCGGCATTCAAGTGGCACCCGACGCAGTCGACGAGCACCTGCGCGGCGCCCAGTTGGGAGTGGACGCCAAAGCCGTTCCGACCGCGGTACTGCTGACCTTCATATTCATACCCACCGTTGACGTCGCTGCCGAAGAACGTGGCCGCAGCCGCGTAGTAGTGGATGTTGATGAAGTTGAAGGAGGGGTAGTCCGGGTTCTGAATGGTGTCGTTCGGCGTCGCGTTCGCCACCTGCACGCCCGAAGAGCGACCCTGGTGGCAGCCCATGCAGATGTTGCTGGCGTTGCCCAAGGTCGCGGTCGCACCCGACGGGAACTCGACGTCTTGAATGGCCGGGTTCTCGCCTGCGGCGTCGTAGCGCGTCTCGGGATTGCTGTAGAGGTTGAACTGGTTGTGACAGGTGGTGCAGCCCACGGTCGAGAGCGGCAATTGATCCGTCGTCGCATCGCCCATGGCGTACTCGCTGAAGCCGTTGGTGTTGTGGCACCTCGTGCAGCGTGACGAGACGATCGTGTCCTCATCCCAGTGACGGAAGGGATCGCCG
>DATIUW010000272.1:0-7453 GCA_035466435.1 Polyangiales bacterium | reverse complement strand
TGGCGGGTTTTCGCGGACTGCGGTCAACGTCCGCGCCGGTGCGCGTACCCAGCTAGCGGCTCTCGTCACCACTGCCGTAGTCGTGATCACGCTCCTCGCTTTCACGCGTGGCTTCTTCTACCTACCGAAAGCGGCGCTCAGCGCGATCATCGTGGCGGCCGTCGCCGGCCTGATCGACGTCCAGGGTGCGGCCGAGGTCTACCGAATCAAGCGGTCGGATTTCTATCTGCTCGTTCTCACGTTCGTGGCGACGCTTTCGCTGGGCATTCAGTGGGGAATTCTCGTCGGCGTGGGTGCCTCCGTCGTGCTTTTCTTGGTGCGCACGACTCGTCCGCACTTCGCGGTCTTGGGCCGGATCCCCGATTCGCAGACCTATCTCAACGTAGCTCGCCATCCACAGGCGGAAACCACACCCGGCATCATATTGGTTCGCATCGATTCGCAGTTCTACTTTGGCAACGTGAGCTTCCTCAAAGAGACGGTGCGAGCCCTGGTGCGAGAGGCGAAGACCCCAGTGAAGTTTTTCGTATTGGAAGCCGCAGGGGTCAACCAGCTCGACTCGGCAGCGGCGGCTACGTTGGCAGAGCTCGACGAAGAGCTCGCTGCACAGGGCGTTCATTTGGTGTTGAGCGAAGTCAAAGGGCCCGTTCGCGACGTTCTCTACCGAAGTGGCATGTTGGAGAAGCTGGCCTCCGAAGGGCGTCTTTATTTGTCGACGCACCGCGCAATGGAGGTTCTGAGCTCCGGCATGGCGCTCCCGGACCTATCCGCCGAACCGGACGATCCCCGGGAGCCGCCCGATCAAGTGGGTTGCGGCATGCTCAACCCCTACGCCACCGACGCGCCTCCCAGTCCTTTCTTCGAGATGGTCAAGAAGGACAAATGAGACGGCTATTCCGCGTCCACCGCCAAGTAGATCACGTCGTCTCCGACGTCGACCCGCTCGTTTGGAAGGACGGCGTAGCAGCGTCGGCTCACGCGAATTTCGGTCACGCGGTCCCGGCCCACCAGCGCACCGGGCTCTAGCTCCTCGAAACCCTTCCAAGCGGAACCGAAGCCGAATTGGTTGCTCGGCTTGGTGATCCTTTCGACGACGTGCACGGTTCGAACCTGGTTGCCTTTCAGCTCGACCCCGCCTTCGATTGCTCCGGTTGCGCGTAGAAAGCTCGTCGCGATGTCGTAGGCCTTGCGGGAAATCTCCGGGTCATCGTGAGCGCCGCACTCGACCGACAGCGCCGGAACACCCGCGAGCTTGAGGAACCCGATGATGACCTTGTCGGCGAGCCCGTACCAGGACTGCACCAGGTAGGAGATCCCGATTCGCTTCGCGATTTCGTCGATGGGAGATTCGCCGTTGCTGACGCCGAAAGGGGGAGTGGCAGCCGTTGCCGAGTGAAGGTCCAAGAACACGTCGAGGTTTGCGAGCGTCTCCTTGAGAGCGAGGACCCGGTGGTGCTCGTAACCCCACGCCGATTCACGAAGCTCGTCGACGAAAGAGAAATCCCACAGCCGGTTCAAATCGGCCCCTCCAAGCGTGAAGCGGCGCCCTTGAGCCGTAGCTTCCGGGTTCGCGTGAATCAAAAATACCGTGCCTCCAGCAGGCGCGAGCTCACCGCTCTCGAAGCTCTCGGCGAGCCGCCGAATCGCGTCGGCACCACAAGGCTCGTTGCCGTGCATTCCTCCACAGACCCCTACGTGGGGCCGCGGCCAATCCGCGGATGACGACACCCGCGTCAAACCTGGTTTCAGCTCTTCGATGTACAACTCAGACTCACCGTTTCCCGGTCCAACACCAACCGGGTTTGTTCGAACCAGTGGTCGGCCTCTGCCGGGCTCTTTCCCACCGCAGTGATGCCGAGCTTTCCGAACTCGCTCAGCGCTCCGGTGAAATGAAAAAGCACCCCCGATTCGGACCAAGCTTGATAGTGCAAGCCATCGACTGCTGCAATGTCCAGCAGGTCTTCGAGCAGCAATCCGCGGTAGCCGTCCGAGCACATCGAGTCGGTTGCCACGTAGAACTGCGGCTCGCCTCGTGGCGTCAAGTAGAGGCCCGTGCTCGGATCGTATCGGCCGTCGGTCATCATTCGAAGCAGCATCATCGGATGGGTGGTTCCGCCCAACCGCAGGTTCGTTTCGATCGCATGGTGCCGCCACGACCCATCATCGGTCTGTTCGCAGATGAAATCGACGGCAAGGCGACCGACGGCACCCTGGGTCTGAAGGACTTCGGCAGCGCGAACGGCATCTCGTTGGATCGCCATTCGATAGGCGGCATCAGCCGGAAATCTGCAACCTGCGTAGATCTGGCCGTCGACGCCTTCGACGAGCTGATCGTGAGTCGAAAGCAGATCGAGGCTTCCCTCGGGCGAGATGCGAAGCTGACAGCTCGAGGCCCTCTTGCCCGGCGTGTCGACGAACGCCTCGACGATACCGCCTTCGCGCTCGAGCTTTCGAGCGAAGGTGTCCCACTCCTGGAGAGGGTCGACGAACCGCATCGTGCGAAGCGCATGGGCCAAGGAGCTCCGTCGTGTCGCATGGTTCGCTCCGCTCCGTGGCGAGACCGATGCGAGCGCCCTCAGATCCAGAATCGCGTTTCCCTGGCCGCTGAAGCCGGTGTTTTGTTTCACGACCACGCGTGTGAGGTCTGGATGATCGCTCCACAGGGCCTCGATTGCATCCACCACGTCTGCTTCGGTCCTCAGATCCTCGGCTCCGGGGAGCAGCGGGATGCCTGCCTTGCGAAAGGCCCAGCGGGAGCCGCTCTTGGTGCCGAGCCACTGCAAATCCGGGTCGACTCCGTAGAGTGGAATCCCCAGCTCGACGGCCAACGAACGTTCCGCTTCCGAGACGGTGAAGCAAGTCATCAGGCCGCATTCGGGCCGGATCAACTGGCGGAGTCGCTCGACGACTCGAGGTCGCTGCAAGATCTTCCGCGTGAGGGGCACTAGCGAGTTGTCATACAGAGACAGCACCGTGAGCCGTCGCCTCATGTGCTCGTTGGGGATTCCGCTGATGAGCGAAAGCATGTAATCCACCGCTGCTGGATGGATCGGTGCGGAAGTCACGTATACGAGCCGAGCCCGCGGATGGCGGAGCAGGTTCAGAGCGAACAACATTCGCTCCTCGTAGTGGAGAACGCCGTCGATGGGGACCTTGTCGATGCCGTCGAACGAAAGGGATGGAATCACCACGATGTCGCGAGGCTCGGGACCTTCGCCGTCCGCCAGGGCCCAGCGGCGACCGAGATGGGACTGCAGCTCTCGAAACGCGCCCAGCTCGTCGTCGCGGTCCTGCATCGTATCTCCCCCTGACGATAGCACGCGCGTGTAGGATTGACTTGCAGCGGAGGCGCGGGAAGGGCACAAGATCAGCGTGGCTGTCATCATCGAGGTGCTGATTCCGCTCGCCGTTTTTGGACTTATCGCTTGGGTCTTGTGGCTTCGGTATAGGCTCAAGCTCGCGCGTGCAGAGGAGGCGGAACGCATGCGCGAAGAGCTGGCCGAGCTCCGAGCCTATCGGCGGGACGCGGAAGCGCGCCTGCAGGCGCTAGAGACGATCGCCACCTTGGGCGAAGGTCGCTTCCGCGTCGACTACGAAGACATACCCGAGGACGACGACGATCGGCGAGGGCGCAAGAGCTGAGCATGCAGAGCACACGAACCGAGGCATCTGCACCCGAAGGGCTATTCAGCTTCCTGTCGCGTCGGCGTTTTCTCAAGGCGAGCCTGGTCGCGGGTGGGGCGATCCTCGGTGTCGGCGGCGGCGGGCTCTTGGCACTCCGGGGACATGCGCCCTCGGTCAAAGGCCTTCGGGTGCTCGATGCGCACGAGTATCGGACGCTTCAGAGCCTGGTCGAGGCGATGCTACCGAAAACCGAAGAGATCCCGGTCGATCCCGCTTCGATGGACCTGCCTCGTGCGTTCGATGCGTTTCTGGCTGACGAGCCCAAGCACAACGTCGAGGATCTGCAAAAGGCGCTGGTCTTGATCGAGTTTGGGCCCCTGGTTTTCGAAGGTAGGCTCACGACTTTTTCACGTCTGGACCCTGCCGAGCGCGCGGAGCATTGGCGTGGTTGGGGGCTCAGCGACAACCTGCTCAGGCGGCAAGTGAGCATCGCCATGCGAAAGTTCCTCAACTTGGTCTACTTCGACCACCCAGAGGTCTGGCCGCACATCGGTTACCCGGGGCCGTCGATGAAGCGGAGCATGGCGCGATGACCGGCACGATCGTCGATTTGTCCCGTCAAGCGCCGCCCGACCAGATTGCGGCCGAGATCTGTATCATCGGCTCGGGTTGCGGTGGCGGCACGGCGGCCCGGCTGCTCGCCGAGGCCGGCCACGAAGTCGTGGTGCTCGAAGAAGGTCGCGACGTGATGGGAGCGGAGCGGACGCAGCGGGATGGGGCGATGTACGATCAGCTCTACATGGATCGCGGCGGACGGGCTACCCACGATCTGTCCGTGAGCGTCCTTCAGGGCCGCGTGCTCGGCGGTGGCGGCGTAATCAACGCATCCGACGTGGTGCCGTCGCCCGAAGGCGTGTTGCATCATTGGGCGGCCAAGTACGGCCTCGAGGACTTCGCCCCGGGGCGGTTCGGCGCATTCCAAGAAGAGGCCCTCGAAGATCTTTCCGCGAGTCGAATTCCCGCGGACCTGGTCAACGTCGCCAATCACAAGCTTCGGCAAGGCGCCACGGCACTCGGCCTGCGGGGAGAGGTGATGCTGCACAACCGCGTCGGTTGCCGCGGTCTCGGGACCTGTCTCATCGGCTGTCCGGTTCATGCCAAACGAAGCCCGCGCATGGTGGCGCTTCCCCACGCGATCAGGGCCGGCGCGCGCATCTACACGAGGGCCCGGGCGGTCAAGATCCACAAGGCAGGCGAGGAGCTCAAGGAAGTCGAGGTTCGAACGCTCGACCCCGGCGGCTATCACGAGCACACGAAGCTCACGGTTCGAGCCAAGATCGTGATCATCGCGGCCAACGCAATCGCCTCGGCGCAATTACTGCTTCGCTCGGGCATCGGAAATGCCCACGTGGGACGGAACCTGACCCTTCAGCCCCAACTGCCGGTCATTGGCATCTTCGGGGAACGAATCGCCGCGTTCGATGGCGTGCCGCAGTCGTATGCGGTCACCGAGTTCGAGGAAGAAGACAACGAGGAGTACGGTCTTTGGGGCTATCGGATCGAAGGGATCATGGGCACCCCCGGAATCGTGTCGACCTTGCTCCCGTTCTCAGGCGTCGAAGGAATGCGCGGAATGGCTCAGTACGACCGGATGGCCGCTTCGCTCTTGCTCGTGCCGGATGCACCGTCGGGACAGGTGCAGGTCGCGAGGAACGGACGACTCACGATTCGATATGTGCAACGCAGCGACCATCAGGAGCGGCTTCGTCACGCCGTCGAGACCACCGCGAGGGTCTACTTGGAAGCAGGCGCCAAAGAGGTGCTGGTCCCCACCTTGCCTCCGCTTACCATTCGAACCGTGCGGGACGCGAAGCGAGCCCGGGAGCTCGCGTTCGAGCCGGCAACTGCCCCGCTGATCAGCGCGCACCAACAAGGCACCGTACGCTTCGCAGCCAACGAGCGCGATGGCGGCGCCGACCTCGACGGCCGCGTCTACGGGACTCGCGACGTCTACGTATTCGACTCGTCCGGGTTCCCGACTAGCGCCTCGAGCCATACGATGACACCCCTCATCGCCGCATCCCGCATGCTCACGTCCAAGCTCTTGACCCGGATTTGAGCAGCGTCACGCTCTGCTCATTCTTCTTCGATCTGGATGGACTGCGTGGGGCACATCATGCAGGCATCGCGGACCTTGTCTTCGAGGTCCGGCGGCACGGCGTACGTTTGAATCAAGAGGCTGCCGTCTTCGGCAAATGAAAAGACTTCCGGTGCTTCTTCGATGCACACCCCGTAGTGATTGCACGTTGCTGGATTGTACATGAGCCTCATGGATTCCCTCCTGCATCAGCCATTGGTGAGCAACTCGTGTTCTTCGTGCTCCATGTCGTCGCGGATTGCGCGGGCTAGCTCCCGCACCCCGACGACGAGCTTGGAACCCACTGCGGTCTCGTCGAGCTCGCGGATCACGCGGTCGAAAAGCTCCCGCTGGGCTTGATGCTCGCGCCGCATGTCCTCGACCATTTGCTTGGCGTCCTCGCCCGGTGCCAACGTGGGGAGTTGATATTCCTCGTAGTGCAGATGCTCGAGCAGAACCGTTCCGAGCCTCTGGAGCTCTTCTCGCAGGGCCACGATGGTCTCGTTTGCATCGCCGCCGCTGCTCACACGCTCGGTGAGGGCTTCCACGCGTGCGACCCGCGCAGAGATCTCGGCGTGCTCGCTTCGGATGCGCGCGCTGATTTCCTCTGGCGTCGCCGGCCTTCCAGTCTCCGTCCTACTTTCCATCTATGCTGCGGCAAGCCGCCTGCGCCGCTCGGCTAGTGTAAGTGGCTTGCTCACCTCCTTGAGGCCATCATACTCGTCTTGCGCCTGCTTGTGGTACCAGTCGGGGTAGAAGTGCTTGCACCACTTGCGGAACTCGGCGATCGGGCCGTCCCCATCGCAGAGCATCGGATGCTCGAAAAACGCTTTGTTTTCCCATACGGGCGCATCTTCCTCGAGCTGGCGTGCAATTTCCTTGGTGAAGGCCCTGCCGACGCCCGCCGTGATGTCGGCACCGCCAATCTTCTTGACCGTGAATGAGAAGCGGACGTCGCAGTACTCGTCGTCGATCGGCGTGACCGAGGCCATGTTCGTCGTTTCGACGATGCCACGAAAGCGGCTGACCGAGAAGCCGAAACCATGCACCTCCACATCGAGCTCACCCTTCACCTCGCCCTGTGGTGTCTCGTAGATCGTATCCGTGATCATGTTGATGTGGGGATACTCCAACTTGATGGTGTGGGGCTGTGGCACGATGTTCATGCCGTGCACGTAGCGAAAGTGCGCCTTGTCGACGACGTTTTCGCACATGTCCTGATTGTGCGTGCGTAGCTTCCAGTGTTGGCGCCAGTAGGGGGTCCATGCATCGTTGTTCCACTCGGGGATCGCGGGGATCTCCCATTCGGGATCTCGGCCCTCGATGTCGTGCCAGACCATGATGATGCCGTTGACCTCGCGAACGGGCCATGCGGTGACATTGGCCTTTCGAGGAAGGTGCTTCGCGTATGGCACGTGTGTGCACTTGCCCGAGCCGTCGAACTTCCACGCATGGAACGGGCAGACGATCCCGTCCCCCTCGACTTTGCCTCCGTGTCCGAGGTGTGCCCCCATGTGAGGGCAGAATGCGTCGAGCACGCTCACCTCGCCGTCCTCGGTCCTGAACATGACGAGGTCCACGCCGAAGTACTTGAGCGGCACTACGTCGCCCGGCTTCAGCTCGTCCGCGTAGGCTACCTGGAACCAGCCCCGAGGGTAACGGGGAATCGGAAATCGCGGTCTCTTGCTCATG